>NZ_CP020569.1:1056000-1408000 GCF_002082195.1 Streptomyces gilvosporeus | reverse complement strand
ACAGCGCCAGGAGCTGCTGAGCCGCCCGGAGCCGCCCCAGCTGTGGGCGGTGCTGGACGAAGCGGTGCTGCGCCGTACGTTCGGCGGCGTCGAGGTGATGCGCGCACAGCTGGAGCACCTTCTCGACGTGGTGGAACGGATGCCGCATGTCACGGTGCAGGTCGCCCCGTTCAGCGTGGGGGCGCATGCGGCGGCCGGGTCCCCGATCAGCATCCTGCGCTTCCCCGAGCCGGAGCTGCCGGACAAGGTGTATCTGGAGCAGCTCACCGGTGGGCTCTACCTGGACAAGCAGGAGGAGATCGACCAGTACTCGGCGGTCATGGACCGCCTGTGCACCGCGGCGGAGACGCCCGAGGAGACGAAGACCTTCCTCAAGAGGCTGATCGACCGGATGACGTGATGGTGGCCCGGGCGTGTTGACCGAATGAATTGTGGGGCCTGAGTTTGCCGGCCCCACACCACAATCAAGCCAGGGTCGATCACTTCATTCGGGATCAAAGCAGACGATTATTGACGTCGTTGGCCAAGGATGCAGAACTCGTTGCCTTCGGGATCTGCCAAGACAACCCACGATTGATCGCCCTGGCCGATATCCACGCGCTGTGCGCCGTGAGCCAACAGACGAGCCACCTCGGCGTCCTGGTCGTCGGGCCGGAAGTCGAGATGGAGTCGGCTCTTGGCCTTCTTGTGCTCATCAATTCGGACGAAGTCCAACCCGGGCAGGCGATCCGGCTCCGGGCGGATCTCGAACTCGTCATCCGAGGCGTGGACCACAACCCAACCAAGCGCGTCGGCCCACCACTTACCCAAGGCCGCCGGATCCACCGAGTGAACAATTACCTGTTCCCATTCCAAGGTCATCCCTGGAGCCTAGACGCGCCAGGGCTTCGGGAACAGGCATTTCGGTACGGGCGCTCATCGGGTGTGGCCGGCCGGGCTGCCGGTGAGTGAGGCGTCGGCGGCGTCGAGGATCTTGCCGAAGACATGGCCGATGACGGGTTTGGCGAACGCCCGGGTGAGGGGCGCGCCGATGACGGGCAGGGGGAGTTGGAAGCGGGTCGTCCAGGTGACGAGGGTGCCTTCGGGGACTTCGGCGAACGTCATACGGCCGAGTTCGTGCCGGGCGGCCGGGAAGCTGCGGTCGACGGCGTAGTCGAAGTCGTACGGCGGGTTGTAGACGGTGATGCGTTCGCGGAACCAGCCGATCAGCCATGTGTGTTGCCGGACGGCGCCCACACCGTAGGGTGCGCCCGCGCCGGGCCGGGCCAGGCGTGCCTTGAGGACGAAGGGGGAGCGGGTGTAGTTGGTGGTCGTGGCGCACCAGTCGAAGACGTCGGCGATCGGCGCTGCGATGACACGTTGCACCGTCAGGGTCTCCATGTCGTGTCCCTTCTCCAGGTCGGACGGCGCGGAACGACGGCCGCGCTCAGCCAGATTCACCGGGTAGACGGCACGCGGCCCGCGATCGTGACGTCATCGCCGGTGATGCGCGTCACGTCGCGGGCCGATGCGACGGGTTACGTCTCCGCGACGGCTTCCAGCGGGCTCAGGGCGGCCGCCCGGCGGGCCGGGACGGCGGCCGCGACCGCGCCGATCGTGAGGGAGACCAGGCAGACGAGGAGCAGCGTCCCCCAGGGAAGCGCCAGGGAGTAGTGCTCCATCGCGCCGTTGGCCAGCGCGCCGACCGCCCAGGCGCCGAACAGGCCGCCGGCCAGGCCCAGCAGCGTGCCGAACGCGGCGACGGTCACCGCCTCCAGGCGGATCATCCGGCGGATCCCGGCGCGGTCCATGCCGAGGGCACGCAGCGCGCCGATCTCGCGGGTGCGTTCGGCGACCGACATGGCCAGGGTGTTCACGATGCCGAGCGAGGAGATCACGACGCCGATGGCGAGCAGCCCGTACATCAGGGTCAGCAGATTGCTCATGGTGCCGGCGGTCTCCCGGACGAGTGCGGGTCGGTCCTGCACCTTCAGCAGCGGGTTGTTGCCCACAGCGGTACGCAACCGGCCCTCGGTGGCAGCGGAGATCGCGCCGCCGTCGGTGCGGACGAGGATCCGCTGGACGGAGTGGGGCAGGAAGGCGTTCCGCTGTACTTCGCTGCGGGCGCCCAGCGCGTCGTGGGCGACGGGGTTGTCCTGGTAGACGCCCACGACGGTGTATTTGGTGAAGTCCTGCTGTCGACCGATGCGGGTATTGACCCGGCTGCCCGTACTCAGGCCGTTTTCCCGGGCGAGGGAGCTGGAGACGGCGATCCGGCCCGGTCCGAGATCCTTGACGGAGCCGCTGACGAATGCGAGTTGCATGACGTCGTTCACGGTGCCGGGGTCGATGCCGGAGATGTTCCGGACGCTGCCGCCGATGACCAGGGTGGAGTCCGTGACGGCGTTCGCGGTCCGCACCCCGGAGGTGTCGGCCACCCGCCGTACGGCGTCCGGGGCGATACCGGTCATGGTGTCGCCGGTGCTGATGACGTAGTCGGCGCTGAGACCGGCCGCGGCCTGGCGGTCGAGGGCCTGCCCGGTGGAGTTGCCGAGGACGGCGAGGCCGGTGACCAGTGCGGTGCTGACCAGCAGGGTGGCGGCGGTGGCGGCGGTGCGCCGTGGGTCGCGCAGCGCGTTCTGCTGTGCGAGGTGGCCGGTGATCCCGAAGCGGCGGGTCAGCCGTCCGGTCAGCCGGATCACCGGGCGGGCGAGGAGCGGCGCGAGGACGATCAGGGCGACGACGAGGACGGCGCAGCCGAGCATCGCGCTGCGCAGGTTCGCCTCGGATGCGTCCTTCGCGCCGGTGAGGGAGATCAGCAGGCCGGTGCCGAGGACGAGCAGCGCCAGGCCGGCGAGGGCGCGGCCGCGGGATCGGCCGGTGGGCGGCTGGTGCGCCGTACGCATCGCCTCGACGGGTGCGATGCGGGCTGCCCTGCGGGAGGGCAGCCAGGCGGCGAGGACGGTGACTGCCACGCCCACCGCGAGCGCGGCGACGACGGGACGCGGGCCGATCACCAGGGGGCCGTGGGGCAGTGTGTCCGTTTCGCTGCTCAGGACGTCGGGCAGGGCGGCGGCGATGCCGAGGCCGAGGAGGAAACCGGCTGCCGATGCGGCGAGGCCGACCAGGAGGGCTTCCAGGAGGACGGAGCGGACCACTTGACGGCGGGTGGCGCCGATCGCCCGTAGGAGTGCGATCTCGCGGGTGCGCCGGGTGACGAGCATGGTGAAGGTGTTGATGATCAGGAACGAGCCGATGAACAGCGAGACTCCGGCGAACACCATCGGGATCTTCTCGTAGCCCCGGGTCAGGACGTTGACGTAGCGGGCCTGTTGGTCGGCCTGGGCGGTGCCGGTGGTGGCCTCGGCCTGGTGGGCCGGGAGCATGGCGGTGACCCGCTGGGCGAGGTCGGACGGGTCGGTGCCGGGCGTGGCGGACAGATCGATGCCGGTGTAGTGGCCCGGTGTGGCGAACAGGCGCTGGGCGGTGGCCTTGTCGAACAGGGTGAGGGTGCCGCCGGCGGTCACCCGGGTGTCCTTGGTGCTGACGATGCCGACGAGCCGTTTCGTCATGACCGGCCCGTCGGTGGCCAGTGTGATCGTGTCGCCGATGCGGAAGTGGCCGGCGGCGGCGGTGCCGGTGTCCACGGCGATTTCCTCGCTGTGGGCCGGGGCGTGGCCCTTGATCAGGGGGGAGCGGCTGTCCTTGCCGTCCTTGCCGGGGACGTAGGCGGCGGCCAGGTTCGCGCCCGTCCTGACGCGCAGCGGGGTGCCGTCCGCGGCGTTCAGGGTGGCGGAGCCGTCGGCGGAGGGGTGCACGGCGGCGACACCGGGTACGCCGGCGAGTCTCCGCGCGAGGGCGTCGTCGAGCACGCCGGTGCGCTGGTTGGCGGCGGCCCCCGGCACGGGGTCCTTCGGGGTCACGGTGACCGCGGTATCGGCGAAGTCCTTCGACGCGGCGGCGCGGTAGGCCGCGGCGGTCGAGTCCGCGAAGACGAGGGTGCCGGAGACGAATGCGACGCCCAGGCAGACCGCGAGGACGGTCATGACCAGACGGGCCTTGTGGGCCAGGACGTTGCGCAGGGCTGTTCTCAGCATGGGCGGCTTTCCGGAACGAGGGTTTTGGGGAACGGGGTTTATCGGGAACGCGGGGATGTGCGGCGCGGGCACGGGTCAGCCGGTGTGACCGCCCCCGGAAGCACGCGGCATCCGGTTCAGGACCCGGTCCGGTGTGGGCTGTGTCATCTCGTCGACCAGGTGGCCGTCGGAGAGGAAGACGACGCGGTCGGCGTAGCCGGCGGCGACCGGGTCGTGGGTCACCATGACGACGGTCTGGCCGAGTTCGCGTACCGAGTCGCGCAGGAAGCCGAGGACCTCGGCCCCCGCGCGGGAGTCGAGGTTGCCGGTGGGCTCGTCGCCGAAGATGATCGCGGGCCGTGCGGCGAGGGCCCGGGCCACCGCGACGCGCTGCTGCTGCCCGCCGGACAGCTGTGCGGGCCGGTGGCCGAGGCGGTGGGAGAGGCCGACCATGGCGACCACGCGGTCCAGCCACTGCGGGTCGGGCCGGCGTCCGGCGATGGTCGCGGGCAGGATGATGTTCTCCAGGGCGGTCAGCGTCGGCAGCAGGTTGAACGCCTGGAAGATGAAGCCGATCCGGTCGCGGCGAAGCTGGGTGAGCTGCCGGTCGTTGAGCGTGCTCAGTTCGGTGGTGCCGATGCGTACGGAGCCGGAGCTGGGCGAGTCGAGACCGGCGGCGCAGTGCATCAGGGTGGACTTGCCGCAGCCGGAGGGGCCCATGATGGCGGTGAACTCGCCCTCCCGGAAGTCGATGCTGACGTTGTCCAGGGCTACGACCCGGGTGTCGCCGCTGCCGTAGACCTTCGTCAGGTCGGTGGCGGCGGCCGCGATCCCGGGCGTCGTGTGCAGCGCGTACGGGGCAGGGGAGTTGGCGGTCACGGGGGACTCCTCTTCGGGTGCGGAAGGGTGCACGTCGAAGGGTGTCCGGCGAACGTATCGGGGGCCCGCGCCGCCGTGTATCGGCGATCGTGCCGCTTCGTATCAGTTCTGTAGGGGGTGGTTCTGCGGGGGCCGGGCGCCGGGCGGTCAGTCCGGCAGGCGCAGGGTGGCGACGGCGCCGCCGTCCGGGGCGTTGTCCAGGCGCAGCTCGGCGCCCAGCAGCCGGGACTGTCCCAGGGCGATGGTCAGGCCCAGGCCGTGGCCGGAGCCGCGCTCCGTGGCGCCCGTGTGGAAGCGGCGCGGGCCGTGCAGCAGCAGGTCCTTCGGGAAGCCGGGGCCGTGATCGCGTACGACGACCGTACGGCCCTCTACGATGACCCGCACCGGTGTGTCGCCGTGCCGGTGGGCGTTGACGACGAGATTGCCGACGATCCGCTCCAGGCGGCGCGGGTCGGTCTCCACGGTGCGAGCGGCGTCCGCCTCACCACCGATGACCTCGCCTCCGATGTCCTCACCACCGATGACCTCCGCAACGGTGACCTCGGTGTCGAGGCCGGTGCGCGTCACGGCCTCGGAGACGACGGCGCCGAGCGGCACCCGGGCACGGATCGGCTGTTCGGCGCCCGCGTCCAGCCGCGAGATCTCCAGCAGGTCCTCGACCAGACCGCGCAGATCGCGCACCCGGGCACGGAGCAGATCCTCCGTCTCACCGGGCGGCAGCAGGTCGACGGCGGCCAGCAGACCGCCGACGGGGGTGCGCAGCTCGTGGGCCACATCCGCGGTGAACTGCCGCTCGGTGCGCAGCCGTTGGCCGAGGCTGTCGGCCATGAGGTCGACGGTGGCGGCGATGTCGGCCACCTCGTCGCGGCCCTTGGTGGGCCCGGTCCGGGCGTCGAGGTCCCCGGCGGAGATCCGGCCCGCGGTCTTGGAGACCCGCCGCAGCCTGCGGGCGAGCAGCCCGGCCCCGTAGACCGCGAGGGGCGCGGCCGCCGCGAGCGCGGCCAGCGAGGCGACCGCCATGGTCACGTCGAGTTGGCGCAGCGTGTGGAAGTCGTTGCTCATGTTGACGCGGATGGCCAGGACCCGGCTGCCGGGGCCGCCGGTCCGCTGGGCGGCCCACATGGTCGGCCCCGCGTTCGCGCCCGCGTCGACGTGCCCGTCGTAGGCCGTGTGCCGTTTGTCGTCGGCCGGGTGGCGCAGGGCGGCGGGCAGGTCGGCCGGATCGAGCTCGGCGCCGTCCGCCAGTGTTCCGGTACGGCGGTAGACGTCCATGGCCGAGTACACGCCGTTGAACGCCTGTGCCTCGGCCCGGGAGCGGATGTCCTGCGCGGTCCACAGGTGCACCAGCACGCCCACCGCGGCCACGACCAGGCAGGCGGTGGCCGCGGCCAGCGCGGCGATCTTCCAGCGCAGGGACGCGAGGTCCGGCCGCAGCCGGTGGAACGGACGCACCGGCCTCAGCGCCTCAGCTTGTAGCCGAAGCCGCGGACCGTCTCGATCCGGTCCCGGCCCAGCTTCCTGCGCAGCCGCTGCACACACAGGTCCACGACCCGGCTGTCGCCGTCCCAGCCGTACTCCCACACCTCACGCAGCAGGGTGTGCCGCTCCAGTACGACGCCGGGGTGGGCGGCGAACTCCAGGAGCAGCTTCAGTTCGGTCGGGGTCAGCGCCACCGGGCTTCCGGAGACGAACACCTCCATACCGGCGGTGTCGAGGGTCAGGTCCCCGAAGACCAGCACGTCCGCCTCGGGCGGCGACGCCTCGCCCGCGGCGCGTCCGGGTCCCGGGACGGGTGCGTAGGTCGCCCGCCGCAGCAGCGAGCGGATGCGTGCCACGAGGACGTAGGTGTCCACGGGCTTGACCACGTAGTCGTCCGCCCCGGCCTCCAGACCGGCGACGACATCGAGCCCGTCGCCACGGGCGGACATCATCAGCACCGGTACCAGGCTCGTCTCCCGGACTCTGCGGCACAGGCCGATCCCGTCCAGACCGGGCAGCATCACATCCAGGATCAGCAGGTCGAAGTCCTCGTCCCGGAAGAGCTCCAGCCCCGAGAGCCCGTCGGCCGCGGCCTTCATCTCGTATCCGTAGCGCTCCAGGGCGACGGTGAAGGACCGGCGCATCAGCTCGTCGTCCTCCACCAGCAGCACGCGCACAGGTCGCGAAGAGACCCCAGCCGGGGCGGACGAGGACACGGGCGGATGACTCCTGTTCGGGCGGGTCGGGGGAGACGGCGGTCCCGGCTGCACTCACCGGGCAGGCGCGGCCGACGACCCGAAAAACGATACGGGAGACACCGTGCCGGGCCGCCCTTCGCCGTGGCCCGGCGCCCGATTCGATGGACGACGAAGCGCTCCCTGATACCCACCGGATACAAAGTCCGGCGCCCCGACCCCTTGCACGGGCCCTCGGCGTTCCGCGGTCACCCGCTGCCGTGGGTGACCGCGAGCAGTGCCAGGTCGTCGGTGATGCGCCCGCCGGTGTGGTGGCTGACCTCGGTGAGGAGGGTGTCGAGCAGCTCGTCGGGTCCGGGGAAGTCGCGTCCGGCCAGCCGGGCCGCGGGGTCGTAGAAGCGCCCGGCGCGGTTGCGTGCCTCGTTCAGGCCGTCGGTGTACAGGAGGAGGGTCGATCCCAGGGGGAAGGGCACCGTCTCGGCCCGGTCCTGGTCGGCGCCCAGTTCCGCCAGGCCCAGGGGGAGGGCCGGTTCGGACGGTTCCGCGCTGTGCACCCGGCCGGCGTGCAGCAGCAGCGGCGCCGGGTGGCCGCGGTTGACCAGCCGCAGTTCCTCGCCGCGGTGCGGAATCTCGACGAGAATGCCGGTGACGAACCCCTCCGTCCGCTCGGGTCCCGTGCGCCGCGCTCTCTCCCGCAGCAGCGCCCGCTCCAGCCTGGCGGCGATCCCGACGAGCGTGGGTTCCTCCTCGGCGGCTTCCCGGAACACCCCCATGGCCACGGCCACCACCCTGACCGCGTCCATGCCCTTGCCTCGCACATCGCCGACCAGACAGCGCACGCCGTACGGAGTGTCCTGCGCGCTGTACAGGTCGCCGCCGATCTGTGCGTCCTTCGCCGCGGCCCGGTAGCGCACCGCGATCCGCAGGGGACCGATCGAGGTCGGCAGCTGCGGCAGTACGGCGCGCTGCACGGCGAGGGCGATTCTGCGGGCGGACCGGAGCCGCACGTTGCTGTAGTACATGAGGCGGTTGACCACGATGGCGAAGGCCGAGACGGTCATGACCGCCGCCAGCTCACTCAGCCCACCGGCCTCCCCGATGAAGCCGAAGTGGGCGAGGAGCGCGACGTCGGCGGCACAGGCGCCGAGACCCGCCAGGATCGTCGCGCGCAACGACAGCAGCGCGGCGGCGGTCATCGGCGCGGCCGTGTAGAACGCCTCCGCACTGAAATGCGGGGGAGTGTTGTAGTCGATCAGGGCACCGACGACGAGGATGGCGACGGGCAGCAGCTGGAGGTGGCGCAGACACCAGCGTCCGACGGTGGTGCGCCCCACCCTCGGTGCTCTCACGTGCCCGCTCCCGCTCTGTCGCGTGTGCCACACGCTCAAGCATCCTCGGGCCGGATCACGGCTGCCAGTCGTGGAGCGGCTGTCCGCGCAGGCTCAGACCGCGGGCTCGTCGGCCGGGCGCGGCAGCCGGCGGCGCACCGTCCAGGCCAGGGCGCCGAGCGCGCATCCGTACACGCTCACCAGGCCGTGGCCGTTCTCCTGGGCACACCACATCAGCAGGCCGAGCGCCGGAACGGCCACCGCGAGGACCCGCTGCTTGGTGACCCGGGTGCGGGTCAGGAGGGCCAGGGCCAGGGTGGCGCCGAGGAAGTAGGTGGCGCCGGAACTGCCCGCGAAGTTCCGGGGGTCGGTGCTGGAGCCGCCGCCCAGGCCGAGCAGGGCGTCGATCCGCTCCGGCAGGAGGATGCCGGCGAGGAAGAAGAAGACGGTCAGCGGGCCGCCCCAGAACCACTGCGCGAGGGCGGCCACGGCGGCGAGGGTGGCGATGTTCCAGGCCGCGCCCCCGATGCCGCCGTTCTGCAGGAAGACCGAGGTGAACACCCGCCACCAGCCGGTTTTGGCGGGATCGTCGTCGAGCGCGGCCATCGCGCCCGACCAGCACAGCTGGAGCACGACGCCGCCCACCGCCAGCGCCGTCAGGCCGACCGCGGCCCACGGGACGGGGCGTGCGCGCAAGGTGTCACGCCCGATCACTCCGAGCCCACAGTTGATCATCATCACCATCAGTGCGGCCGTGGTCGCGTTGAACAGCAGTCCCCCCATGTCCGCCCCCTTTCAAACACTGTTCGAAATCGATGCGGTGAGGCTAGCACGTGCTTCGAACGGCGTTTGAAAAATTTCAAACGGCGTTTGAATCTCGTTGTACGGTGGAGCGCATGAAGCTCACCAAGGAGCGGATCGTCGACGCCGGTATGGCCACGTTCGCCGAGGTCGGCTACCACGGCCTGTCCATGCGCCGGGTCGCCGAACGACTCGGCGCGCACGCGGGCAGCCTCTACTACCACGTACGCGGCAAGGACGAACTGCTCGCGCTGATGGCCGACCGCGTCTGCCGGCGGGCGTACGACGCCGGTACCGCCGCCCTCGCCGCCCTGCCGCCCGAGGCGACCTGGCACGACGAGATCGCCGCCCAGGCCACGGCGCTGCGCCACAGCATCCGGCAACACCCGGGCGGCGCCGTGCTGTTGGCGGACAGCCCCGGAATGCTGAGCTCCGGCGCGCTGTCCCTGATGGAGCGTCTGCTCCAGACCCTCCTGGACGCGGGTGTGCCCGCCGCGCACTGCATCGTCGCGGCCGACACCCTGCTCAGCCATGTCACCGGATTCGTCCTCCAGGAACGCGACACCTCCCCGACGCCGCCCGTCACCGCCGAGGTCTACGCCGATCTGCGCACGCGCTTTCCGCTGCTCATCGAGCGGATGCCGCGGCTGAGCCGGGACGAGACGTTCCAACGGAGCGTCCGCCTGCTGTGCGCGGGGTTCGCGACCCTCGTCGAGGAGTGAACACGGCGGGGCTATGTGTCGGTGAACCGCCCCGGAAAGCCCCGCGTGCGCCACGACCGGCCGTCGGGCAGGACGGCGAAGCCCTCGTAGCCGTCGAGGTGTTCGAGCCAGTCCCGCGCCCGCTCGCCCATGGCGAAGGCCGCCGTGGCAAAGACGTCGGTCGGGGTCAGCCGGCTGCCGACCACCGTGACGGAGGCCAGTCCCGCGGCCGGAGCTCCGGTGTGGGGGTTGAGGATGTGGGCGCCGCGTTCGGCGGTGCCCGAGGTGGCGACGGCCAGGTCGTTGCCGGTGACGACGGCGTACAGCTCGCCGGGGCGCAGCGGGTGGGCGATACCGATGCGCCACGGTGTGCCGGGCGCGGACTCCCCGCTGAACTGGAGATCGCCGCCGCCGTTGACACAGAAGTGGCGCGCCCCCGCCGCGCGCAGCATCTGCCAGGCGCGTTCGATGGCCCATCCCTTCACCAGACCGGAGGGATCCAGGGCGCCGCCGGGTGTGGGGCTGAACCATCCGTCGGTGGCGCGCGTTGCCCGTGCGCACCGGTCCAGGACCTCACGTACCTCGGACGAGCAGGCGTCGAGTGCGATCTCGCCGCGCCCCAGTCGGCTGATGGCGCTGTCGCTGCGGTAGGTGGAGAAGACCGCGTCGACATGATGGAGCCAGGCGACGGCGTCGCTCAGGGCGGCCTCGATGGCGGCGGTGCGGGAGTCGCGGATGTCGAACGAGAACACCGTGCCCATCGCGTGCTCGACATGGCGCAGACCGCACCGGTCCTCAGACACCGGCCCGGTCCAGGGCGCTTTGCAGGGACCGGATATAGCCCGCGCTCGTATAGCTGGCGCCGGACACCGCGTCGATATGGGCGCTGTGCACGCTCAGCGCCTCCTGCGTCAGACGCGGTAGGGCGTAACCGGCGATCTCCCGGTCCCGGCCGTTCCCGGACGGAGCGCGGAGCACCTTGACCGCGGTCAGCGTCCCCGCCTTGACGGTGGCCGCGACCTGCACGGTGCCGTAGGTGGTGCGGATCGGGGCGCCGGTGAACGTGCCGCCGGCCGGGTGGGTGCCCTTGTGCGGATGCCCGGTGGGCGTCGGGGCGGGCGCGACGCCCGGGGGCCCCGCGGCGCCGACCGGGCCCGCGGTGTGGTGCGGTTTGAGGGCGAGCAGCAGGACGACCAGGGTGCTGGTCGACGCTGCGGTCACAACGACTCGGCGCACGCGGGGGACTCCTCAGAACTCGAACGACTCGTGGTGGATATGGCGCCGCGGCACACCGGCGCCGCGCAGGGCACGCCGCGCGGCCTCGGTCATACCGGGCGGGCCGCACAGATACACCTCGTGGGCGGCGAGATCCGGTACCAGGCGGCTCAGGGCGCGGGCCGTCAACGGCGTGGAGTAGGCGGCCGGTTCGCTGACGGAGTAGTGGACGACCGCGCCCCGGGCGGCGGCAATCGCATCGAGCTCGCCGCGCAGCGCCAGGTCCTCGGGGCGCCGCGCCCGGTACAGGAGCGTGACCTCGCCGGGCAGGGTTTCGAAGAGCGCGCGCAGCGGGGTGATGCCCACGCCGCCCGCCAGCAGCAGCACCTTTTCCGGGCTGCGGCGCTTCGCCGTGAAGGCGCCGTACGGGCCCTCGGCCCACACCCGGGTTCCGGGCCGCAGCCGGGCCAGCGCCGCGCTGTGCCCGCCGGCCGCCTTGACCGTGATGCGCAGCTCGTGGGGGAGCGGCGGCGCGGACAGCGAGTAGGGGCTGGCGGTCCACCGCAGGCCGGGTGCCAGGAAGCGCCAGCGGAAGAACTGGCCCGGCCGGGCGCCCAGTTCGGTCAGCCGCTCACCGGTGAGATGGACCGACACCACACCCGGCGCCTCCGGGCGGACGTCGGCGACGCGGAGCCGGTGGCGCAGGGCCCGGCGTACGGGAACCACGAAGCGGTACCAGAGGATCAGCGCCGCCACCGCCCCGTACAGGGCGTACCAGGCGAGCTGGGCGGGCCGCCGGCCCACGAAGTCGGCGCCGTTGGAGAGCTGGTGCCCGAAGGTGAGGAAGACGGCGAGATACGTGGCGAAGTGGAGGTAGTGCCAGGTTTCGTAGCTCATCCGGCGGCGGGCGGCCCGTGCCGAGACGATGCCGGTGGCGACCAGCAGCAGAAAACCCGCGGTCGCCTTGAGCATGTCCGGAAAGTCCAGGACGAGCGTGGTGGTCTCGTCGACCACGCCGCTGTGGGAGGTGAGCGTGTACCCCCAGATGATCAGCAGGGTGTGGACGAGAGCCAGGGAGAGCGTGTAGCGGCCGCCGTGCGCATGCCAGCGCGCCAGCCGGTCGGTGCCGAGGGTGTGGTCCAGCAGCGGAACCCGTGCCATGAGGGCGACCAGCACCGCACAGGCGTAGCCGGCGAGCAGACCGGTGATCCGGCCGGCGCCGGTCAGCCAGTCCGCCGGCCCCACCACCGACGCCGTACCCGTCCACCACAGGGCGAGCACACCGGCGGCGCCCGCCCAGACGGCACCCAGGACGAGCAGCGGCGCCAGGTGCGGCGGCCGGCGGGGCGCGCCGCGGCGGACGGCATCGCGGCGGGGGTGCGAAAGCGTGCTCATGGCGCGAGCGTCGCAGCGCAACCTCTCAGGAATCTCTGAGCGGATCGCTGAGAGGCGATTCACAGGAGATTCAGAGCCGCCCGGGCCCCGCCACGCCGTCCCGCGAGGCATGCTGGAGCGACCATGCACCCCCATCGCACCCCCGCCCACCTGCGCAGCGCCGACGGTTCACCGGTACGCGTCCTGGTCGTCGACGACGAGCCGGACCTCACCGAAGTGCTCTGCGGCGCCCTGTCGAGCGAGGGCTGGCAGGTCCGCAGCGCGGCCGACGGAGCCGGGGCGCTCACCCTCGCCCGTACCTTCCGCCCGCACGCCGTCGTCCTGGACTGGATGCTGCCCGACCTGGACGGCCTGCGAGTGCTGCACCTGCTGCGCCAAGAGCTGGAGACGGTCTGTGTCCTCTTCCTGACCGCCCGTGACTCCGTCGAGGACCGGATCGCAGGCATCACCGCCGGGGGCGACGACTATGTGACCAAGCCGTTCAGCCTGGAAGAGGTGCTGGCGCGGCTGCGCGGACTGCTGCGCCGGGCCGGCATGGCCCGGGAGCCGGACGGGGACCGGCTGGTCGTCGGCGACCTGGTGATGGACGAGGAGGCCCGGGAGGTCATCCGCGGCGATGAGCTCGTCGAGCTGTCGCGTACCGAGTTCGAGCTGCTGAGATTCCTGATGCGCAATCCGCGGCGGGTGCTGTCCAAGGCGCAGATCCTCGACCGGGTCTGGTCCTACGACTTCGGTGGCCGCTCCCATGTCGTCGAGCTCTACATCAGCTATCTGCGCAAGAAGATCGACGCCGGACGGACCCCGATGATCCATACCGTCCGCGGGGTCGGATACGTCCTCAAACCGGAGTCGTCATGATCCGGACACCGGAGTCGTCATGATCCGGCCGCCGCGCACGCTGCGCAGCCAGCTCACCGCGGGGCTGGTCGCGCTGCTGGCGCTCGTCTGCCTCGCCGTCGGGGTGACCACGGTCCTCGCGCTCCAGGGATTCCTGGTCCGCCGCGTGGACCAGCAGCTCTCCGCCTCCGCCGGGCGGTTCGCGACGAGTCTGGAGCACGAGAAGCGGCCCGATGCGGACAACCGGCCCGACACCCGGGGCCAGTCCGAGGGCACGTTCGGCGCCCGGCTGCTGCGCGGCACCGCCACCCAGGCGGCGGTGGTGCGTGCGGCGGCGGACACGAGGGTGCCGCTCACCGACGGTGACCGCCGGGCGCTGGCGGCCCTCCCCGCCGACGGCACCGGCCACGGCGTCCGGCTGTCCGCACTCGGGCGCTACCGCGTCACCGCCGTGCCCGGCGACGACGGCGATGTCCTGATCACCGGCCTGCCGCTGCATCCGGTGGAGGAGACGGTGCACCGCCTGGAAGCGGTGGAGGCCGCGGTCTTCGGCGGCGCGCTCCTGGTCGCCGGCGTCATGGGCGCGCTGTGGGTACGGCTGTCGCTGCGACCGCTGCGGCGCGTCACCACCACCGCCGCGAGCGTGGCCGAACTGCCGCTGGCCAGCGGCGAGGTGGAGATGCCGGCGCCGGTACCGGTGACCGATCCGCGCACCGAGGTCGGGCAGGTGGGCACCGCCCTCAACCGTATGCTCGGCCACGTCGGCAACGCCCTGGAGCGCCGCCATGCGAGCGAGGAGCGGCTACGGCACTTCGCCGCCGACGCCAGCCATGAACTGCGCACCCCGGTGGCCAACGTCCGCGGCCATGCGGAACTCGCCCTCCGGCACAAGGGGCCGGTGCCCGGCGAGGTCCGGCGCGCCCTGGAGCGTATCGGGGCCGAGTCGGAACGGATGAGCAGCCTGGTGAACGATCTGCTGCTGCTCGCCCGGCTCGACGCGGGCCGCGCCCTCGAACACCAGCCGGTGGATCTGACCCGCCTGGTGCTCGATGCGACGGACGATGCGCGGGCGGCCGGCCCCGATCACCGGTGGCTGCTGGATCTTCCCGAGACGGTGGTGACCGTCACCGGCGACGCGCACCGACTGCATCAGGTGATCGGAAACCTGCTGGTCAACGCCCGTACGCATACACCGGCGGGGACGACGGTCAGTGTGGAACTGGCGGCCGACGAGCGCGGCACCCGGCTGACCGTCGCGGACAACGGCCCGGGAATCCCGGCCGACATCCAACCCGAGATCTTCGGCCGCTTCGTACGCGCGGACCACAGCCGCTCCCGCGCCGCGGGCAGCACCGGCCTGGGGCTCGCCATCGTGCAGGCCGTGGCCACCGCCCACGGCGGCACGGTCACCGTGACGAGCCGCCCCGGGCGTACGCAGTTCGTGGTGAGCCTTCCCGCGCAACCGCCGGGCTGATGATTGCCGCTGCGGCCAACGGGGCGGTGTTCCGGCCGAGTTGAGAGAAAAAGTTGATAGAAAGGGGTATGGACGACAAGATCCTCACCCCCCTCGACCGGATGCTCGCGGAACGCGCCTGTGAGCGGATCATCGTGGACTTCGTGCACCGTCTCGACCTCGGCGAACCGGGCTCGGTGGCGGAGCTGTTCACGCACGACGGCATCTGGCACTGGCCGCACGGCGACCGCCGTATCGCGGGCCGGGAGGCCCTGCACACCTACTTCGCCTCCCGCCCGGCGGACCGGCTCTCGCGCCGTCTGATGACGAACATCCTGGTCACCGTGGAGTCCGCGACGGAGGCCCGCGCCCTCTCCTACCTGACGACGTACCGGGTCGACGGCTACAGCGGCGGAATGGTCGAGCCCCGCATCCCGACCAACGTCGGCCACTACGAGGACACCTTCCGCAGGGTCGACGGCACCTGGCTCCTCGCCACCCGCACCGTCTTCCTCCCCTTCGGCGCCGCCGGCGGCACGGAGCGGCTCCCCGCCGCGCACGCGCCCCGCGCATGACCGGGGTGTATGACCGAAGTGCATGATCGAAGTGCAGGACCGAACGCTTCGCAGCCAGCCTCTTGGCATGCCTTTTTGTCCGGAGTATCCTGATAAGCGGCCTACGGGGCGAGCGAGGGAGTTCGACCGCAGCGTTCTTGGCGAGGGATTGTGACTCGTCGGGACGCGAGCAAGGGTCGGGCTGAGAGGCTGAAAGGTCGGAAGACCGGACGGCGACCCCTAGCACCTGATCCGGACAATGCCGGCGAAGGGAGCCCACCTCGTAGGTCCCTTTGTGTCTGCGCGCGCCCCGGTCGCGCCGCGTGCCTCTGTGCGCCGCGGCCCGGGGGTTGTCTCCGGGCCGGGGGCGGGAGTCGACTGGACTCGGTCGGTCCGGTTCCCGCAGGTCGATGGGGGAACGCACATGAACATCGCAGCGTCCGTCGGTACGCCTGCCCCCGCCTACTCCCCCTCCAGCCCGGCCTCCGCGCCGCTCCTCCCCTCCGCGGCGATACGCACGCCCTGACCCCGCAGCGGGTGCGTAATTCGCGTGCCGCCAGGAGAGACGGATGGGGCAGTTGGCATGGGTACGACGGAGGGGACGGATGACGTCGGATGTCGGCCTGTACTGGCGGTCGGCGCTGCCGAGGCCACCGGTGTGGTGCACCGAGTCGGCGTGATCGTGGCCGAACTGGCGCAGGCGCGCATGCCGATGTCGCTTGCGGAGCTGACCTGCCGGACCGGTCTGCCCAAGACCACGGTTCACCGACTGCTGGCCGCGTTGTGCGGCATCGGCCTCGTGCGCCGGGGCGACGCCGGTTATGCGCTCGGACCGGCCGCGCCCCCGCTGCGGGCCCCCGCGCCCGGCCGGGATCCCTTCGCGCTGCCGCGGCGGTGCTTCCTGCCGCATCTGGTCGAGCTGTACGAGCAGACGCACCAGATGGTCAGTCTGTGCATTCTCGTGGGCGACGAGGTGGTGTTCCTGGAGCGGATCTACGGGCCCGGCCGGGCGGACGACGGTCTCGTCGACGCCGAGCGGCTGCCGGCGCGGCTCACGGCTGCCGGTCGTGTGCTGCTGGCTTTCTCCCGGACCGTACGGCCCGACGGCGCCGGGGCCGCGCCGCATGCGGGGCTGGAGCGGTGTCTGGCCGATATCCGGCGCCGCCGGGTCGCCGTCCTGGCCGCCGCGTGCCAGCCCGGTGTGATCTGCGCGGCCGCTCCGGTGGTCGGCCGCACGGGCCGGGTGGTCGCCGCGGTGGAGATCGCCGCGGGCGCCGCGGCCCTCGGGGTGACGGCGATGATCGATCAGGTGCACCGGACCGCGCGGACCATTTCCGCGGCGGCCCGCCGCCTCGGTTGAGGCCGAGGGCTCCGGGGAGGGGTGCGGTTCAGCCTCCGGCGATGGCGGTGAGGATCTCCACCGTGTCGCCGTCCCGGAGCATCAGGTCGTCGTCCGGCGAAGCCAGCAGTTCGCCGTTGAGCACGACCCGGTGCGTCCGGCGCAGCCGTCCGCCGTTGTCGCGCAGTACCGGCCGCAGCCGCGGATAGCGTTCCTCCGCCCGGCGCAGCGTCTCGGCGAGGGTCCCGGCGGGGAGGGTGAGCACGGGGTCGAAGTCGACGAAACGCTGCAAGGTGCCGGTGAAGTGCAGCTTCATGACGGGTCGTCCTTTCGCGAAGAGGTGTGGCAGGCCGATACCGCCACCGTCCCCAGCAGCACTTCCAAGGTGTCCTGCGCTCCGGCGGCCACGATCAGGTCGGTGACGTCGCGCAGCGCCCTGCCGTAGCGCGGATCCCCGTAGCAGGAATGGCCGCCGAGCACCCGGAAGGACTGGTCGGTGACGAAACGGAGTTGCTCGACGACGAAGTGCTTCGCGGCCGTGACGACGGGGTCGAAGAGGGGATCGCACCGGCCGCTTTCGGCGCGGTCGAAGGCGCGGTGGAGCATCGCCTGCGCGGCCTCCAGCGCGATGTACATCCGCCCCAACGCGCCTTGTACGTTGGGTAGTTCGGACAGCGGGCGTCCGTAGCGGGTGGTGCTGGCCGTGCGGCGCGCGCACCGTTCCAGGAGTGCGCGGGCCCGGCCCAGCGGCCCGCACGCGGCCACCAGGCGCCGCGCGTTGAGGAAGCACTGCGCATGGCCCAGTCCGTCCCGCGCGGCCACGATCCGGTCGGCCGGGACGGGGGTGTCGCGAAAAGTCAGCGTGCGGGGGCCGTTGGTGCGGTGCCCCACGGACGCGGTGGGCCCCAGCCGCACCCCGGGGTCGTCGCGCTCCACGATCAGGGCCACCATGTCGCCGTTGTCGTCGCGGGCGTAGGTGAGGAAGACGTCGGCCAGCGCGGCGCCGCTGACATGGGTCTTGTGCCCGGTGAGCAGAAAGCCGTCGCCGGTGTGGTGCAGCAGCGTGGACGGCGCGAACGGGTCCGCGTCCTCGGAGTACGCCAGGGCCGCCAGCGAGGTCCCCTCGACGATCGGCGGCACATACCGCCGGGCCGGCGCGCGGCGGTCCGCTTCCCACAGCGCCGTCGCGATGCCCGCCTGCATGCTCACCGTGTACGGCACCGCATCGTCCTCGCACAGATAGCCGATCTCCTCCAGGACCCTCCCCCACGCGCGGGGTCCGGCGCCCTGCCCGCCGGCTTCGCGCGGCACCGCGAACGAGGTCAGGCCGGAGTCGGCCGCGGCCTTCGCGAACCACCGGGGCAGCGGTTCACCGGCCGCGTACCGCTCGGACACATCGGCGTTCACCCTGGCCAGCAGCGCACCCCAGCGCTCGCGCACCAGGGCCGCCAGGTCATCGTGAGCGGTCCACAGGGCCATCGGCGCCGGCCTCCCCCTCATCCGTGCGGGTGGCGGATGCCAGGCGACGGGCGAGTTCCCCCAGGCCGGTCCTGGCGAGTTCGGCGATCGGCACGCGGACTCCCAGGTCCTCCTCGATGAGCACCGAGATACCGGCGACGGTCACGGAATCGAAGCCCTGCGCCTCCAGGGGCCGTTCGAGCGTGACGTGGTCGGGTGTGGTGCCGAGGCAGCCCGCGAGCAGTGCGCGCAGGTAGGCGGCGGCGTGGGCGGAGCGGTCCGCGTCACCGGACCGCAGTGCCGCCGCGGCCGTTGCTCTGTCCATGGAGTCATCCCTTGCTCGCTGGTGGTTGCGGGGGAATCAGCGAGGGCCAGCGGCGCTCGTCGCAGGTGCGCACGAGCCAGTTGACGAGGTCCTCCTCGCACGCGGCGGCGGAGGGCCCCGGGGGAGTGCGACCGAGCATCGCCAGCAGCCGGTCCCAGCACGCGGCCGGCCAGTGGGGGGCGGCCAGTTCGGGGTCCAGGAGCCGGCGGTGGTGCACCCACGTGTGCCCGCAGGCGGCGGCCGCGTGCAGCAGGCAGTGCCGGCGGGCCAGCGCGAAGGCGGCACGGGGTGGGCCGTCGGTCCAGGTCAGCACGCGGATGTGGCGGATGAGGCCGGTCCGTTCGGCATCGAGGAGCGCGAACCGGCCGTCGAGGCAGGGGCCGTGCCACTCCTGGGTGATCTCGTCCCGCACGACCGGGCCCAGCGCCGGCCCGGTGCGCCGGGGGTGCCACAAAGGTGCCGGTGTGGCCGGCGAGAACAGGCCCTCCAGGTTCAGGGCGGTGCCCCGGTTCCCCGGGTGCGGGGCGGTCACGCTTCTGAGCGCGGAGGCGATGAGGTGCAGCTGCACCATGGAGGTCCCGTCCACGATGCCGGTCGCGGCGAGATCGCGCGCAAACTTCTGGAGCATGCCCGAGGCCGCCCCCTCCCGCAGATAGAACCGGGCGCCCAGCACCCGCGCCGCATTCCGTACCGCCCGTTCGCACAGCAGCGGCACCACGTACTTGGCGACCGAGGACCACAGACGGGCCCGGTCCGCGCCGAACGTCAGCGCGCGGGCGGCCGAGATTGCGACGCACTCCGCCGTCAGAAGGTCCGTGCAGGCCGCCGACAGCCGTTCCCGTACGGCCGGCAACGCCAGCAGTTCCCGGCCGTACAGTCTGCGCTCGCGTGCCCAGGCGACCGCGATGCGCACCGCCCCGTCGGCGGCGCCCAGGGCGATTCCGCAGGCCAGCACGCGTACGTAGGAGGAAGCGGACAGCAGCATCTCCACCCCGCGGCCCGCCTCGCCCACCTGCGCACCGGCGGGGATCTCGCAGCCGTCGAAGGCGATTCCGCTCAGGTCGTTGCCACGCAGGCCGAGCGTCGGGACCTTCGGCAGATGCCGGAAGCGGTCCGCCGGGAGGGCGCGCTTGTCCACGAGGAACAGCCCCAGGTGCCGGCCGCTGCGGGCCAGTACCGTGCAGAACGTCCCCCGGGTCGCGTTGCTGATCAGCCATTTCTCGCCGTTCAGCCGAAAGCCCGCCGGTGTGCGGGTCGCCGCCGTCGTCGTCGCGAACAGATCGCTTCCGGCCCCGGCCTCGCTGATCGCGACGGCCCCGAACTCGCCGGCGGCCAGCCGCTCGGCCACCAGAGCGCGCTGTGCCGCGTTCCCCCACATCCAGACCGGCAGGGCGGCGAAGAGGGACGCGCCGTGGCCCACGGCCAGAACGGGGTCGCGACGGGCCAACACCCGTAGCAGACCCAGCAGTTCCTCGAAACAGGCCAGCCGCCCGCCGTCGCCCTGCGGGATCAGATGGCGGGCGAAGCCCCACCGCCCGGCCGCCTCGAACGCCTCCTCCGGGCGCTGCTCCCGCTCGTCCAGCGCGACCACCCTGCGGTACGGGACCGGGGCTGCGGGGTCGAACGGGTCGCCCAGGGCGGCTTCCAGAGCCGTCGACGAGCGATACACGGCACGGCTCACCATCGCTCCACCACCACCGCATGGTCGCTTCCCCGGGACCGCACCACATGGGTGAAGGCCACCCGGCGGCTCCGGTGCCAGGCGCTGCTGACCACCTCGCCCGCGTCCAGCAGACAGCAGGGACTGGCGAGTTGGGCGTCCACGACGCGCAGCGGATCCCGCAGCCCCGCGCGCACCTGCGGGATGTGCTCCGCGTGGTCGAGGATCAGCCGCTCCCGCCCGGCCGCGGCCAGGGCGACCAGCTCGGTCCAGGCCCATTGGTCGGCCACCTCGCAGGCCGCCCGGTGGATCACGAACGGCGCCGCGGACCGGGCCAGGGGAGCCTCCGCACCCTCCAGATCCCGGCGGAGCGCGGGCACCGGGGAGAGATACGGAGTGCCGACGGGCTCGTCACCGGGGAACCGGCGCAGGAGCTCGGGCCCGAGCAGCGCCGGCCGTGCGGACAGCGCGGCGTCCCCGTCCAGCCGGACGGGGACCGTCACCAGGCACACCCGCACCGCCACGGCCGGGGCCTGGGGGATGCGCGCGCCGATGCAGATCACCCACTCCACCTGCCGGCCGCCGTACCGCACCCGCCCCTCGACCTCGACCCGCAGCTCATCGGCGTCCTCGAAGCGCAGCGGACGTTCGTAGCGGAGGTGCACCGACCAGACGACCAGACCGGTGCGGTACTCGGCCAGCAGCCTTCGGTAGCTGACCAGATGCTCACAGAGCCAGCGGGCGACCGCCGTGTTGGCGATGCGGCCCGCCATGACCGGCTGGAGCTGGTGCGGGGTGAACAGACTCGTGTCACACGGCATGACGTACCGGCAGTCGTACCCCACCGACCTCACCCCCTCATCCCTTCATCCCTGGAAGGGCCGAAACGGACGGCGGTCTCCACCGGCAACAGGCCCTGGACGTACAGCTCGTGCAGGCGTTGTCGCCGGAGCTTCCCGCTCGACGTGCGCGGCAGGGCACCGGACGCCACGACGATGCCCGCCGACGGGCCGACGCCGTGCCGTTCGACCAGCCCCCGCCTGGCCAGCCGGCACGCCTCCGCCCAACTGCCGTTCGAGGCGGCCGTGTTGCGCCGCCGCTCGGCGATGAAGACATAGCCGCCGGCGCCGTCCGCCACCGCCGCGCAGTGACCCGTCCCAAGTGCCAGGACCCCGCTCACGGTCGCCTCCAGATCGGCGGGGTAAAGCGTGCGGCCCAGCGTGAGGATCACGTCGTCGGCCCGCCCCACGAGGTACAGCTCGCCGTCCCGCACGGCCGCCAGGTCGTCGGTGACCAGCCAGCCGTCGGCCCACACCGGCTCCACATCGCCGGCGTACCCGGTCATCAGACAGTCGCCGCGCAGCTCGATCCGGCCCACCTCGCCCGCCACCCGCGCCTGGACGCCGGCCACCGGAGGGCCGCAGGAGACCAGCTCGATCCCGTTCCGCACCGGCTCCCAGCGCAGCTCCCCGAGCGCGGCCGGCTCGACCTGCACCGATGTCCAGTGCTGATGAGGTGCCACCAGACTCACCGCGACCGACGCCTCGGCCATGCCGTAGCCCGGACACAGCGCGGTCGCGTCGAAACCGTACGGTGCCATCGCGGCGGCGAAGCGGCGCAGGCTCTCCCCGCGCACCGGTTCCGCGCCGACGACCACGGCCCGCAGCGCCCGCAGATCGCCGCCGGGGCCGCCGCCCGCGCCCATGGACCGCGCCGCCAACTCCAGCGCGAAGTCCGGCGTCCAGGTGACCGTGGCCGACCGGTCGGCGCAGGCCGGCAACCAGCTGCGCAGGAACCAGTGCGGCGGCATCAGGGTCAACTCCCGGGCGGCACAGGGCTGTCCCATCCCCGCCAACGTGGCCAAGGTGGCGGCGACGAGCCCCATGTCATGCGAGAGCGGACACCACGAACAGCACACCATCCCCTCCGCGGCACCGCCCAGCCGGTCCAGCAGCGCCAGCACGTTCGCGCCGATCGCCTCGGAGGCCAGCCGCACGCCCTTGACGGTGCCGGTACTGCCGGAGGAGAACTGCACCAGGCCGCCCGCACCGGTCGCCTCCCACCGTCGGCCATGGTCCGCACACGAGGCGACGTCGACGACCCGCCCGGCCAACCCCGAGACCAGGCCTAGGGATGCGCCGGGCACGGCGAGTACGTCGATCTCCATCCGCCGGCAGATGTCCGCCAGGGCCGACCGGTGCTCCGCGGCGGTGACCCCACGGCCCGGCCGGGGCAGCGAGACCGCGGTCAGTCCCGCCCGCCAGGCTCCCAGCAGCGTGCTGAGACAGTTCGGTGCGGCCTCCATCAGCAGCCCGACGGGTTCCCCCGGACCGGCCCCCAGATCCCGGAATCGTGCGGCGGCGGCCTCGGCGCGCCGCCACAGATCCGCGAACGGCATCTGCCGGACCGGCGGCCCCGAGGGCAGACCGAGGAAGCGCACGGTGCCGGCGCTGGAGGCGGCCGACTCCAGCAGGCCGGTGAGGGTATGCGGTGTCATGCCCGGCCCCCGAGTCATGTCCGGCCCCCGATCACGTCCAACGCCCGGAACCGACGGGCCGCGCATCGGGCAGCAGCCGCTCCCGCAGCAGCACCCTGGCGACCTTCCAGGTGCCGGTCCGCGGGAACTCCTCCCAGCGGATGCGCAGCGGATCCGCCAGCTCCGGCAGGTCCTTGGCCGCCCGCTGCCATGCGCCGGGCGCGAGCGGAGCGTCGCCCGCGGTGCTGTAGACCGGCACCGGTGGCCGCTCGCCGGCCGGGAGGATCACGATCTCGGTCAGCTGGGGCAGCCGGTCCAACAGCACGTCCTCCAGCTCGATGGCGCTGCCGCCGGCGATCCGGTCGATCTCCCGGTCGATCAGCCGGACCGCCCCGAACCGGTTGATCACCCCGAGGTCCCCGGTGTTCCACCACTCGCCGTTGCGTTTGCGCTCGTGCCGCTCCTGCTCCCCGACGTAGGCCAGACAGCGGCCGGGCTGCGAGAACTCGATCAGGCCGACCTCGCCCCGGCGCAGCGGCCGCCCGGTCTCCGGGTCCACGGCCCGGATCTTCCCGTACGCCGGAACCGGCCGGCCGAGGTTCTGGTTGACCGGCGGTCGCTTGCCGCGCCGCCGGACCGAGCGGCGCGTGTACGGCCGCAGGGCGATCGGGCCGCATTCGCTCTGGCTCCACGCCTGGATCCACAGCGGTACGCGACGGTCGCTGGCGTCCAGGAAGGTGCGGATGGTGCGAGTGTGGATCGCGTCGAAGGAGTTGAGGAACAGCCGGACGTTGCCGAACGGACGGACCGGGTCCCGTGCCAGGTCCTCCCAGGCCAGGAACATATTGGGCATGGCCTCCACCACGGTGGGCCGGTGCTCGGCCAGCAGGGGTTTGACCGCAGGCGACAGCGGGTCGGAGAGCATGATCATGCGCAGCCCGATGGTCGCCACCGTGAGCTGATGGGCCATCACCCGCTCGTGCCAGAACGGGTCGCAGAACGCCCAGGTGTCCCGCGGGCCCATCCACAGCGGCCAGCGCTCGGCCTCGACCAGATCCATACCGTGCGCCGACGTCGCGGAATGCATCACCAGCTTGGGCACACCGGTGGTACCCGAGGTATGGGTCACCCACATCGGCTCGTCCGGCGCCCGCAGCCGGGTGGCGGCCGCGGCACCGCCCCGCAGGCTCGCCAAGTCCACCAGATCACGGCGGCCGTCGGTGCCGTCGACGCACACCGTCCGCCGGGTCAACCGGGCGATGGCGTCGGCGTCGAGCGCACAGCGCTGGAGATGGGCCCGGTCGGTGACCAGGAACGGCCGCTCCAGCCGCCCGAGCAGGATGTGGGAGACCGGCGTACCGTCCACCGGCGGACCGTAGACGCCCGACAGCGGCGCGGGAATCGCCCCGATCCGCGCCGCGGCCGACGACAGGACCAGCAGATCGAAGTGGTTGGCCTTGAGGAGCGCCACCCGATCCCATTCCCGCACGCCCAGCCGGTGGAGCCAGCCGGCCGCCTCGTCGACCAGCGCCGCCCACTGCGCGAACGTCCGCGCGGACGGGCCCTGGGGGTCGATGTCGGGCGGCCGGTCGACGGTCAGCAGCTGGGACGGATGCCGTTGCGCCGCGACGTGCCACGCCTCACCGATGCGCCCGGTGGCCAAGGGACGGCCACCCAGCCAACGGGGGAGGATCCGTTGCGCACCACGGGTGTCGGCGTACGCGGTGAGGAATGTGGGCGGCCCTTCGTGGTGCGCCGTCGGGTGGGAGGACATGCCCTCACCTCTTGTGTGTAGGTGCCGGCTGGTTCACCCGTCAGCGTGCAAAGCGCTGCGGCCGGCCGACAACCGGACGTTCCGGGGAGCGGAATGCGCCCCCGAATGCGCCGCGAATGAGCCCGTGAATGAGCCCGTGAAAGGGTGCCTGAATAACCCTCTGCCTAAAGGCTTTTGGGTATTCCGCTCAGTGGGACGCGACTTGCCTCCGGACGCCGCGAGCGCCGACGCTTCCCGAGCCGCCGGCCGCACGGTGCCTCCGCAAGGAACCCTCAGCAAGAAATCCTCCGCAACGAACCCTTCGCAAGAAATCCGGCGAAGAAAAGAAAGGCTGAGCCATGCTCTCTCGATTTGCGCTCGACGGCAGGAATGCCTTGGTGACCGGGGCGTCACGCGGTACCGGACGAGCGATTGCCCGCGCCTTCGCCGAGGCGGGCGCCGATGTGGCCGTCCTCGCGCGCACCACCGACGACCTTCGTGAACTCGCCCTCGAAGTGGAGCGGTTGGGACGCAGAGCCGTCGTGCTGACCTGCGATGTCACCGAAGAGGAACAGATCCACTCCGCGGTCACCGAGGCGATCGGCGCCCTCGGCCCCTTGGACATCGTCGCGAATGTCGCGGGCGGCACCCCCACCGCGGGCCCGTTCCTGGAGATCCCGGTCGACGCCTGGCAGCGCGATATGCGCCTCAACTTCGATTCCGTATTGCACTTCTGCCGGGCCGTGGGTCCGCATCTCCTGCAACGGGGCACCGGCTCGGTGATCAACGTGTCCTCGGTGGCCGGTGTGGCCGGCGTTCCCTCCCGTTCGACGATCGCCGTATCGAAGGCCGCCGTCATCGCCCTGACGCGGACCCTCGGCGCGGAATGGGCATCGGCCGGGGTCCGGGTCAATGCGATCCTCCCGGGCTGGACCGCCACCGCGGAGACGGCAGCGGTCCGCGGGAACCACGACGTCTCCGCCGGTCTGATGCACGCCGTCCCGATGCACCGGTGGGGCACGCCCGAGCAGATCGCCGACTCCGCCGTCTACCTGGCCGGCGACGCCTCCGAGCTGGTCACCGGAAGCTGCCTGACCATCGACGGTGGTGTCTCCGCCTACGTCGGCGGCCCCACCCTGCTCGATCTGCTCGCCCTCGGACGCCTGGGCTGACCACCGCGCGATGTCGCCGACGTCATGTCGGCGCCATATTGCGCTCCTACGGTCCTGACCGGCCATGATGGGACGTCGCGTAGCACCTGTGCCCGGCCGACCTGGAGGTCACCGTCCATGGAGCGCCCCGAGGAATTGCCGCTGTCCGGTGTCACCGTCGTCAGTGTCGAGCAGGCGGTGGCGGCGCCCTTCGCCACCCGGCAACTGGCCGATCTCGGGGCCCGGGTGATCAAGGTGGAACGGCCGGGAGGCGGCGACTTCGCCCGCCGGTACGACACCACCGTGCACGGCCAGTCCAGTTACTTCGTGTGGCTCAACCGGTCGAAGGAATCGGTGACACTGGACCTGAAAACGGACCCTGGGCGGCGGATCCTGGAGCAACTGCTCTCCGAAGCCGATGTGTTCGTACACAACCTCGCTCCGGGGGCGATCGGGCGGCTCGGCCTGGACGCGGGGACCGTCGCCGAGCGGTTCCCGTCGCTGATCCCCTGCGCGATCTCCGGTTACGGAACGAGCGGACCGTGGGCCGACCGTAAGGCGTACGACCTGCTCGTACAGTGTCAGACCGGCCTGGTCTCCCTGACCGGGAGCCCCCAGGAGACCGCACGGGCGGGGGTGTCGGTCGCCGATATCGCCGCCGGGATGTATGCCTACTCGGGCATCCTCACCGCCCTGTTCGCCCGCGCGACCACCGGGGTCGCCCGCGCCGTGGAGGTCTCCTTGTTCGAGGCACTGGCCGAGTGGATGGGCCAGCCCGCCTACTACACCCGCTACGGCGGCAGCCAGCCCCCGCGGATCGGCACCCAGCACGCCACGATCGCCCCCTACGGCGCCTATACCGCGGCCGACGGCAAGGACGTGCTGTTCTCCATCCAGAACGAACGCGAATGGGCCGCCCTGTGCGAGCAGTTCCTGCGGCGCCCCGACCTCGTCGACGACCCGCGGTTCGCCACCGGCTCCGCCCGGGTGGCCCACCGCGAGGAGCTGAACGCGATCGTGACCGGACGGTTCGGCGAGTGCGACAGCGGTGAGGTGAGGGCGCTGCTCGACAAGGCGGGCATCGCCAACGCCGGAGTCAATGACATCGAGGAATTCCTCGCGCACCCCGTCCTCGACGCCCGCGGCCGGTGGCGGGACGTACGGATTCCCGGGGGCGCCACCGTAGCGGCGCTGCTGCCGCCCGTGGACCTGGCCGGCGTCACGGTACGGATGGGGGACGTCCCCGCCGTCGGCGAGCACACCGAGACGGTCCTCGCCGAACTCGGCTACGGCACCGCGGAGATCGGCGCACTGCGGGCCGACCACGTCATCTGAACCCGCGTTTCCCCACCACCCGGCAGGTCGGCCGCGTCATCCGACCTCCGGGACGTCCCCGCCCCCGCAGGTCGGCCACCCTCCTCCCGCAAGGAGCGAACACACCACATGAGCACCCTCGACATCCTGTCCGAGGACGAACGGTGCATCGTCGGCACGGTGCGCGACTTCGTCGACAAGAGCGTCAAGCCGGTCGCCCGGGAACTCGACCACAGCAACACCTACCCCGAAGCCCTGATCGAGCAGATGAAACGGCTCGGCGCCTTCGGCCTCGCCGTCCCGGAGGAGTACGGCGGCACCCCCGTCTCCACCCCCTGCTATGTGCTGATCTCCGAGGAACTCGCCCGGGGGTGGATGAGCCTGGCCGGTGCGATGGGCGGCCACACCGTGGTCGCCAAACTCCTGCTGCACTTCGGCACCGAGGAGCAAAAGCAGCGGTATCTGCCGAAGATGGCGACCGGCGAGGTACGGGCGACCATGGCCCTGACCGAACCGGGCGGCGGCTCCGACCTCCAGGCCCTGCGGACCGTCGCCCGCAAAGATGCCGACGGCTATGAGGTCGACGGCGCGAAGACCTGGATCACCAATGCGCGCCGCTCGGGGCTGATCGCGCTGCTGTGCAAGACCGACCCGGACGCGGCCCCCGCGCACCGGGGCATCTCGCTCCTCCTCGTCGAGCACGGCCCCGGCCTCACCGTCTCCCGCGACCTCCCCAAACTCGGCTACAAGGGTGTGGAGAGCTGCGAGTTGTCCTTCGACGGCTACCGCGCTCCGGCCGACGCCGTGCTCGGGGGCGTCGAGGGCCGGGGATTCGCGCAGATGATGAAGGGGCTGGAGACCGGCCGGATCCAGGTCGCCGCCCGTGCGCTGGGCGTGGGCCGGGCCGCGCTGGAGGACGCCCTTGCCTATGCCCGGCAGCGCGAGTCGTTCGGCAGGCCGATCTGGAAGCATCAGTCGATCGGCAACTACCTCGCCGACATGGCCACCGCGCTCACCGCCGCGCGCCAGCTCACCCTGTACGCGGCCAGGGAAGCCGACGCGGGGCGCCGGGTCGATATGGAGGCGGGGATGGCGAAGCTGTTCGCCTCCGAGACCGCCTTGCAGATCGCCGTCAATGCCGTCCGTATCCACGGTGGGTACGGCTATTCCACCGAGTTCGATGTGGAGCGCTACTTCCGCGATGCACCGCTGATGATCGTCGGAGAGGGGACCAACGAGATCCAGCGCAACGTGATCACACGCCAGCTCATCGAGCGCGGCGGCCTCGACGCCTGACCCGAACGTCGGCCGGTTTCGTTAGCCGCAGGTGGGCAGGGGCTCCGTACTCCCCGACACCAGACTCCCCGACACCAGGAAGCGCGCCACCGCCCGCTGGGCGCACTCCACTCCGCCGGTGGTCGCGATATGCGTGCGCCCCGTGAAGGTCACCAGCTTCGCGTCGAGGCGGCGGGCCACCGCCCGGGCGCTGGCGATTCCCGTACGGGGGTCGTGGGTGCCGTTGATGACCAGCGGGCGCGGCGCGGAAGCGGGTGCCGTGATCTTGCCGAGCGGTCTGCCCCTGCCCGGCCAGGCGGCGCAGGGCAGGTAGTCGGCGGCGGTGAAGGACGACTCCTTGTCGGCCGTGTGGAAGGCGTCGGCGATGGCGTTCGGCGTGCCGGGCCAGGCAAAGTCCGTGCAGTAGACACCCAGGTTGTAGCCGAGATCCAGCGTCGAGCCCGCTTCGGCCCTCAGCTGCTCGGGGAATCCCTTGTCGGCGAGCGTGCGCAGGCCCGCCCGGTCGCCGTGCGCCGCGGCGTCCAGCGCCCTGGCCAGCTCCGGCCAGCGGGCCGGGACGTACCCGCCCGCGGCCGCCGCGGCCAGTACCTCCTTGCGGCCCTTGTCCTGGTGGCCGCCTGCCGTGAGCGCCCGGCCCACCGGGTCCGCGCTCACGGGGCAGCGCGCACCGCCGTCCCGGCACCACAGCGTGAATCCCGACAGCATCGACTGGAGCTGCTGGCGCGCCTTCTCCTCGGGGCCGCCGCTCGTATACGCCTTGTCCTGCGCGGACCCCGAGGCGTCGAGGGCCGCCCGCACTCCCTGGACGGCCGGATCCATCGTCCCGTCCAGCACCACGGCCCGGACGCGGTGCGGGTGCGCCGCCAGGTACTGCTGGCCGAGCAGGGTTCCGTACGAGCCCATCAGCAGGCTCAGCTTCTCCTCACCCAGCGCCGCACGGATCGCGTCCAGGTCCTCCGCCACGCTGCGGGTGCCCAGGTGCCCGGCCATTGCGCCGAGCTTTTTCGTGCAGGTGCCGGCGTAGGTGCGGGCCGCGGCCGCGGCGGCCGCGCGCTTGCCGCCTTCCAGCGCCTCCGCCACGGCAGCGGCCTCTCCGCACGCGGGAACGGCCGCGCTGCGCCCCGAGCCCCGCGGGTCGAACCCGATCAGGTCGAACCGCTTGCCCAGCTCCGGCGGCAACTGCGCCGCCGGAACGTAGGCCCCCGAGATCCCGGGACCGCCCGGGTTCCACACCAGGGCCCCGATCAGCCTGCTCCGGTCGGACGCCGGCAGTCGCGACACGGCGATCCCGAGCCGGGGGCCGCCCGCGTCCGCCGGGTCCACGGGCACCTTCACCGTCGTGCACCGACGGCCCGGCTGCCCCGGCAGCGGGCAGCCCTTCCATACGAGGCTCCGCTGGGAACGGAGGGGTGAGGGGTGGTCGGCGGTGCCCGAGGAGCCCGTGGGGCCGCCGCATCCCGTGCCGAGGAGCAGCGCAGTGACGCCGCACAGGGTGGACAGGACGGACAGAGAGGACGGGGCTTTACCAAGACGCGGTGTCATTTGTCCATATCTATACGATTCGCCCCGCAGAGGTGGGTCTCTCGGCGCGCGGCGGCGCCTGTGATGTCGCTCCACGCCGTGGGTGGCGCCAAGTGCCCGAGGTGGTAGGGGGTGTTGGGCACCGTTCCGCCGAATCGCCCCGTTTTTGGAATGACTATTCCTGATTGCGAAAGTTCAAGTTTGCGTCAAGGAAAGGCGCGTCGAAGGCTGGGCGGAGTAATCGTCCGGTTGCTGTCCGCTGTGTAAGCGCGCGGTAAAACTCGTCAATCTGCATACGCTCGGCGAAATGTCCACAGCGGCGGGTCGAAATTTAAGCAAGGACTTATTCAAGGAATATAACTATTCAGCTGGGGCCCCTTTGCAGGTCCGTGCATGCTCCCTAGCCTGATGCAAATTTCCAGCCAGTCCCTGTCTTGAAAGGGCTCCAATGGCAAACGTTGACGAAATCTCTGCACCGAGGGCGGGCGAACCCGGCTCCCTCGGAAAGGGTGGCTCCCTGCGCAGGGATGTGGGACTGATCGGTCTGATGTGGGCGTCGGTCGGCTCCATCATCGGTTCCGGCTGGCTCTACGGAGCCCAGAAGGCCGTGGTCGTGGCGGGACCCGCCGCGGTCATCTCCTGGGGCATCGGCGCAGTGGCGATCATTCTCCTTGCGCTGGTGCACGCCGAGCTCGGTGGCCTCTTCCCGGTCGCCGGCGGTACGGCGCGGTACCCGCACTACGCCTTCGGCGGCCTCGCGGGCATGTCGTTCGGCTGGTTCTCCTGGCTCCAGGCGGCGACCGTCGCCCCGATCGAGGTCGAGGCCATGATCGGCTATGCCGGTCACTGGAAGTGGGCCCAGGGATTCCTGAATGCGAACGGGACCCTCACGACGAGCGGCATAGTCGTCGCCGTCTTCCTGATGGCGATCTTCGTCGCAGTGAACTTCCTCGGCGTGAAGGTGCTGGCGCACACCAACAGTGCGGCAACGTGGTGGAAGATCGCCGTACCCCTCGGGGCGATCTTCATCATCGCGGCGACCAACTTCCACCCGCACAACTTCACCTCGCACGGCTTCGCGCCGTTCGGCGCCAAGGGCGTGCTCAGCGCCATCAGCACCAGCGGCATCATCTTCGCGCTGCTCGGCTTCGAGCAGGCGATCCAGCTCGCGGGCGAGAGCCGCAACCCCAAGCGTGACCTGCCGCGCGCAACGATCGGGTCGGTCGCGATCGGCGCGGTCATCTACATCGCGCTCCAGGTGGTCTACATCGGCGCCCTGCCGCTGGCCTCCTTCGCGCACGGCTGGGCCAAGCTGCACTACGTGGGCATCGAGGGCCCGTGGGCCGGTCTGGCCACCCTGGTCGGCCTGGGCTGGCTCGGCTGGGTCCTGTACGCGGACGCGATCATCTCCCCCGGTGGCACCGGCCTGATCTACACCACGTCCACCTCGCGTATCTCCTACGGCCTGAGCAAGAACGGCTACGCCCCCCGCCTGTTCGAGAAGACCGACCGCCGCGGTGTGCCGTGGTTCGGCCTGATCATGTCCTTCGTGACCGGCGTGATCTGCTTCCTGCCCTTCCCGAGCTGGCAGCAGCTGGTTTCCTTCATCACCTCGGCGAGCGTCCTGATGTACGCCGGTGCGCCGCTGGCCTTCGGCGTGTTCCGTGACCGGCTGCCGAACCACGAGCGCCCGTACCGCCTGCCCGGCGGCAAGGTGATCTCGCCGATAGCCTTCGTCGTCGCGTCCCTGATCATCTACTGGGCCGGCTGGGACACCCTCCAGCGGCTCGGCTGGGCGATCATCATCGGGTACGTGCTGCTCGGCAGCTACGCCTTCTACGCGACGAAGAAGCGCCTGCCGAACGCGCCGCGACTGGACTGGAAGGCCGCGCAGTGGCTTCCGGTGTACCTGATCGGCATCGGCCTCATCTCCTGGCAGGGCGGCTTCGGCGGCCAGAGCCACATCCCGATGTGGTGGGACATGGTGATCATCACGGTGTTCGCCCTGGGGATCTACTACTGGGCCCGCGCCACCGCCGTCTCCGGCGAGGCCATCGAGCAGAACATCGAGGAGGTTGCGGTCGTGGACGAGGGCGGTCACTGACCTCGTACCCGACCTGACAAGCCGTGGGGCCGCCGGACATCCGGCGACCCCACGGCTTGCTGGTGTCCGGGCCACGGGGCGCCGCACCCCCCGGCCGTGTCCGCCGGTTCAGCGGACTTTCGCAGCGGGGGCGATACCGGGCTCGGCCGGAGGGGAACGGGTCGGTCGGGCGGCCGGATCGGCCGGCCGACCGAGCACCACCAGGAGGCGGCACCACATGGGCCACGGCGGGGATGTCATCGCGGAGCTGCTCGTCGACCACCGCGAGGTCGACGCGCTCTTTGAACAGTTCAACGACGCGGCCCCCGGCAGCGCGGACCGCAAGCGGCTGATCGACGCCCTGACCATCGAGCTGGTACGGCACACGGTCGCCGAGGAACAGCACCTCTACCCGGCGGTGCGCGAGCATCTCGAGGACGGCGATGCGATCGCGGACAAGGAGATCGCCGACCACGGCCGCGTCGAACGGCTTCTGAAGGACCTGGAGGGCCGCGCACCGGACGACGCCGACTTCGACCGCCTGGTGCGCGAGCTGCGCACCGAGGTCCTCGCGCACGTGGACGACGAGGAGAACCACCTCTTCGAGCAGGTGCGCATCGGCGTCCACCCCTTTGTCCTGGAGAGCCTGGGGAAGAAGGTCCGCGAAGCGAAGAAGACCGCCCCCACCCGGCCCCATCCGGCGGCCCCGAGCACGCCGCCGGCCAACAGGCTCCTGACTCCCGGCCTCGGCCTGGTCGACCGGGCCCGGGACTACGTCACGGGCCGAGGGCAGTAGCTCGCCCCCTGCGCCCCTTCGCGGGGCGATCCGGCCCCGCCGACCGGCTTCCTGGCAGGGTGGAGGTATGTGCGGTCGCTATGTCTCCACCCGCCGTCCGCAAGATCTTGTGGACCTGTTCGACGTCAAGCGCTGGGATCCCGGCCAGGCGCTGGACCCGAGCTGGAATGTGGCCCCCACCGACAACGTGTGGTCGGTGCTGGAACGCGTCGAGCGGGACACCGGCGAGATCACCCGGCAGCTGCGGCCGTTGCGCTGGGGACTGGTGCCGTCGTGGGCGAAGAGCCTGAACGTGGGCGCGAAAATGATCAACGCGAGGGCGGAGACCGTGGCCGAGAAGCCGGCCTACCGCCGGGCCTTCGCCAAGCGCCGCTGTCTGCTGCCCGCGGACGGCTTCTACGAGTGGCAGCCCGTGGCGGCGACCGGGACGGCCAAGGCCCGTAAGCAGCCGTATTTCATCAGCCCCGAAGACGGCCAGGTCATGGCGCTCGCCGGGCTGTACGAGTTCTGGCGCGACCCGGCGGTGGCGGAGGACGACGATCCGGTGGCGTGGTGGACGACCTGCACGATCATCACGACCGAGGCCGTCGATGCCGCCGGGCACATTCATCCGCGCATGCCGCTGGCCATCGCGCCCGCCGACTGGAGCGCCTGGCTCGACCCGGGCCACCAGGACAGCGGCGAACTCCGCGCCCTGCTGGCGACCCCCGCCGCCGGCCACCTCGACGCCCGCGCCGTCTCCAGCGCGGTCAACAGCGTACGTAACAACGGCCCGCACCTTTTGGACGATGCCGGTGAGGGCCGCTGACGGCCGCCGACCGTCGAGGCCGCCGACGGCGTGGCGCGTCCCCCAGAGGTGACGCGCCCGGCCGACGCTCCTACCGGTCCGTTTCCGTCCAGGTGACCGGCAGTTCGTGGACGCCGTAGAGATTCATGTCGGTCTTGAGTCTCACCTCGCCGGCGGGGATGGCGAGTTCGAGGGTCGGGAAGCGACGCAGCAGTCCGTCGAAACCCACGCGCATCTCGATGCGGGCCAGTTGCTGGCCGAGGCACTGATGGATGCCATGGCCGAAGGACAGGTGACCGCGGGCCTTGCGGTGGACGTCCAGGGTGTCGGGGTCGTCGAAGCGCTCGGGGTCGCGGTTGGCGGCCAGCAGCGAGACGATGACGGTCGATCCCTTGCCGATGGTTTCACCACAGAGCTCGATGTCCTCCGTGGCGTAGCGATAGAAGATGTCGCCGACGGCCAGGTAGCGCATGAGTTCCTCGACGGCACCGGGCATCAGGTCCGGGTGGGCGCGCAGTTCGGCCAGCTGCTCGGGGTGCTCCAGGAGCGCGAAGGTGCCCAGCGACAGCATGTTGGCGGTGGTCTCGTGGCCCGCGAGCAGCAGCAGGAAGGCGATGCCGGTCAGCTCTTCGATGCTGAGGTCGTCATCGCGGGCCAGGTCGGACAGGATGTCCTCGCCGGGCGTGGCGCGTTTGCCGGTGACCAGTTCGGCCAGGAAGGTGCTCATGGCGCCGCACGCGGCCATCTTCTCGTCGAGCGTGATGTCCTTGACCATGAACTTGGCCGTGTTGACCTGGAAGTTGTCCCGGTCCTCGTAGGGGACACCGAGCAGTTCGCAGATCACCAGCGAGGGCAACGGCAGCGCGAACTCCTTGACCAGGTCGACCGGCGGGGTGAGGCGCGCCATCTCGTCCAGCTGCCGCTCGGCGATCTCGCCGATGCGCTCTTCGAGCTGCTTCATGCGCCTGACGGTGAAGGCGCCGGTGAGCTTGCGCCGCAGCCGGGTGTGGTCCGGCGGGTCCATGGCGACGAACATGCCCGGTATCTGCGGGGACGGTTCGGTCATGACGGGCATGCTGGGGGTCTCGTACGGCATGTGGAGTACGCCGATGTCCTGGCGGGAGCTGAACCGGGTGTCGGCCAGGAGCCGGCGGACCGCGTCGTAGCCGGTGACGAGCCAGCCCTCGTGACCGTCGGGGAAGAGCAGGGGACTGACCGGACGAGCCTCGCGCAGCCGGGTGATCTGGCGGGGCGGGTCGAAGGGGCCCGCGTCGCGGTCCATCGGGAGGCCGTGCGGGACGGAAACCGTTTCACTCATCGGAGTGCCTTTCGGGGTGGTAATGGCGGCCGGACGGCGGTCGGCGACTGCGGACCGGCCTGAGATGTTGTGGTCATGACAGAAAAGTCCATGGGCTCACCCGTGCGGCGATGAAGTGGCAGAGGGATGAGGTGAGTTGAGGGTGAGGTGAACACGGGGTGGTTGAGCATGGGGGTGAGTTGAGGCTGGTGTGGGTGCGCGGGGGTGTTCAGGGCTTGGCGCGGAGGACGTCGATGTTGCCGTACCGGGTGCGGGCGCGGACCTCGACGGAGTCCTCGGTCTTCTCGGGGGACTCGGACTCGGCGAGCGCGTTGCGCACCTGCCCGGAGCGCGAGCTGACGTCGAGCCAGGCGGCAGTGCCCTCGCGGATACCGACCTCGATGGCGCCGTAGGAGGTCTCCAACTGGACGGAGCCGCGGACCACTTCGGCCACGCGCACGGTGCCGTGGGCGGTGGTGGCGGTGACCGAGTCCTCGGCGCGCCGGATGTCGATGTCGCCGTTGGCGTTGCTCACCCTCAGCTCGCCGGTCGCGGCGCCGACGTGCGTGGTGCCGTGCGAGTTCTTCAGAACGGCGGGGCCGTCGACGAGCCCGACGCGCAGGCTGCCGGTGCTGGTGGTGATCTCGGCCATGCCCTCGATGCGGTCCACGGTGATCGAACCGTGCGACGCGGTCAGGTGCAGCGGCCCGGTCGTGTCCAGGCGCACATCGCCCGCGGAGGTCTTCACCCGGACTTCGCCGAGCCGGCCCTCGCCCAGCACCTGGGCCCAGGACCCGGTCATGTCGATGCGGGAGCCCGTGGGCAGTTCGACCATCACATCGACGGTGCCGGGGCGGCGAAGGGAATTGCGCATCTTGGGGGTCCTGACGGTCAGGGCGCCGCTCGCGTAGGTGACCTCGGTCTGCTCGGCCGACCGCACGTCCCGGTCCTGCTTCGGGTCGCGGGGCCGCACCTCGACGACCGTGTCGGGGCGGTCGCTTGCGGTGAACTGGATGGAACCGGCCTCCACATGCGCCGTGGCCGAGATCGGTTCGGGAGTGTCGAAAGAAGGCATAGCTGTCCCGTCCTCTTGGGTCTCATGGTCGTCCCCGCTGGTGGGGACGTGGTGTGGGTGAAGTGGAGCGGGTCCGGGCGCGGCTAGCGCACCCAGCCCTTGAAGTTCTGTCCGACGGTGTGGCTCTTCTCCGTCGTACGTGGCCGTGCGCCGCCGTCGACCGAGGCCGAAACGGCGCGCACCAGCCACGCGTTGAGCGACAGGCCCTCGCGGTTCGCGGCCTCCTCGGCGCGCGCCTTGAGGTGGGCCGGCAGTCGCAGATTGACGCGGGCGGTGCCACCCTCCTCGCCGTCCGTGGGGAGTGGCGCCGCGAGCGGTTCGGCGGGTCCGGCCGTCGCTTCCGGGTGGCCGCTGTCGCCGGGCGGCAGCGTCACCACGAAGTCGGGGTCCAGTCCGCGCAGCCGTACGTCGACCGAGCCGGGGGCGAGCTCGCGGGTGATCTCGTCCATTGCGGCGGAGAGCACATTGAGCATGGTCAGACGGGTCGCCGACTCCAGAGGAGTGGTGAGCCGCTCGGCCAGCTCGCGGGCGTCTTCCCCGCCGGCTTCGGCGGCGACCGCGAGCTCGCGGCGCAGGGTGTCGACATACGGCGTGAGGTCCATGACGTCATCATGGCACCGATATGGCGCCACGCGCAAGTCCGGGTGGCGCCTCATGTGGGTCGGATGTGAGGGTGGACGCTCTGAACAGGGAAAAGTCGCAGGAGGCGGCCACCGACACCGCGTGGCGCCACGTGATGCCACGTGATGCCACGTGATGCCGAGTGGTGTCACGTGACGCCATGTAGCGCCATGGGGTGCCACGAGAGGGCGGTCCGCCGCCTCGCAGGCTCGGCCGCGCCCTCAAGCGGCTCGCAGCGGTCAACCGCGGCGATCCTCTCCGGGCGCGGCGTGGGGCTTGGCCGTACGCTGCGGACATGCCCCCTACGCAGGCCCAGCAACACCCCCTGACCCCCGGTGAAGCCTACGAGTTGCTGCTGGCCGGCAATCGGCGGTTCATCGCAGGCACGCCGGAGCACCCGAACCAGGACGCCGCGCGTCGCACCGAGATCGCGCCGTCCCAGAGCCCGTTCGCCGTGCTGTTCGGATGCTCCGATTCCCGGCTCGCCGCCGAGATCATCTTCGATCGTGGTCTGGGCGACCTGTTCGTGGTGCGCACGGCGGGCCACGTCGTGGGGACGGAGGTGCTGGGCAGCATCGAGTACGGGGTCAGCTTGCTGGACTGCCCGCTGTTGGTGGTCCTGGGCCACGACTCGTGCGGTGCGGTCGCGGCCGCATGCGCCGCCCTGGAGGAGGGCATGGCCCCGACCGGTTACGTCCGGGACGTGGTCGAGCGCGTGACGCCCAGCGTGCTGGCGGCCCGGGCTGCCGGATTCCTCAAGGCCGACGAGATCCTGGCCGAGCACATACGGCACACCGTGGACCTCCTGCTGGACCGCTCCCGGGTCCTCGCCGAACGCGTTGCCGCCGGGCGGGCCGCCGTGGTGGGGCTGTGCTACCGCCTGGCCGACGGCAGCGCACGACCGGTCGCGGTCCGCGGACTCGACGTCCCGGTCGGCCCCGCCTCGTGACCGCTCAACCGGTCCCCGCCCCGGCGAGGCCGTCTCAGGACCTGCCGCGCCCGCTGACGTAGTCCCGCGCCCGGTCGACGAGGCCGAGCCCCGGTGCCAGGAGTTTGTTGGCCGGAGGGGCGGTCGGCGCGGCCGGGTGGGGGCGGGTCGGCGCGGCCTTTTTGGCCATGCGGACCTTGTCGCCGAGCTTGGCCAGTTCCTCCGGTGAGCAGGCCCGGCGCACCTGTGGGAAGAGGTGGTTCTCCTCGTCGTCCACGTGGCTGGTGACCGCCTCTTTCACGTCCATGAGCAACTGGTCGAGCTGCGGATCATCGGCCGCGCACGCTTCGAGCCTCTTGAGGAGCTTTTCCACTGTCGAGTGATCGCGGATCTCCTTGTCGGCCAGGGCGGCACCCTGCGGCAGGCGCTCGCGCACCGTCGGGTAGAGGTACTGCTCCTCGGCGACCGCGTGCCGCACCAGCTGGATCGTGAGGTGATCGATCAGGCGCTTGCGGTCCCGGTGTCCGCTGGGGAGCACCGTGATCTGCCGGAAGACCTCCTCGGCCTCGCGGTGGTCCGACGTCAGCTCCTCGATGATGTCGCCGCCGTGCGCCATGGTGCCTCCTGAAGGGCGAAGCCCGGAAGTGGTGCGTTCGGGCGCCCGAGAACGGTGCGGCGGGCGCGCGCATCCAGCGATTCCCGTGTCCGGAGGCGGCTAACGGACGGGACGTACCGAGGGCTCGGTTGGCGCGGTGTTTTCACCCGATCCGTACGCAGAGGAGTGATCTGCGTCATTTCGTCCGAAAAGGCATACGCCTAGGCTTCCGGACGTCCGCGCTCCACGGGGCGGTCTCGATCGAGCAGCTTGATCGGCCCCGCAAGGCCCATTCCACTGCGGCCACCATGCGCCAGCGAAAGAAGGACGTCGTGCCGTCGACTGCCGACATCTCCTCGGTCATAGCCTCGACCACGCAGTGGCTCCTGCGCTCCTACCCCGTAACCGGTGGTGCCTTCGACGCGGCACGGGCGCAGGCCCAGGCCCGGCAGGCGGCCACCGTCGCCGCATGGCTGCGGTACCCCACGGAAGCCGACGCGGGACTGGTCGCCCTCGTCGGTCCGGGCGGCTCCGGACGGCTGGACTGGCTCACCGGGGCCGATGCGGCCGCCTCCGGGGAGGACGGAGACACCGAGGCTGCCGAGGAGGCGTGGCGGAGCTGGGTCGACGAGGTCGTGGCGAGCTGGGCCGCCTGTCTGCTCACCGCGCCCGATCTGGCCGATGCCGCGGTGGCCGCGCTCACCGGGTGCGAGCACGCGGCGGGACTGCCGCTCGACTTCGGCAGGCTGACCCGGCCCGACGACCACGATCGCCGGGCAGCGGCGCTCCTGAGGCACCCGGACCTCCTCGCCCCCGTCGCCGACCTGCACCGCGCCACGCTCGTACGGCAGCTGCGGAGAAATCCCCTCGACGGTGACTGACCGGCTCGGCCGTACCCGGACGGACCCCGGCCGCACCGGGGCCGCGGTCAGCGGCCGAGGGCGTCGCGGAGCTCCTGCTTGTTCATATGGGAGCGGCCTTCGATGTGCTTCTTCTTGGCTTCCTCGTACAACTGGTCCTTGGTCGGGCCCTGGGCCCCGCTGTGGGAGCGCTCGCCGCCCCGCTGAGAGGCGGACTTCGGGTCCTGGAGGGAGACCCTGCCGGCGGTCCTCGACTCGCCGGAGCGCGCGCGTTCCTTGTTCACGGTCCGGGCGGCGATCTCCTTGGCGCGCTGCGCGGACTCGCCTCGTTGTTCGGCGCTTTCCTTGATGTGCTCGTACTGACGCTCACGCTTCTTGCTCGACCCCGCGGGCATGACGTCTCCTGATGTCGTGACGTTGTGATCGGTCGGCGCCGTTCCGGTGTCACCGGGCGGCGTGACCGCCCTCTTCTCTCCAGTTGACCTCCGATTGCCGTGGCACGCGAGACGAACGGGTTCGCGTCGCCGCTCGCTGTTCACCTTCGAGTAACCCCCGTGCAGCCAGGCGGCGTACAACGCCGGGCTGCCATGCGTTACCGTCCGCAGTCGAGTCCTCGTTCGACAGGAGTACGTTTTATGCGGAACAAGCGTCGTTGGCTGGCAGCGGGTGCCGTCCTCACAATGATGGGAGGCGGCGTCGCGGTGGCCCAGACGGCCACCGCCAATTCGGTCCCGCGCAACTGCCCTACCCTGCATGTCTCCAAGGGCTGGTACGGCGCCAACCGTGCCGCGTTGCAGAAGATGATCGACGAGCGCGGCAGCTGTTCCGGATCCGGTGGTGCCAAGCCCGTCGCGACCTTCGACTGGGACAACACCGTCGTCAAGAACGACGTCTCCGACGCCACGCTCGCGTACATGCTGCGGCACGACAAGGTGCTCCAGCCCACCAGTTGGAAGGCCACCAACAAGTGGCTCACCGACGACGCCGCACGCGCGCTGACCAAGGCATGCGGCACGTCCGTACGCCCCGGCCGCCCGCTGCCGACGTCGACCGACACCGGCTGCACCGACGAGATCCTCGACATCTACCAGGACGAGAAGACCTCCGACGGCAAGACGGCGTTCGCGGGGGAGTGGAACCACCGTCGCACGGTGCCCTCGTACGTCTGGATCACCCAGCTCTTCGGCGGCCGCACACCGGCACAGCTGACCGAGATCGCCCGTAAGGCGCGCGCGGAGAACCTCGCCGCGCCGGTCGGTACGGAGCAGAAGGTCGGCACGCACACCATGGAGGGGTACGTCCGCTACTACGACCAGCAGCGCGACCTCATCCACACGCTCCAGAAGGCCGGTTTCGACGTCTACATCGTCTCCGCGTCCTCCGAACCGGTGGTACGGGCCTGGGCGCCCGGCGTGGGCATCGACCGCGACCACATCGTCGGTATCCGCAACACCCTCCGCCACGGCCGCCTCACCTACGGCGTCCAGGGCTGCGGCGACGTCAAGGACACCCACGGCGAGGTCCTGACGTACATGGACGGCAAGCGCTGCTGGATCAACCAGGCGATCTACGGCGTCAAGGGCGCCAAGGCATGGCAGCAGCAGGACCCGGCGCACCGCGCGGCCCTCGCCGCGGGCGACGCCGAGACCGATGTCACCTTCGTCGGCGACGCCACCGGCGTCCACCTGGCGATCAACCGCAACAAGACCGAACTCATGTGCCGCGCCTACGACAACGCCGACGGCCGCTGGCTCATCAACCCCATGTTCATCGACCCGAAGAAGCGCCAGGCCGCGCCGTACCCCTGCTCGACCAAGGGCGCTGTCCACCCGGACGGCACGCTCGGGCCGATCCACCGCCCCGACGGTTCGGTGATACCGGACCAGCAGGACCGCATCCACGGCTGACCGCCGCCGCGGGCCGCACCGTCCCCGTTGCGGGAGGGTGCGGCCCCATCGGTGTCACATGGGTGACGGTGGGTCAGATCTCGGCAGCCCGCGTCGCGGCGTCCCCAGCTGCGATCTGACCCCGTTCGAAATAGTCGATCAGAGCCTCTGCCAGGGCGGGCACCCGGCGCGGTGTGCCGCCGTTGCGCAGGGAGTCGGTGGCGCGGGCGCCGGCGGCGACGGCCATGCGGGCGGCCACCGGGGACGTGTCGGTGCGGCCTCCTTGGCGTACGAACCGGAGGAACTCGTCGACGAGAAGAGGGTCGGCACCGCCGTGGCCCGCATTGTCCAGGCCGTGCGGGATCTCGTGGACCTGGTCGGCTTCGGCGCGATACCCGGACTGCCGGGAGTTCCACACCCGCACCACACCGCCCGGCCCGTCGCCGAAGTTCTCCAGGCGCCCCGCGTCGCCGATGACGGTGTAGTTGCGCCAGTAGTCCGGACTGAAATGGCACTGCTGGTAGGCGGCCAGAACCCCGTTGTCCAAGCGCATATTGACCAGCGAGACATCCTCGATGTCGATATCGGGGTTGAGGCCGTGCTGTCGTCCCGGCGGCCAGTGCGCGGCGTGCTCCAGCCAGTCGGCGGGCCGCGGCTCGCCGGGCGGGCGTCGTAGGCCGCGGTCGCCGTACACCAGCAGATCGCCCATCGCCTGCACCTGTGTCGTGTACCCGCCGGCCAGCCAGTGCAGCACATCCAGATCGTGCGCACCTTTCTGCAGCAACAGGCCGTTGCTGTAACGGCGTTCGGCGTGCCAGTCCTTGAAGTAGTAGTCGCCTCCGTGCGCGACGAAATGCCGCACCCAGACGGTCCTGATCTCGCCGATCTCGCCGCGGGCGATCAGGTCGCGCATCAGTCGGATGACCGGCATATGGCGCATGTTGTGCCCGACGTAGAGGCGGGTTCCGGTCTCGTACGCGGTCCGCAGGATCTCGTCGCAGCCCTCGACGGAAATGGCCAGCGGCTTTTCCACGAAGACGGGTGTGCCCGCGCGCAGGGCCTGGCAGGTGAGGTCGGCGTGGGTGTGATCGGGGGTGAGGATCAGCAGCGCGTCGATGTCCGGGTCGCCGAGCGGCGAGCGGTGGTCGGCATGGATACGGGCGCGGGGGAAGGACCGGGTGGCGTGCTCCCGGGCCGTGGGGGAGGGGTCGGCGACGGCGACGACGCTCGCGCCGCCACCGGGCCGGTGGGCGGTGCGGGCCAACGACCCCCGCAGGCCGTAGCCGAGGATACCGAGGCGCAGATCGTCCGGTTCAGCCGGTTCATTCGGCGGCGTGCAGTCGCGGTTGTTCATGACGGGCCTCCTCGTGCACGGAACTTCGGCGCGACGCTCACCACACAGGATGCGCTCCGAGCAGGCGCATTACGGCAGATACGCCGGAGCCAGGGCCGAGACCATCAGGCGCCGGGCCTTGCCGCTGCCGTCGGCCGGTACGGTCCACAGATCCGAGCCGTAGTCGCCGGCGAGGGCGTAGACCAGGGTGGAGCCATTGGCCCAGAGCGCCTGGTCGTCGATGTTGCGCCGCTCGGCGGTGGGGTTCTCGGACATGGTGCGCAGATTGAGTACGTACAGCCGCCACGGGGCATCCGGTGAGGCTCCGCGGACGCGCTTCTTGTACGCGATCCGGGTGCCGTCGGGGGAGAGCGAGGGGCATTCGACGTTGGTGTGCAGGGTGGTGAGGGTGCGGGCGCCGACATCGCCCTGCACGAGGTAGGTCTGGCCGCCGGTCGCCAGCGTGGCGTAGAAGCGGTTGTCGTCGGCGAAGGTGACGCCCCAGATGTTGATGTCGGAGGCGTGGTACGGCCGACCGTCCTTGGTGACGGCGAAGGACTCCAGGTTGTCGTCGATCGCCCAGGTGCGGGTGTCGACGAGGGCGGTTCGGGTGGAGAAGCGGGTCGACGTGGCGTAGGAGTCCCCGCTGACGAACACGGTCCAGGCGACCAGGTGGCCGGAGGGCGAGACCCGGGCGCGGGTCGGGATGCCGGCGACCGGGAACTGGTGCCGTTCGCGCAGGTGGGAGTCGAGTACGACGGCTCGATAGGTGTCGTCCAACGTGTGGTGCACGGCCTGAAGACAGATGCCGGTACCGGCGGCCGCGTGGAAGCGCAGGCACTTGACGCCGGACACGGTGCGTGGCCCGTCGGGCCGGTCGGCCGGCACGCCGGCGATCTCGTCGCGGTGCGGGCCCCAGGCGAGGTTGCGGACGAGCAGCTGACGGCCGGTGGCGGCCGCCCGGAGCGAGACGGTGCCGGGGTGGACGGGCGGACCACCGGCCTGTTCCTGTTCGCGCTCGCCGGACCGGTCGGCGGCGCGCAACACCGCCGCGGCGCCGACCGTTCCCAGCAGAAGTACGGCGACGAGCAGGATCACGACGCGGGTGGTTCGGGTCATGCAGCACCTCGTCGGTCGTAGGTGTTCCTGCGGAGAACGGCCGTTGCGGCGAGCGCGCTGACGGTCAGCGCGACGGCGGTGACGGCGAGGGCGGGTCGCCCGCCCCACAGACTCCAGGCGGCGCCGAAGGCGAGCGAGCAGGCGAACCGGGCCAGCGCCTGGCCGGTGCCCACCAGGGCTTGTCCGGCCCCTTGATGCGCGGCCGGGACGGCTTCGGAGGTGGCGGCCGCGAGGACCCCGTCGGTCGCCGCGTAGAACGCGCCGTGCAGCACGAGGACGGCGACGGTGACCGCCACCGGGGCGACGCGCACGCGGGCGAGCACCAGGCCGTAACCGAGCAGCAGGACGCCGTGTCCTGCCAGGAAGAGCCGGAGACGGCCCATACGGTCCGCGAGCGCGCCCATCGGGACCGCGAGCAGCAGAAAGGCCGCGGCCGTGCCGAGCGGCAGCAGCGGGAAGAGGTGGGCGGGCAGGCGCAGTTCGCGTTGGAGGAGCAGATAGAGGAACGCGTCGCTGACGGTGGTGAGCCCGAGCAGGGCGGCGCAGAGCGTGAGGCGGCGCAGGCCGGGGCGGCGCAGCAGCGCGAGCGCGTCGCGCAGGGTGGGGTCGGTCGGGGCGGGGGTGGCGCCCCGAGCGGCGGTCGCGGAAGGGGCCGCGGGTGTGGTCGTCGGGGCCGTATCGGCGGTGATCCTGCGCGGGACGAAGAGGACCAGGACGAGGACCCCGAGTGCGGCGATGCAGCCGCTGACCGCGAAGACCGCGTCGTAGCCGTCGACCGTGGCCCGGAGCACGGCGAACGCCGTCAGCGGGCCGAGCAGGGCGCCGGTGGTGTCCATGGCACGGTGCACGCCGAACGCCCTGCCCCGGTGTTCGGGCCGCGTGGCCAGCGAGATCATCGCGTCCCGGGGCGCGGTCCGAAGGCCCTTGCCCGTGCGGTCGGCGGCCAGTACGGCGCTGATCGCGGGGAGGGTGTGGACGAACAGGAACAGCGGTTTGCACAGGGCGGAGAGTCCGTATCCGAGCCCTGCCACCATCTTGTGCCGCCGGCCGCCCCGGTCCGCGAGGTGGCCGCCGACCAGCCGGACCAGCGCGCCGACACCGTTGTTGATGCCGTCCAGCAGCCCGAATCCGAGGGGCGAGAGGCCGAGAGCCGTGACCACGTAGAGCGGGAGGACGGCGGTGACCATTTCCGAGGAGATGTCGGTGATCAGGCTGACCGCACCGAGGGACAGGACGGTGGCGGGCACGGCGGGCCGCCGCCCCGAGCGGGAGATCGGGGCGGCGGCGGGTGACGTGGTGCTACGGGAGTCCGCGAGGTACACAGGCGTCAGTTCCAGATGCCGGTGATGTCGGACGCGGTGGCGGCATTGCCGGCATGCGTGGTCAGACCCGCGAGGTCTTCCAGGGTGCGCAGCACGTTGTAGTGGTTGTAGGTGGTGCCGCTGGAGCTGCCGGGGGCGACATGCGCTCCGTACAGGACGGTGGGAATGCGGTTGCCCGACTGCTTGTTGTCCTCGTCGAAGGTGACGGCCAGGATGCTGTTGTGGGACTGCGCCCACGTCGCGTAGGCACCCAGGTGGTTCTGGATCCAGGAGTCGCCGGTGGCGACCGAGCAGTCGTGCATGTCGTTGCACAGGTTCGGCACGACGAAGGAGACCTTCGGCAGGGTGCTGTAGTCCGTCGGGAACTGCGCCATGGTCTTGGCGGTGCTCAGCGGCACGTTGGAGAAGCCGAACCAGGGGTTGTGCTTCTGCGCGTAGTTGCCGCTGCTACAGACCGTCGAACCCTGGCTGGGCAGGTCCTCGTTGTAGCTGCCCCAGGTCTGTCCGGCGCCGATCAGCTCGGAGCCGAGGTTGGGCGCGGAGAGGGACTGGACGGGGACGCAACTGTCGTCGGTGCGGCCCTGGTTGGAGCCCGAGAACAGCATGTAGTAGTTCGGCTCGCTGGGGTGGGTGAGCGCGAAGGACTGGGTGAGGTTGGCGCCACCCGCCTTGAGGGTGTTGTTGATGTACGGCGCGCTGGAGCTGCCGATCACCTGGGAGTAGGCGTGGTTCTCCATCACCACGACCACGACGTGGTCGGGCGTCGGAAGGGAGACGGCGGAGGCGGTGGACCCGGTGGCGGCCCACAGCCCGAGCGAGGTGACGGCGAGGGCCATGCCCCCGGCCAGTGCGGTGAGGGAACGACGGCGTCTGCGGTTGGGTGCCTTGACTTCGGTCATGGCTGTCCTCCGGACAGAAGGGGCGAGCGTGCGAGGGGCGGCACGGGCGCAACCTTAGAATCAGCCAAGTGGCCTCGGCCGCATCCGGTAAGTGAAGACAAGGCGAACGGTGGTTCCGTTTCCCGCAGCCGCGAACGGGCTTGAATTCACGCCGACTTGGGTGTGGTGGCCCGGGTGCGGAGGATCGGCGGGCCCACCGGCCGGGCGCCGATCAGGTGAGGCTCGCCGCCTGTTCCCTTGTGTCCTGGAGTGCGTTCTCGCGGCGCGGGAGCAGCAGCGGGGTGGCCAGGAGCAGGACTCCGGCGGCGGCGATCGCGATGCGAGGGCTGGTGAGGGTGGCCAGCAGACCCCACATCGCGGTCAGCGCCGCGATGGCGGCGCTGCTGCTGACCGACCACGCGGACAGGGTGCGGGCGACCCGGTCGGGGCCGGTGTGATCGAGCCGGTAGGTGGCCAGCACCGGGGCGAACAGACCGCAGCTGGTGACCAGTCCGAGTTGGACGGCGATGATGAGGACGATCCCGGGGACACCGGGCCCGACGAACGCCAATCCGACGGACCAGCATGCACGCAGCGCCCCAGCGGTGAGCAGCACCCTGTGCTGCCCGAACCGCGCCACGAGCGGCCGCGCGAGGCGTGAGCCGATGAGACCACCGACGCACGGGGCCGCGAACGCGAGACCGTACTGCCAGGGTGTGAACCCGAGGCGGCCCAGCAGGAGGACGGCGAGCAGCGGCTCGGTGGCCATGATCAGGCCGTTGACCACGATCGAGTTGAAGAACAGCGGGCGCAGCGTGGGATGGGTGAGGATGTGGCGCCATCCTGCGAGCAGATCGCCCGCTCGCAGCCGCGGCGCACCGGTCCGCGCCGGGACCGGTTCCGTACCGCCGATGGCGCGGATGCCCAGCGCCGAGAGCAGGTAGCTGACCGCATCGGCGAGCACGGTCGTCACCGGGCCGAACACCCCGGTCGCCGCCCCGCCGAGCGGCGGTCCGACCACCGTCGCGGTCCAGGTCGTCGACTCGAACCGGCTGTTCGCGATCAGCAGGTCCTGCCGCGGCACGAGCGCCTTGAGATACGCACCGCTGGCCGCCTTGAAGGCGATGTCGGCCGCGGCGGTGGCCACGGCGACGAGGAGGAGCTGGGCGAAGCCGAGCCGGCCGAGCGCGAACGCGGCGGGGACGCTCAGCAGCGCCGCGAACCGGATCAGATCCATCGCCACCATCACCGGCCGCTTTCGCCGGAACTCCACCCACGGACCGAGCGGCACCGCCACCGCGGCCCCCACTGCGCGCCCCGCGGCGGCCAGCGCCGCCACCTGGGCCGGCCCGGAGTGCAGCACCAAAACCGCGATCAGGGGAAGCGCACCGAACCCGAACCCGGTGCCGTACGCGCTGACCGCAAACGCCGCCCACAACCACCCGAACTGCCTGCCCAGCCCCCGCCTACGTGTCATACCCGCCGCACCTCACGCCGATCCGAACAACCACAAGCTGACCACCGGCATCAAAGCGGTTGGCGGACGCCGAGCTCAAACAACCGATCGGCCAGGAAACCACAACCATGCGTTGTGCAGATACTCTGCCCGGCATGGATCTCGATGCTGTGCGCACCTTCGTGGCCGCCGCGGACGCGGGACGGTTCCAGGACGCCGCCACCGACCTGTCGATCACCCAGCAGGCCGTCTCCAAACGCGTCGCCACGCTGGAGAAGGTCATCGGCGTGCGGCTGTTCACCCGCACCGCGCGGGGTGCGAAGCTCACCATCGACGGACAGGCGTTCCTGCCCCACGCCCGCGATCTCCTACGGGCCGAGGAGCGGGCCCTCGCCTCGGTCCGTCCCGGCCGCCGCGCGCTGCGCGTCGACGTGATCGGCCGACGCCTCGCCCCGGCCGGCCTGCTGCGCGACTTCCATCGCGTGCACCCCGAGATCGAGCTCGATGTCGTCACCCTCTTCGACGCCGACGCGGCCGTCAACGCCCTCCGGTCAGGCACGCTCGACGCGTCCTTCCGTGCCGTCACCATGCCCGGTCGGCAGCTCCCCGACGACATCGTGGCCACCCGGGTCCGCGACGAGCCGATCCAGCTGCTCACCGGACCGGCCCACGAGCTCGCCGCGGCCCGCGCGGTGACGCCCGCGGACCTCTCCGGGCACCGGATCTGGATGCCCGGCCTCGTTCCCGGCACCGAGTGGGGTGCCTACTACGACGCCCTCGCCGCCGCGTTCGCGCTCACCATCGAGATCACCGGCCCCGACTTCGGCACCGAGCCCCTGCTCGACACCATCGCCGACTCCCGCTCACTGGCCACCTTCGTCGGCGAGCAGACCCGCCTCGTCTGGCCCGCCGACCACGGCCTGCGGCGCATCGACGTGCGGGATCCCACACCGGTCTACCCGCACTCGCTGGTATGGCACCGCGACAACACCCACCCGGCACTCGCCGCGCTCCGTGACCACCTCTGCTCCGGGTGGCGCAACCGCTCGGACGCCGAGACCTGGACACCGAGCTGGGCGTAGTGGTCAGGACATGCCGAGGGGCGGCCCGCGGCCAAGAGCCTGCGAGCCGCCCCCCGGTCGTCGAAGCGTCAGTCGGCGGTGAGGCCGCGGGCGGCCTCGACCAGGGACTTGCCGCCGTCCTGACCGGTCATCACGACCCGTGGCAGCCAGGGACCGTTACGGTCGTAGGCATGGGTGACGGTCGCCTCGCCGGTCTCCTGCTGCGTCCCGTCGCCGAAGTACCAGTGGTAGCGGTACCCGGCGGCGGGCGGCTTCCCGTGGACCGTCACCGACATCCGCACCGCACTGCCGACGCCCGCGTGCTCCGGGACGTTCAGCTGCGCCCGGGGTCCCTGCCGGGGGAGGCGGAACCAGTCGCGGACCTTCGGGTTGAGGAGGAACGCGTCGGCGTACTGCCGGGCGCCCTCGATGTCGGGGTGACCGACGGCCGCGGACAGACACTGCAACGGAGTCGCGCTGAGTTCGGGGCAGGCCCGCGTGCGCAGCGGGAACGCCGGGTCGGTCACCGGGGTGTTCCAGACCTTGGAATCCCGGGAGAGCAGGGCATTGTCCACGGTGAACAGCCCGTCGGCGGCGACCGCGTACGGACCGTCCGCGGACGCCTTGTTGGCGGCGGTCGCGGCCTGGTGGTAGGCGGCATTGGCCAGCTGGGTGTACTGCTCGTAGCGCTCGGCCACGCCGCCGAGGGCGGCCTTGCAGGAGGCCAGCCGCGCCCCGTCGACCCCCGGCGTCGAGCAGGTCCGGACCGGGATCGGGGAGCTGCTGCGGCTGAGCGCGTAGTAGAAGTCGGCCACGATCACCTTCGGCCGCCCCGGCAGGGAATGCGCCTTCTCGATCGCCGCCTGCATCCCGCGTCCGCCGTATCCGACCTTGGCGCCGCTGAAGTAGGGGACGTTCTTGGCCGGGTTCTCGGCCGCCGCGCCGATGCCGGAGCACTCGCGCTTCACTGCCTTGGGCAGGTCTTCGGAGCCTGGGGTGATGCCGACGCCGATGCCGAAGAACGGATCGAGGTCGTTGATGCACCCGTTGATCACGACCAGATCGAGACCGTAGCCGCCCGCCCGCGCCTGCGCGCCCGCCTTTTCCAACTGGCAGAACACATCCGGCATTTGCTGGGTGACCTCGCCGAACTCCATCTCCCCGTCGCCGTCCGGGTCCTGCTTCTCCGTGGTGCGCAGACAGTCCGCGTCCTTGTTGCCCGCGGGGAGATGGGGCGCGTCGAGCACCGCGCCGGAGATCGAGTAGTCCAGGTGCTGAAAGCCCCGACCGGTCGCCCGGCCGAGCAACTGGGCGGTCAGATCGGGGAACTTCTGGTCGTGGTCCAGGCCCTGGCCCCAGACCACGGAGTCACCGACGGATGCCACCCGCACCGGGTGGCATCCCCGGCGTATCGTGTCCCGCCAGACCTTGCCGTAGTGGCCGGGCGCCTCCCCGTCGGACGAGGCGGCGATGCGGGCGTCGACCTGCAACGCGGTCTCGGTTGCGGGCACTTGGGCGTAAGGGATGGTGAACTTCGCCGTACCGACGGTGGCGGCCATGGTGACGCGCCCGCCGGCCAGCTGCTTGCCACCGGCGCGTACGCGCCACTCCACGGTGTCCCCGGCCTTCGCCGCGGCGGGGTCGTAGATCTCCACCCGGCCGTGTACGGGTCCGCTGCACACCGGATTCGGCGTCATGTCGACGTCGAGGACGAGGGGGAACGCCGCTCCCGGCAGGGCGAGGGGCTGCGCCGCGGCGGGGTGCCCGCCGAGGAGGAGCTGGCCGAGGAGCACGGCGGCCGCACCGACCGCCGCGAAACGCCTCGCCGCCGACGAGCGACGCGCCGCTCCCGGCCCGCCCGGAACGGCACCCGCGCCGGTGCCCGCCTTCCTCGGCACAACCCCTCGCGACCACGCTAATCTCACGCCAATACCCCTGTCCTTGCTGTCATTTCGGTCCATGTTTCCCTGCGGAGGCGACCGCGTTCCGCATCGGTAGGGATGATGGCAGCCAGGGGGGCGGTATGGGCCGTGAGCAGGGTCCCGTACTGCGTGAAACTGATCACTTACCCGCAGTTACGGAGTTACGGGCGGTGGCCGGCGGCCAGTTTCCACTCGCGGTTCAGCGGGCCCAGCGGGATCCGGCGGTCGAAGATCGGTGTGCCGAAGATGTCGAGGTGGGCACGGAGCGCTCCCGAGACGTCGATACCGCCGAAGGCTGCCCAACTGCCGGTGGCGGAGGCGGTGCCGTCCGTGGCCGCGGAGGCGGTGCCGGCGACTTCGGCGCGCAGGTACGGGGCGACGTCGGCGGTCACACCGACGCTGCCGTAGAGGCCGAGGCTGGCTTCGGCGCCGAGGGCGGCCTTGACCTTGCCGGCGGCGGTCGCGGTGGCCCGCACCGGAGTGCCGTGCATCGTGGCCTCGGCGACCGGGGTCCAGCCCTTGGCGTGCTGGTAGGCGCCGCCAACGGTGAAGTCGCCCTTGAGGTCCTGCTTGACGTCCACACTGGCCTTGCCATCGGCGTCGACCTGGAGGTAGCAGGTGAGGTCGAGGTTCACCACCACCGGCACCGGCCCGACCTGGATGACGGGATCGGCGTGCAGTTTGGCGAAGGGCACCCGCAGCGGCTCGGCCTCGGTGGAGGCGGCCGCCCGTCCCTTGAGCTCCCACTGCGAGGACCACTTGCCGGACAGGGTCAGCGAGGCGCCGCCGACACCGCCGCCCTTTCCGCCCTCGTACGAGAAGTCGACCTCGGGGGCGAGCTGGACGTAGCCGGTGGCCGACGCCTCGGCGGAGACGGGCCCACCGGGGGGCGTGGGCAGCGCGGCGCCGACGTCCAGGCGCAGGCGGCCGAGGGGCAGTTGGGCACCCTTGGGTCCGAAGTGGAGGCCACCGGTCTTGGCCCAGGAGACCTTGACCTTGGGGGCGAGGGGCTCGACCTTGACGGAGGCCGGATCGACGGGCACCGCACCGTGCGCCGTGGAACCGCCGAGCAGCGCGTCGAGCGTGGCCGGTGCGGTCGTGACCTCGGTGCCTCGATCGGTCCTGCCGACGACCTTGGTGACCTTGGCGAGGACGCCCTGGGGCGCGCCCGGCGCGGGGGCGCTGGCGATGATGTCGCCGGCGGCCACGTCCGTCTTGGGCGGCGGCGCGCTCTTCGACGCGGTGGCGGACGGCGAGGCCGGGGAGGTGGCGGAGGGGCTGCCGGACGACGTCGGATACGACGGGGTACCTGACGGGGCACTCGACGATGAGCCCGATGACGCGCTCGGCCTGCTCGGCGACGGCCGCACCGCCGGGGTGGTGATGACGGCCCGTCCGCTGTTCCGGTCGAAGGACGCGACCTTGAGGGCGGACTTCGTGGCAAGTCGTCCGTCGTGGCCGCCGCCCGGCCGGGCCACGGCGCTGGGGGCGTCGCCGCCCTTGCCGTCGTCGGCGCTCCGGACTGTCAGCCGGGGCGATGCCGTGGTGTCGTCGGCGACCGCCGCATCCTTGGCGCCGTCGGGCGCGCCGGACCCCGTCGCCGAGCACCCGGCGACGAGCAGGGATGCGGCGGTGATGGCCAGCAGAGGAGCAATCCTGGTGGTTCTGCGCAAGGTTGGTCCTGAAGAGGTGAGGTGGGGGTGGGCCGGGGGAGACCGCGTAAGTCGGCGCCCGGCGGCTGCCGTTACCGGCAGGTAATGATCCGCAAGATCGTGTCATGGACATCGGGAACAAAGAGCGGATTCATCCGTCGTAAGCGGATGATCTAGCTCACATCCGCCCAGGCGGCGGGCCGACGCCTCAGGCGCGGCCTGTGCGGAGCAAGCGCCCTTCCCCTGCGAGCTGTTGGGACACCGTGCCGAGTTCGCCTACCGCGCACATTCGCTGCCCTCGCCTGCGAGGATGTGACGATGATTCTGGTGACTGGCGCGAGCGGGAACGTCGGAACGGCGCTCCTCGCTCGTCTTCATGCCGACGGCGTGGCCGCGCGGGCGGCTTACCGTGATCCGCAGGCAACGGCTCGGGTGATCAAGGCGGGCGGTCAGGCAGTGACGCTCGATCTGGCCGTGCCGGACACGATCGGTCCCGCGCTCGACGGCATCGAGGCCGTATTCCTTATCGGCGCGACGAGCCCCGCCCAAACGACGCACGAACTCAACATGCTGGAAGCCGCCCGTGCCGTGGGCGTCCGGGTGGTCAAGCTGTCGGTCTGGAGGGCCGACGAAGGACTCTCGCCGATCGCCCGGCTACATCAGCCTGTTGAACAGTCGCTGGTGACGTCCGGTCTGCCCTGGACGATCTTGCGCCCCAATTTCTACCTCCAGAACTTTCTGCGCCAGCCCTCCATTCGCGAAATCGGGGAGTTCAGCTTCCCCTTGATCACTGCACCCATCAGTTTCATCGACATCGGCGATATCGCCGATGTCGCGGCGAGGGTTCTCACCACAGACGGCCATGACGGCTGCGTCTACGACCTGACCGGGCCGAAGGCGCTGACCTACGCCGAGGCCGCGGAGGAGTTTTCCGACGTCCTGGGCAAGCCGGTGCGCTACATGGGCCTGCCGGACGACGAAGCGCGCGCGGCGATGCTGAGTCGCGGGATGCCGGAGTTCTCCGTCGAGGCCCTGATCGGAGTTGCCCGCGCCTACCGCGACGGCGGTGCCGAGACCGTCACCTCAACCGTGGCCGACCTCACGGGCCGTGCGGCCACCGGTTTTGCCGATTTCGTGCGCCGGAACCGCAACGTCTTCGATTGACGAAGGCCCTGATCGGCCCGCACCCGGTGTGAGATCACCGAATTGCCGGGTCCGCCGGTGGTCAGCTCGGCTCGCCCGGCCCGGGTCACCGTATGAACTTGATCTCCGGATAGTGGCGGGAAGGGCCGTCCAGGAGGTCGCTGTGGTGCTTGCGCAGTTCCTTGTCGAAGAAGGCCGCGAGATAGACGCGTTGGATCTCGATGGCGCGGTCGGGGGCGATCGTGCCGAGCATCTGGACGAGCTGGGCGGAGGAGTATCCGAGCGGGCCGGCCATCTGGGGCAGGAGTTCCTCGTAGTCCATGAAGGACAGGTGCTCGGCGCCCTGCAGCTTCAGGTCGAATCGCTCGCCGTGCAGGTGCTGCCAGAAGGTCGACCAGCTCGAATCGTCGTTGCGATTGTGGTGCTGGGAGCTGAACAGCAGGAACGGGCGCTTGAGGTCGCGGGTTTTCGCGGGGCCGAAGAACTGGCCGTCCAGGTTCGCACCGGCGCGGATCCTGGAGTCCACGTGCATGGCCTCCGGCACCACCGCACCGCCGAGGGAGGCGCCGAACATTCCTATTCGGTCCATGTCCACCGCGTGGGACAGCCCGTGGGGGAGCGGCGCGTGCTCCACGTCCGGGTTGTGGCCACGGGCGATGGCGTCCAGCTGGTCGATGACGAAGCGGGTGTCCGCGGCCCGGACGGAGATGATGCGGGACGCGGGGGTGACCGGCGGCATCGTGGCCACTTCCAGCCGCCCGCCGGGGAACTGCACTTCGCCGTCATCGTGGGTGTCGTCGAGGGTGACGACCAGGTAGCCGCGGCTGGCCAGGTCCTGGGCGAGCGCGGTGCCCGTCGCGCGGTCCGAGCCCCGTCCGGTCGAGTACAGCACGACCGGCAGCTTGCCGGCCTTGCCGTCCACCGGGGCACCGGTGTGACCCGCGGTGGTGGGCAGGGTGACCGCGTTGGGCGGCAGCCCCCGGGAGGCCAGGTAGTGCGCGGCCGCGGCGGGCTCCAGGTACGGAGCGGCGGGGTGGCCGGCCGTGTGGGTGGCCGGGTACCACAGCGAGACCATCAGCTCGCGCGGCCGGCCGTCGGGCAGCCAGGGGTCGGTGCGTTTCGTATCGCGCAGGTGGAGGTTGGTCACTCCGACCTGGTAATGCCCGCTCGGGGCGGGGAGTGTCATCGCACCCGGGGCGTTCGCCGCATGTGCTGCACCCGGGGCGTTCGCCGCGTGTGCCGCACCCGGGGCGTCCGCCGCGTGTGCCGCGTCCGCCGCGTCCAGGGGCACCTCCTTGGCCGCGGCCGCCGCGGCGGGTTTCCCGGCGGCATTGGCCGTCCCGATCCCGGCGCCCAGGATGACGGCCAGCGCTCCTGTGGTGCTGGCGACGCGCTCGCGCATCCGGCTGCGGGGTTTTCTTCGTGCATGCTTCATGGCAGCCCTCTCCCTGATGGCGATCGCAAACGCGGACGGCCGAATGGCCGCTCATCGTAGCGGTGTTCGGCCGGTGCGCTGCAATGCCCTGCTGCACGGAGAGTGCACCCGGGAGGCGTGGGTGAGGTCGAGATGCCGACGCTCTGACGTCCCCGCGGCCGAGCCTCTCCCGGCTTGGCCCCGACCGGATGAGACCGCCCTCCGAAAACCTCCCTGAGAAAAGGGGCCGAAAACATTTGAGAGGGCCCCGTAAACGTTTGACTGACCCCCGTGCAGCCTGAAATGGCCGCGGGGGCTCCGCCGTGCTCGCAAATGGGACCGAGCCACGAACAATGTTGTGATGATCTCGTGATAATACTGACGCATACTGCGAGTTGCTACATAGATCCCCCTGTGCCGAGAGGACGCTGCCCTGCGCCAGGTAGCCCGCGCGCCCCGTCGACACCGCACCCGACGCCGCGCCGATATGCCCCTACTCGGAGGCGTTCGCCCCCCGATAGCCGCACTGCTCTGCGCACTGCTGGCCGTTGCCGCGTTCTTCGCGTTCGGTCTCGGCACCGTCCATGAAGAGGACGTGCCCCAGGCCGTAAGCGACGGGGAACGCCAGATCGCCGCCGACAGCGCCGCTTCGGTCGCCGCCTCGGTCAACGCCAGGGCCGCGGCGCTGCGCCGTTCCGCAGCCGCGGTCACGCCCACCGCCCACAGCACTGCGGCACAGATACTGAAGACCTTCCTCCCGGACCGGCTCTCGGCCCGAAAGCCCCCGCAGCCCCTGAAGTCCCCGCGGGACGGGCGCCCCAGGCTGTCCGGTCAGTCCGTACGGGGCGGTGCGCTGCTCGTCCCCAGCACCGGTAAGCGGCTGGCGGTCAGCGGCGAAGCGGTGCCGCTGACCGGGGTGGACGTGACCGACCTGGCGCGGTCCGGTGCCGACGACATCATGCCCCGGATGGTCACCGAGGGGACCCCCGAGCCCCGGCTGCTGTTCTTCGCCCGGGTGACCGTACCCACTCCGGGGCGCAACAAGGACGAGAATGCCGACCAGCCGGGGGACTTGGCCGGGAAGGGACCTGGCGCGCGCGAACTGCTGCTGGTCGTGTCCGAAAAGCTCCCCGCCCCTCCGGTGCACGGCAGCGGGCGCACCGGCCAACTGGTCGACGGGAGCGGCAAGGTGCTCGCGGGCACCGCCACCGACGGTCAGGCCCTCGCGGCCGACGCCGGTGACGGCGCTCTGCGCGCTGCGGTGAGCGCGGCGGACTCCGTTCCGCACGCCGCGGGCGCCGCCGGAAGCACCCTCGGCGACGGTCACGGCGGATTGCGCAGGGTCGCGGGCTGGGCGTCGGTCGCCGCGGCGGACGGCAAGGACGAGACCTCCGACCTGGGGCTGACGCTCCTCACGTTCCGGGACGTGCCTCCGGCGAAGGGCGGGCCCGACCACCTCCGGTTCGCCCTCCTGGGCGCCGGCGCGTTGCTGGTGATCGCCGCGCTGGTCACCGTGGGGCTCGGGGGCATCGTGCAGCGTCCGCTGCTGCGGCTCCATCTGTCGGCCGCGCGGCTGGCCAAGGGGGCCGCCGTGGAGTGTCCCGAGGCGCGGCAGGAGTTGGCGCGGCCGGTGCCCGTTCCCGCCTTCGGCGAGCTGGGCAGGGTCGGCCGGGCGCTGGAGTCGATACGCCGCCAACTGCTCGGTGAGGCGGGGCCGGAGCCCGCGCCGCCGGCGGGCCGACGCCCCGGTGTCCGGTCCGTGGTGCTCGCCTGTGTGCTGCTGATCGCGATATGGGGGGTGCCGTTGCTCTTCATGGTCAACCGCGTCGAAGCCGGCAAGGCCGTACCGGCCGCTGCCATAGCCGACCAGCAGACACGTACCGAAGCCGCCGCCGACCGGGTGCGGTCGATCCTGGACCAGAGCTACGGCGACCTCACAGCGGTCGCCTCGGCCGTCTCCGGGCAGTCTCCGGCGCAGGCGGCGGACACGCTGCGGCGCGCGCTGGCCGCCCATCCCAAGTACCGCTCGGTGTATGCGCTGGACCGCACCGGCGCCATCGTGACGCGGGTGGGCAACGAGCCGCTGCGCACCGTCGTCCATGCGCCGACCGGCAGCGGCATCACCCAGGTCAACACCTCGGGCCGGATCCCCTCGATCGCCGCCTACGCACAGATCCCGCCGGCCAAGGACGCCAAGGCCGGCGCGGGCGGGCGGCCCCCGGCCGTCCTCTTCGCCGAGATCGATGTGAACGCGCTGAACAGCCTGCTGTCGCGGCCGGGGCTCGGCAGCGTCTGGCTCACCGACCACAAGCAGCGGGTCCTCGCCGCCAGCGTCGGCTTCCAGGCGTTCCAGCCGCTGCCCGGCCAGGGCTTCACCCGGCTGGCGGCCAGGACCGAGGCGGCGCCCGGCGGTGCGGGCAGCCCGGCGTCGGCCGTCGTGCATGCGGAAACCACGCCGGGTGCCGGACCGTCCGTCGCGGCCGCCGCGCCGCTGGCGCAGACGGGGCCCGCGGCCCCCCTCGGCTGGCGGGTGGTCTCGGCGGAGCCCGCAGCGGCCCTGAAGCTGACGGCATATCAGGTCCAGGCGCGCACGATGCTGGCCGGGCTGCTCGCGCTGACCGCGGGCATCGCCTGTCTGGGCTGGCTGCACATCGTGGTGGTCAGACCGCTGCGCGCGTTGGCCGGGTACGCGGAGCGGCTGGCCGGCGGCGACCGCCGCACCGTGCTGTATCCGGTCCACCACGACGAGTGCGGTTCGGTCACCCGCAGCCTGGAACTGCTCCGCCAGGCGCTCGCGGATCGTGACCGTGGCGTTGATCGTGAACGTGGCGCTGACCGCGACCGTAATGGTGACCGCGACCGTAAGGGCGATCGCGACCCTGGTGGTGGAGCCGACCTCGCCACTGCCCCTGCCCAGTCGTCCCGGCGCGAAAGTGCACCGCGGCCGTAAAGGATCAACTGACGTGCTTTTCCTCTATGTTGTGCTGCTGCTGAGCTGCACGGTGCTCCTGGTGGCCGGTGTGATGGAGCAGCGGCGCCATTACGCGGCGCTGGCGCAGATCCCCACCCGGGTGCTGGTCAACGGCATCCGCGGAAAGAGTTCCATCACCCGGCTGTGTGCGGGGGCGCTACGCGGCGGCGGTCTGACCACCGTCGCCAAGACCACTGGCACCGCGGCCCGGTTCATCCACCCGGATGCCACCGAGGAGCCGGTGTACCGCAAGTTCGGTATCGCCAATGTCGTGGAGCAGATCGGCATCGTCCGGCGCGCGGCGGCCTACCGGCCGGACGCCCTGGTGATCGAGTGCATGGCGGTGATGCCGGCACTTCAGGAGGTCAACCAGGAGAAGCTGATCCGCTCCACGATCGGCGTGCTGTGCAACGTCCGTGAGGACCACCTGGAGGAGATGGGGCCCACGCTGGACGATGTGGCCCGCTCGCTGTGCCGGTCGATGCCGGTCGGCGGGGTCTGCGTGACCGCCGAGCGGGATCGGCTGGCCATCCTCCAGGAGGAGGCGGACAAGCGGGGTTGCCGGCTGATCGCGGTCGATCCGGAGACGGTCACCGACGAGGAGCTGCGCGGGTTCAGCTGGTTCACCTTCAAGGAGAACGTCGCCATCGCGCTGGCGGTGGCGGAACTGCTCGGCGTGGACCGGCACACCGCGCTGCGCGGTATGTGGGACGCGCCGCCGGACCCCGGTGTCCTCTCAGTGGAGCGTTATCGCACAGCGGACGGCCAGCGGCTGCGCTTCGCCAATGTCTTCGCCGCCAACGACCCCGAGTCGACGGTGATGAACATCCGTCAGCTGGAGGACCTCGGTGCGATCCGCCGCCCGCTGAACGTCATCATCAACTGCCGCCCGGACCGGGTGGAGCGCAATGGGCAGATGGGTGCGATCGTCCCCGACCTGGACCCGGAGACGGTCCTGCTGATCGGCCATCCGACCAAGAGCGCCCGCGACGGCATCCCGGCGACCTGGTCATCGGGGCGTGTGGTGGACCTGGGCGGCGACCGGCGCGACGCGGCCGAGCTGACCCGCGCCGTCCTGGCCGAACTGGGCCCGGACTCCTCGCTGGTGGCCATCGGCAACATCCACGGCCAAGGCGAACTGTTCCTGGAGCGCCTCGGCGAACTGCCCGCGGACGAGACCGACGAACCGCTCGCCGTCGCGCATCCGCCCGAGCCGGAGCCGTACGGCTGGGTGGCTCCGCTGAACGGTCCGGAGACCGAGCGCCCGCAACTCCCCGGCGCCCGCTCCGCCCGCGACCCCGACCCGCACGACACGTACGAACTGCGCGCCCCGCGCCTCCCGCGCGCCCCGCACGACCCGACAAGGAAGCCGTCATGATCCCCGTCACCGTCACCCCGGAGACAGCCGCGCTGGGGATCGCCCTCGGCCTGGTCTTCTCGCTGGTGTGCTATCTGACCACCAATCTCTCTCCCGGTGGCATGATCACCCCCGGCTGGCTGGCGCTGACCCTCGTCACCGACGTGGGCCGGGCCGGAATGATGATCGGCGTCACAGCGCTCACCTTCCTCGCGACCAAGGTCCTTCAGCGCCAGGTGATCCTGTACGGAAAGCGGCTGTTCGCCGCCGTGGTGCTGTGTGCGGTGGTGCTCCAGACCACGGTCGTCCTGGCGCTCCAGCACGAGTTCCCGCTGCTCTACACCGCCCAGACGCTGGGCTTCATCGTCCCCGGCCTGATCGCCTACCAGTTGATACGTCAGCCGTGGGCGGCCACCGCGATCTCCACCACCGCGGTCACCCTCGGCACGTATGTGGTGCTCGTCGCCGGACTCCTGATGGGGGCGCTGCCCACCGGCTGACCGAGCCGCACCGTCCCTGGGCCGAGCCGGACATACGCCGGCCGAGCCGCACCGCCCGCAGCTGCCCAGCCGCACCGCCCGCATACGCTGCCCATCCGCACGTCGAGGAGGTCACCATGAGCACCGAACGCACCCCGCGTCGCGGCCCCAGCCGCCGTAAGGTCCTGACCGGCGTCGCCGGTCTGGCCGCGGCCGCCGGAGCGGTCAGCGCCTACGCACGCAGCCAGCTTCAGCAGCCCGACAACGGCCACCCGCACGACGACTTCACGGCGCCGACCGGCGGCTACCACTTCCAGCGCCGCCAGTCGCCCGCCCGCACGGAGGTCCGCGCCTCCGACGGCCGGGTGCTGGCCACCTTCACCGACGGCGCGCGCACCGCACTGCTGGCCGGCCCCACCCGCACCTGGAGCGAGCCGCGCACCACCAGCGCGGTGGTGCGCGGCAACGCCTGGGTACGGCTGATGCCCGACGCATGGCGGCAGGGCAAGGAACACACGCAGTGGTTCCGCGCGTGGTTCCCCAAGACCCTCGCCGACCGGAGCCCGGACGTCCTGGGCGTGGCCTTCCAGTACGGCGACGGGGCACCCGACCGCCGTAAGGCATCCGGTCTGCGCTACGCGGGCAAGGCGCACTTCGGGCCGCGCGTCCCCGGGGAGTCGGCGACGTCGTTCCACTTCCACGACGAGAAGTCGGACTTCTACGACTACCTCGGCGTCCCCTGGACCTTCCCGGACGGGACCCGTAAGGATCCGGAGAAGGCCCGCTACGGTGACGTGGACTGCTCCGGCTTCATGCGGCTGGTGTGGGGCTACCGCATGGGCTACCCCATGCACGCCACCAATCTGCCGGGAGTCGGCCTGCCCCGCCGGGCCTACGCCATCGCCTCCCGGGCCCCGGGCGTGCTGCTGCTGCCCGACACCGGTCGGCCGCCCGCCGACATCAGCCTGCTGCAACCCGGGGACCTGGTCTTCTTCGCCATCGACATCGGCAGACCGCACGGCATCGACCACTGCGGCATCTACCTGGGGCCGGACACCGAAGGGCATCCGCGGTTCTACTCCAGCCGCTCGAAGGCCAACGGGCCCACCATGGGGGACCTGGCCGGCCGCGCGACGCTCGACGGCGGCGGCTTCTATGCACAGGGGCTGCGCATGGCCCGCCGCCTGTGAAGTCGTCGCCTGTGAAGCTGCTGCCTGTGAAGCCGCCGTCCCCCTCGTCGTCCGCCTGACGCCCGCCGACCGCCCCCCGTCTCACGCTCACCCCCCCCGAGAGGCCCCGCCATGGCCACCACCCCCCTCACCCAGGACTCCGCCGACCGCCACCGCTTCCGCCTCCGCTCCATATTCCCGGGCGACAGGCGGACCGCAGCGTCCTCCCAACCGCCCCTCGACAGACGTGAGTTGCAGGCCCTGCTGGTGATCCTCGCCCTGGCCGCGGTGCTGTACACCTGGGGGATCGGCCATGGCGGAGTGCACCCCTACTACGGCGCGGTCGTACGGTCGATGGCGGCGAACTGGCATGCCTTCTTCTTCGGCGGGCTGGACCCGAGCGGCTGGATCACCCTGGACAAGATCCCCGGCGCGCTGTGGCCGCAGGCCCTCTCCGTCAAGCTCTTCGGGCCCTACGACTGGGCGGCGGCACTGCCGCAGGCGCTGGAGGGCGTACTGGCCGTCTGGGCGCTGCACCGGATCGTCCGCGCCTGGGCCGGGCCGCTGGCCGGGCTGCTCGCCGCGCTGACGCTGACCCTCACCCCGATCACCGTCGCACTGAACCGGCACACCATCCCGGACACCCTGCTCGTGCTGCTGCTGGTCCTCGCCGCGGGATCGCTGCAAAAGGCGGTCGGCACCGGGAGGCTTCTGCCGCTGATGGTCTGCGGCATCTGGGTGGGGCTCGCGTTCCAGGCCAAGATGCTCCAGGCATGGCTGGTCCTGCCGGTCTTCGCGGCCGTGTACCAACTGGCCGCGCCCGGCTCCCGGCTGGACCGCGCCTGGCGGCTGCTGGCCGCCGGGGCCACCGCACTCCTCGTCTCCTGTTCCTGGCTGCTGCTGGTGTGGGCGACACCCGAGGCGAGCCGCCCCTACATCGACGGGACCACCAACAACAACCCCTTCACCCTCGCCTTCGGATACAACGGGCTGAGCCGTTTCGGCAACGATCCGCATGCGCTGGGCGCCGTCGCCGGCACCGCCGCCAGCCGCACCAGCGGCAACACCGGCTGGACCATGCTGGTCAACGACGTCGTGGGCCCGCAGATCGCCTGGCTGCTGCCGCTCGCCGTACTGGCCCTGGTGCTGGGCCTGTTGTGGCATACGGGGCAGCCGCGCACCGACGGGCTGCGCGCGGGGTACGTGCTGTGGGGCGGCTGGCTGGCGGTGCACATCGTGGTGTTCAGCACCTCCAACGGCAACCACGGCTACTACACCGCCGTCCTCGCCCCGGCCGTGGCCGCGCTGACCGGTGGCGGAGCGGCTCTGCTCTGGGCCGAGTACCGCGCCGGCGGCTCGCGTCGGCCGGCGCTGCCCGCCGCCGTCGCGCTGACCGCACTCTGGGCCGCGGTGATCGACGGTCCGCATGCCCGCTTCGCGCCCTGGCTGCTGCCGGTGGTGCTGATGCTCGGGGTGTGCGGGGCCATCGGCCTGTGGTCCAGCGGACCGCGCAGCACGCGGCGGGCGCTGCACAGCGCCCTGGCGGCCGGGCTGGCGTCCACGCTGCTCGCCCCGGCCGTCTGGGCGACCTCCTGCCTGGACCCGCTCTACGGCGGCTCACCGATGTCGCCGCTGGCCGGACCGGTGGGACCCGGCTACCACGCCCTGCGCCACCAGCACCGGGCCAAGCCGGACGCCCTGAACACCCCGTCCGTGCGGGACACCGCCCTGCTGAACTACCTCACCGCACACCGGTCCGGGGAGAAGTACCTGCTCGCGACCCAAGCCGCCTACGGCGCCGAGCCGTTGCTGCGCGCCACCTCCCAACCCGTCCTGGTCATGGGCGGCTTCACCGGCCTGACCCCGTACCCCGGCGCGCAGCAGCTGAGCACCGTCGTCTCCGCCCACCAGCTGCGCTACGCCCTGCTGACCACCCGCCGCCCCCGCACACCGGCGGTGACCTGGGTGAAACAGCACTGCACCCGCATCCCCCCGCGCGCCTACGGACGCGTCGCGGACGGCAGCTTCACGCTCTACGACTGCGCGCCGGGAATCTGACCGTTCAACGCCGCGAGTTCGGCTTCGAGGTCCGTCAGTCCCAGCGAGCCCAGGGCCAGCGCTCCCGTATGCCAGCGCTTGAGGTCGAAGTCGGCGCCCTGCCGCGTACGGGCGGCCTCCCGGCCCCGCAGCCAGGCCCGTTCGCCCAGCTTGTAGCCGATGGCCTGGGCGGGCCTGCCCTGGTAGCGGACGATCTCGCTCTCGATATACGCGGTCGGGCGGCCGGAGTACCGGCCGAGGAAGTCCTGCGCCAGGGCCGGCGTCCACCACTCGCCGGGGTGGCGGGGGGGGTCCGGGGGAATCCGGAGCCCCAGGTGCATACCGATGTCGACGATGACCCGCACGGCACGCATCATCTGCGCGTCGAGGTAACCGAGCCGGTGTCCGGGGTCGGAGAGGAAGCCCGCCTCGTCCATGAGCCGCTCGGCGTACAGCGCCCAGCCCTCGACATTGGCGCTGATCTTGCCCACCGCCGTCTGATAGCGGGTGAGGTCACCGGCGGCGACGGAGCGTTTCCACCAGGCCAGTTGCAGATGATGACCGGGCAGGCCCTCGTGGTACCAGGTGGACACCAGGCCATGGACGGGGAAGCGGCTCCGGCCCAGCGTGGGCAGCCAGGTGCGCCCCGGGCGCGAGAAGTCCGGTGAGGGCGAGGTGTAGTACGGCGCGGCGGCGCTGCCGGGCGGGGCGATGCGGGACTCGACGTGTTTGATCTCCGCGGACAGGTCGAAGTGGGTGCCGTCCAGCGCTTCGGCGGTCTCGTCCATCAAGGACTGCAACCAGCTCCTGGTCTCCTCCACACCGTCGATGGCCTGTCCGTGCCGGTCCAGCCATGCCATCGCCTCCCACGGGGTGGCGGCCCCCGGCAGGACCTTCTCCGCCGCGGCCCGCATCTCGGCCAGCAGCCGGTGGAACTCGGACCAGCCGTACGCGTACGCCTCGTCCAGGTCCAGATCCGCGCCGGTGTGGACGCGGGCGAAGCGCACGTACCGCTCGCGGCCCACCACATCCGGGGCATCCGCGATCAGCGCACCGTACACATTGAGGAACCAGTCGTGCAGTTCCGCGACGGCGATCGTGGCGTCCTCCGCGGCCCCGTCCAGCTCGGTACGCAGGGCGTCCGGCCCGGGGGCGACGAAGTCGGCGAACCAGCTGCTGTCCGTCCCCAGCCACTCCTCCAACTGGCCGATATTGGCGTCGACCTGGCGGGGCCCGGCCGGCAGGTCGCGCCGTACGCCCTCGATGAGCGCGGCCCGGTAGTCGTCGAGCGCATCGGGCACCGCCCGCAGCCGCCGGGCGATCGCCGCCCAGTCGTCCTCGGTGCCGGTGGGCATGAGCGGGAAGATCTTGCGCACCCGGTGCAGCGGAGAGGTGAGATTGCTGACCTGCCGCAGACCCTCTCCCGCGTCGTGCAGGGCCAGTTCGGCGGTCAGCCGCTCACGCAGCAACCGCGCGCAGCGCCGCTCCCCGTCGCCGTCCGCACCCGGAACGGCCTCGGCTTCCGCCAGCCGTGCGAGCGTGGTCCGGGCCAGCCCGGCCGCGGCCTCCTGCCCCTCGGGCGAGAAGTCGGGAAGCAGACCCGCACTCTCCGGCACGCCGAGGAACGTGCCCAGGATCGGGTCGAGTTGGACGACCGCGTCGGCGTAGTCCTCCGCGACCTGACGCGGCAGCGCGCCGCCCCGCACCGCCTCCTGCCCCGGCCGCGCGCCGCCGCTTGCCCCACCCGTCATGTTCCCGACCCTTCCGCTGTCCACCTGCTGCCCACCCGCCACGCTGCGTGACCATACCCGGGTCGGGCCGGACACAGTCACACCACTTCCGGACACGGCATTAGCGAGGCGTTACCGCCCTGTTAGTCGACCGGCAGCGCCGGTGATCAGGCTGGAAGCACAACGGATCGACCGTGCACGCCCCACCCCGGAGGGGCACGCACGACCCAGACGACGGGGAGACGGAACGATGTCGCTCACCACCAAGACCCTCCGCCGCGGCCGCAGGATCGCCGCCGGATCACTGATCGCCGTGACGGCGCTCACGCTCTCCGCCTGTCAGAGCGGGAAGGACTCGGCGCTCCACTCCTCGGCGGCCGCCGTGTCCGCCGCGGGCAACGGCCAGGGAGGCTCCTCCGGGGCCGCCGGTTCCTCGTCCGGCGCGGGGACGAAGTCCGCCGACGGCAACGCGGCGAACGCCCCGAGCGCGGCTCAGGCCCACACCTCGGCGATGACCGCCTCGGACCGGTGCACCGCCGACAACCTGTCGCTGAGTCTGGGCCGCACGGACATCGGTGCGGGCAACATCCACATACCGCTGGTCTTCACCAACAAGGGCAAGACGTCCTGTTCGCTGCGTGGCTTCCCCGGGGTCTCCCTGACGCTCAAGGAGGGCACGCCGGTCGGCAAGCCCGCCACCCGCTCGGGCGCCGCGGGCGGGTCCGTCCGCCTGCGGCCCGGACAGAGCGCGCACGCCGTGCTGCACACGGTCAACGACGGCGTCTCGGACACGCCGTGCTGGTCCACGGCGCAGCTCGTCCACGTCTTCCCGCCCGGTTCCAAGGAGGCGATGACGGCCGGTACCGACGGGCTGCGGGTGTGCGGCGGAGAGTTCGATGTGACGTCGGTGAAGCCCGGGGCCACGGATTGACCACCCCAGCGCCTCGTCGTGATCACCGGACGGTAATCCGTTCACGACCCTCCGTACCCCTCGCCGAGATATCTCCTTGTTTCGGTCATATGCGGAACCTCGGCCTGACCTGGCCCGTCTCTCTGGGCGTCCCAGTGACAAGAACTTTTTGAACGAATGCGATAGGGACAGTGATGCGTGAATTCAGCCGGCGCGGAATACTCGGGCTCGGTGCAGGGGCGGCGGCCGCATTGTCCGTAGCCGGATGCTCGTCCTCCGGGTCGGGGGCCTCCGGCAGGGTCGGAACCAAGCCCGGTCAGACGGCGCAGGCCAAGCCGATAGGCGACGGTTCGACCGCCTTCACCGGAAAGCAGCCGAACCAGCCGGACAAGCCGGAGAAGCTGGAGCCGGGGCAGAAGCCGCCCCAGTTCGTGGTCTTCTCCTGGGACGGGGCGGGCGAGGTGGGGAATGGCCTCTTCCCGAGGTTCCGCAAGCTCGCCCGCGACCACAATGCTTCGATGACCTTCTTCCTTTCCGGGCTGTATCTGCTGCCGGAATCGAAGAAGCGCATGTACCAACCGCCGAACAATCCCGTCGGCGCCTCGGCCATCGGCTACCTCGCCGACGACCACATCAAGGCAACGCTGAAGAACGTGCGCGCGGCCTGGTTGGACGGCCACGAGATAGGCACCCACTTCAACGGCCACTTCTGCGGCGAGGGCCATGGCTCGGTGAAGCACTGGACGCCCGCCCAGTGGCAGTCCGAGATCGACCAGGCGATGGAGTTCGTCACCAAGTGGCGGACCAACACGGGCTTCACCGACATCGAGTCGCTGCCCTTCGACTACAGCAAGGAGCTGGCCGGCGGCCGTACGCCGTGCCTGCTCGGCCAGGACAATCTGCTGCCGACCGCGCGGAAGCTCGGCTGGCGGTACGACGCGAGTTCGCCGGGCGGGCTCCAGGTCTGGCCCACCAAGAGGCAGGGTCTGTGGGACTTCCCGCTTCAGCAGGTGCCGTTCCCCGGCCATTCCTTCCAGGTCCTCTCGATGGACTACAACATGATGTTCAATCAGTCGAAGAACTCCACCAAGGCTCCGCCGGTCAACTACCCGGGCTGGCGCAAGCAGGCCGCCGAGGCGTACATCGCCGGCTTCCGGCGGGCCTACGAGACCAACCGGGCCCCGTTCTTCATAGGCAACCACTTCGAGCAGTGGAACGGCGGCATCTACATGGACGCCGTGGAAGAGGCGTTCAAGCACATCGCCGACGAGAAGCGGAAGGACGTCCGCCTGGTTTCCTTCCGTCAGCTCTGCGACTGGCTGGATGCCCAGGACCCGCAGGTGCTCGCTGATCTGCGGCGCCTCGGGGTGGGACAGCAGTTCACGGGGCGCGGCTGACGGCGCCGGAGCTCACGCCGCCTCTCGTAATGCACGGGAATACGCGGCGTAGCTCCGTTCTCACCCTCAGGCAGTTTGCAGCACTTGGTTAACGCCATCCGGTGCCTTTTCCGTCAACTCATTCGCGGAAAACGAGCAAAGATGGCAACTATTGACCGAACTGTTGCGTCAACTGTTCAGAGTTGTCTGGTGAGATAGCCGTCCCGGCAGCGTGGCTTGGGGACGGACATCGCAGTCTTGGAGGAGAAAGCATGCGTCCGTTCGCGCTGAGCTACGCCCGTCCGGCGGTGAAGTCGGCAACCGAAACCCCGTACACCTATGACGCCACGCGGCAACTCAACGTCCTGTCCGACGGCCGTCAGGCCACCAGCAGCCGGGCGGTCCTGATGGCCACCGGCACCACCGCCTCCACCGCCGGGTCCAAGACCCACTTCGACGACTGAGCGTCGATGACGGTTCTGGTCCTCACATGCGAGGAAGACTTGACCGCGGACATGGTCGTCGCGGTCCTGCACGACCTCGGTGTGCCGCTCGTCCGCCTCGACCCCGCCGACCTGCCCGGCCGGGTCCACCTCTCGGCGGACTACGGCACCAACGGCTTCCACGGCTACCTCAGGACGAAGGAACGCATGGTGAGCCTGAGCAGCCTGCGTTCGGTGTGGGTACGCCGGCCCGGCACACCCGGCACCCGCGCCGAGGAACGCTCGACCTGGCTCACCATGGAATCCGAGCAGGCGCTCTACGGCATGCTCACCTCCACCCGGGCCCGCTGGATGAACCATCCCGCGGCGGCCGCACAGGCCCGCTACAAACCCTGGCAGCTCCATATCGCCCAGCAGAGCGGCTTCACCGTGCCCGCCACGCTGATCACCTCCTTCCCCGCCGTCGCGCGCCAGTTCGCCGACACGTACCAGGACCTGGTGGTCAAGTCGGTCTCCGGAAAGCACCCCGACGACCCTCCGCTGGTGCTGCCCACCACCCGTATCAGTCCCGACGCGGACTTCACCGCGGTCGCGGCCGGCCCGACCCTGCTCCAGCAGCATGTCCGCAAGGGGGCCGACATCCGGCTGACCTGTGTCGGCGGCCGCCTCTTCGCGGCCCGTAAGGAAGCCGACTTACAGGAGGTGGACAGCCGCTTCGCGGAGAACGGCGTCTGGAAGCCCGCCGAGGTCCCCGAGCACATCCGCCGATCGGTGGCCACGTATATGACGACCGCTCAACTCGCCTACGGCGCCTTTGACTTCGCGGAGGACGCCAACGGGACCTGGTGGTTCCTCGAATGCAACCAGGGCGGCCAGTTCGCCTTCATCCAGCTCGACACCGACCAGCCCATCGCCGAGGCCATCGCCGCCTGGCTCGCGGCGGACCCCCTCGCCTGACGCCCTGGCCGCTTGGCAGTCGGCCGTTCCGTTCTCCCAGCCGAGCGAACTGGCGCAGATCCTCCTCGACGCGGCCGGGGAGTGACCGCAGTCCCCGGCGGGACGTCGGGAGTCAGCCCCCTGCGGTGCCTTCCGCGCGGGACAGGGCGACTTCGAGGACGACCAGCAGGGCATCCCGGACCGAGCCCGTCGTGCGGGCGTCGAAGACGATCAGCGGCACGTGGTCGGAGACGTCCAGCGCCCATCGCACCTCGTCGAGGTTGTGGTGGACCTCGCCGTCGAACGCGTTGACCGCGACGGCGAACGGAATGCCCTTGTGCTCGAAGTAGTCCACCGCGGCGTAACAGTCGTCCAGGCGGCGGGTGTCCACGATCACCAGGGCACCGAGAGCGCCCTCGACCACGTCGTCCCACATGAACCCGAACCGGTCCTGGCCCGGTGTGCCGAACAGATAGAGCTTCAGCGTCGGGTCGATGGTGATGCAGCCGAAGTCCATGGCGACCGTGGTGGTGGTCTTGCCGGGCGTGTGGGAGAGATCGTCCACGCCCGCCGCGACCTCGGTGATGGCCGCCTCCGTCGTCAGCGGCCGGATCTCGGAGATCGCGCCCACGGCCGTGGTCTTGCCGACGCCGAAGCCGCCGGCGACGACCAACTTGACCGGTAGCGGCGGCTGTTCAACCGCTGTCACGGAGTGTGCCCCGTGAGTCGGGGACGGCACGGAGACCATCGATAACCCTTCGCAGTACGGAGATGTCCTGGGTTGCCCTGGCGTCCGGGACATGGACCGCCAGATGCCCGGCGGCGCACAGGTCCTCCGCCAGCACCCGGACCACGTTGAGGTGGAGGCGCAGCCGGGCGGCCAGTTCCGCCACCGACTGCGGATGTCGGCAGGCGGCGACGATGTCGTGGCGTTCGAAGGCGAGCGAGCCCAGGACGGCGAGCCCGGAGGTCGTCGCCACGACCTGGGTTTCGACCGGGAGCGGCGGGCCGGTCCCGCCGCCCGCCACCCGGCCGGCGGTCAGGAGGAACGGTCGGATCGCGGAGGCACGGCCGACCGGCCCCGAGGGCCCCCGGGCGCTGCCGGCTGCCTCGTCCGGTCCTGGTTCACCACCGGCCATCATGCTCCTCTTCTCAAGCCCTGCACCCCTGCCACGGAGGTGTGGGACGGGTCAGCGGGCCGGTGCGGCGCCGGCGGTCTTCTTCAGCTCCAGCACCAGCTGGGGGGTGAGCGCGCTCCCGGCCCGGTTGGCGAAGAGGGTCATCTCGTAGGCGATGTTGCCGAGTTTCGCCTCCTTCGAGGTCACCACGCCGAGGACGGCGCCGCAGCCGATGGCCGACACCAGCACATGGCCGCCCTCCAGGTCGATGATGACCTTGTTGAGGCCGCCGAGGCCGTAATTGCCGGACGCGCCGGCGGCCAGACTCGTCACGCCCGACACGATCGCCGCGAGCCGCTCGGAGTCGGCCTGCTCGCGCAGTTGGGAGACGGCGATCAGCAGACCGTCGGAGGACACCGCGATGGCGTCGACGACACCGGCGGTCTGGGTGGCGAACCGGTCGAGCAGCCAGGTGAAGTCGGCTGCGGCGGCTGTCAGATCGGTGGGCTCCGGCCGCTCGGAACCGCTCTTACCTGTCGGCGTGGTCACTGCCCGACTCCTTCCGGATGTGCTGGTGTTGCGAAGATGAGGGGTCCGTCGGGGCCGGGGCGCTCTCCTGCTCCGCCCTGCGCACGGCGGCCTCGAAGGCGTCGAGTTCCGAACGGACCGCGTCGGCGTCGACGGGCCGGCGCATCGCCTGGGTCGCGCGGTCGGCCGTCGGGGCGGTCATAGGGAGCGTCGCGCCCCGTACCCTCCGTCGCAGCGGCCGACCGGACTGCGACCGGCGCGGTTCGGACGGGGCGGCGGGGGCTCGGCGCAACGGCAGGGGAGTCGGGGAGACCGGTGCGGTCTCGGGCTCCGGCTCGCGTTCGGAGCCGGGCGTGCCGGATTCCCGCTCGGGCGCTGCCGGGAGTTCCGGCGCGACGCCCGACACGGTGCCTGACGAAGCGTCAGTTCCGGCACCGGCGAGGGCATCGACACCGTCCACATCCGCCTCCGCGGTCCCGGACCCGGCCACGCCCGAGGCTGGGCCCGGTGTGGCGGCGGGATCCACGGCCAGCAGCAGTGAGGAGGGGAGCCAGACGGTGCCGGTGACCCCGCCGCCCGGCGTACGGCTCAGGGCGACCCGAATGCCCGAGCGCCGAGCGAGGTTGCCGACCACGAACAGGCCGAGGACCTTGGTCGGTACGAGGTCGAGCCGTTCCCGCCGGACCAGCCGGGCGTTCTCCTCGTCGAGGCGATCCGTGCTCATGCCGAGGCCGTGGTCGATGACCTCGATCAGCGCGCCACCGTCCGAGGTGACGTCGGTGCCGGGCCGTACGACGACCTCGACGGGCGTGTCGGAGGGGGAGAACGAGACCGCGTTCTCCAGCAGTTCGGCGAGCATCAGCGTCAGATCGTCGACGATGTCGGGCGCGACGGTGATCTCCGTCTCGGAGCGCAGCGACACCCGCTGGTACCCCTCGATCTGACCGAGCCCGGCCCGGATGACGTTGACCAGGGCGGTCGGCCGGGCCTCCACCTCGGGGTCGCGGATCCCGGCGAGCAGCATCAGGCTGTCGGCGTTGCGCTGGAGGCGTACCGCGATGTGGTCGATGCGATACATCCGCTCCAGGACGTCGGGGTCGGTCTCCTCGCGTTCCACGGCGTCGATCAGCAGGAGTTGGCGCGAGGTGAGGTTGCTGACCCGGCGTCCGACGTTGCCGAACATCTCGGCCACGTTGCGGCGGCTGAGCACCTGCCGCTCCAGCAGCGCCGCGGCGGTGACCTGCACCTGGTTGAACGCCTCGGCCAGGTGCCCGATCTCGTCGCGGACCGGAACGGGTATCGGCTGCGGTTGCAGCGGGGGGCCGTCCGCCGATTCCTCGTCCTCGACCTTGGCCAGTTCCTCGCCGGCCACGTCGACGACCTGCTGGGCGGCGCCGGTCAGGGCCGCCAGGGGCCGTACGACCGAGCGCCGGACCAGGACGGAGAAGGTCAGCCAGGAGGCGAAGCCGAGCAGGGCGAGGGCGAGCATCACCAGCGCGTTGTCCAGGGAGTCCCGGGACAGGCCGTCGGCCCGCGCGGCGATCTGCTGGATCAGCGACCGGGTGATGGCGAGCCGGGCCTCGGCCTGCCGGGTGCCGGCGGCGATCGCCTTGCGCAGTTGGTGCGGGGTCTGGCCCTGCAACGAGCCCGGATCGATCTGGAGCTCCGCGAACTGGGCCTCGATGCCGTTCTCCTCGGCATCCCGCTCGATCCCGCTCAGGCGCAGCACCTGGTCGGGGTCGGCGATCCGGCCGAAGCGTTCCTGCTGCTCCTCGTAGACCTGGTGGGCACCGACCGCACGGGTGTACTCGGTGAGCGCGTTGGCATCCCGGGTCTGGGCCGAGAACACCCCGCTCTCGAAGGCCGCGTGGGCGGCATCCGCGCGCAGTACCGTGTCGAGAAGGTTGACGACCGAGGACGACGAGCTGCCGACGAAACGGTCCAGGCCGATGCCGTCGATCAGGTAGCCGACCGCGGCCGCGTACGCGGGATCGATGCCGGCGGCCGGGACGGATCCCCGCTCGACCTTGTCGCGCAGCACGGCAAGGTCCCGGATGTAGTCGAGGGCCTGCGCTTCCTTCTGCGGCAGGCTCGCCCCGAACGCCGAATGCACGGCGCTCACCTGCTCATCGGTGTCCCGCTGCGTCCGGCGATAGGCGGTGATGGAGGGCAGCGCGGTGCCGGGCCGGACCGACTCCTGCTCCACGGACAGCAGGAGCGCCTGCCGGTGTTCGGCCTGCACATCGTTGATCAGCCGGGTGACCTGCTCGCTGTCGCGCACCAGCTCCGCGGTCCGGTCGGCGTCCAGGGCCTTGTCCACCTGGGCGTCCACGCCGACGCCCAGCAGCACGCCGACGACCGCGACGGGCGCGATCACCAGAACATTGAGCTTCCGTCGGAACGGCCATCGGTCCAGGAGCGCACCCGCCCGCTGACGGAACCACGGTCTCAACGGCGAGCTCCCGGCCGGGTCCTGTTGGTGCGGCGGGTCCACCTCGTGCGGCGGGTCCACTGTGTCCACAGACACCCCGGCCTCCTTACGGCGTGCTCCTGAGCGGTGACCGAATTGTTGTTGTCGATCGCCGACGAGAGGTGAGCGTGACGCGACGCCCGTGACGTTCATGCCGGAATGCGAGCGACGAGATCGCGCCACACGTCCAACAGGTCGCGAACACTACCGCGTGTGCGGACGCATGCAAGACATGCCCCATCAAAGGTCAAACGGTATTCAGCTCTTTGTCACTTTTGACGCGATAGCCCCTTGACCAGCGGGTCGTGAGACTCTGTGCCGACGAAGGAGGGGCCGATGCCGGCGGGATGCGCCGAACCTCCGAAGGCGGATGACCGTCGAAATCTCGCCACCCGTAACCTGTCTCCCCCCACCCCAACCCGCATCCTCATCCTGCCCTGCGAGGAGACCCGTGCACCCCACCCGCCAGGCGGTCGTGACAGCCGCCGCGCTCCTGGTCATGGCCGCGACCGCCGGCTGCCAACCCGGCGCCGACACCAGCGCGTCCCACCGCAGCCCCGCCAAGCCCGGCTGCCCCACCGCCCTCTCCCGAGCCAAGCGGGACGTCCAGCGGGCCGAGGAGGTCAACGCCCCCTGGAAGGGCCCCACCACCGGACCCAAGGCCGTCCACGGCAAGACCGTCGTCTACATCGCCCAGACCCTGACCAACCCCGGCGTCGCCGGCGTCGCCCAAGGCGTCGAGGAAGCCGCCAAGATCGTCGGCTGGCACGCCCGCACCCTCAACGGCCAGGGCACGCCCGACGGCATCCGGGCCGCCTTCCAGCAGGCCCTCGACCTCAAGCCGGACGGCATCGTCATCGGCGGTTTCGATCCCCAGTCCGTCGCAGCGGACGTCAAAAAGGCCAACAAGGCGGGAATTCCGCTGATCGGCTGGCATGCCACCGCCGCCCCAGGCCCCAGCAAGGATCCGCAGCTCTTCAGCAACGTCACCTCCCGGGTCGAGGACGTCGCGAAGATCAGCGCCGACTGGATCATCGCCCGGTCCAACGGCCACGCGGGCGTCGTCCTGTTCACCGACGCCTCGATACCCTTCGCGAAGCACAAGTCCGATCTGATCAAGAAGGAACTCACCACCTGCTCCGGCACCAAACTGCTGAGCTACACCAACCTCCCCATTCCCCAGGCCAACAGCCGCTCCATCGGGGCAGTCCGCTCCCTGCTGTCCCGTTTCGGCAGCACATGGACCTATTCCGCCGCCATCAACGACCTGTACTTCAAGGACGCCGCCCCCGCCCTGCGCGCGGCGGGCAAGGACGGCGCCGGCGCCCCCTTCAACATCGGTGCCGGTGACGGCGATCCGTCGGCCTTCCAGCGCGTCAACGGCAAGGAGTTCCAGGCCGCCACCGTGCCCGAGCCGCTCTCCGAACAGGGCTGGCAGATCATCGACGAGTTCAACCGCGCCTTCGCCGGCACCCCGGCCAGCGGGTACGTCGCCCCCGTCCATATCGCCACCGCCACCAACAGCGGCGGCGCACTGTCCTGGGACTCCGAGGGCTACCGCCAGGCGTACCGGAAGATCTGGGGCACCTGACGGGAGGACGCGTTCGTTCGGCTGCGGTCGGCGTGAGCGCGCGAGGTCGTGCCGCCTGCCTTCGGGGGAAAGCCCGCCCGTACACGTTCGAAGACCGCTTCGGGGTGATACCACCATGGGGCATGCACGGGTGCCGTCGCCCGGCCCTCGTGCAGAAGCGGCCCCCTTGCGGGGCCTCGGTACGCGACGGGCAGGAGGTGGCGGCGGCGGGTGCGGAACCGACCCGGTGGTGAGCGTGAGCGGTCCTCTGCCGTACCTCGCCGGACGACCCGGCAGCGCCTGCGCGCCCTGAAGCGCACGGCCCGCGCGGGGCGGCCGGACGGGGGAGCGCACCCGACCGGCGGCCATGACGGATTCTCCCCCCTGCTGTGGGCGGCCGCCGCGTACGCATGGCGCCTGCTCGTCGTGGGCGCCGCCGTCTACATCGTCTTCATGGTGCTCGGGCGGTTCCACCTGGTGACGCTGGCGGTCTTCCTCGCCCTGGTGGTGACGGCCCTGCTGGGACCGCTGACCGATCTGCTCCACCGCTGGATGCCGCGCTCGGCGGCCGTCGCGCTCGGACTGCTGCTCGCCCTCGTGCTCGTCCTCGGGGTGCTGAGCCTGATCGGGGCGAATGTGGCCGCCGAGTGGGAAGAGCTGCGTCGGCAGTTCGGGGGCGATCTGGCGAGGACCGAACGGTGGCTCGAAGGCGCGCCCTTCCACCTCCGGCACGGAGCCCTGGCCCGCCTCCAGTCGAGAGTGTCGCAGTACGTCGCCACGCACGGTTCGAGCCTGTTCAACGCCGCGGTCAGCGGTGTCGGCCAGCTGGTGGACGTGCTGACGACCGGAGTGCTGGCGCTCTTCTGCTCGGTCTTCTTCCTGCATTCGGGGGACCGGATGTGGCGGTGGTTCGGCGGTCAACTGCCCGAGCGGAGGCGCAGCGCGGCCCGTGCCGGCGGGTACGCCGCATGGACGACCTTCACGGGATACACCCGCGGCATCGTGGTCGTCGCCGCGACCAACGCGGTCCTCGTAGGGCTGGCGCTCTTCTTCCTGGGGGTCCCGCTCGTCCTCCCCCTGGCGGTGCTGGAGTTCTTCGCCGCCTTCATCCCTCTCGTCGGCTCACCCATCGCCCTGGCGGTGGCCACGGTCGTGGCTCTTGCCGCGAAAGGTCCCTTGATCGCCCTCGTCCTCATTCTGCTGATCGTGGTCATCGGCCAGATCGAGGGGCATGTGCTGCACCCCCTGGTGATGAGCCGCGCCGTACGACTGCACCCCGTCGTCGTGGCGCTGTCCGTGATCTGCGGTGCGGTGACGGCGGGCGTCCTCGGCGCGGTCGTCGCGGTGCCGCTGGTCTCGGTCCTGTGGTCCGTCTACGGCGTCCTGCGGACGACCGATCTGTAGGCTCCCACTCCTTGAGAGCGGCCCGCCGAGTTCCCGCCGACGACGCTGTCCGGGTGGACCCGTCCGAGCGCCCGGATGGCGGTAGGAGGCGTTCGGAGCCGAGGGGAAGGAATCGGGAGCACGATGCCGCCCGGCCTCCCCCTTGACGAGGTTAACCATGAACGCCAAGCCGTCGGAATCCCCCCGCCGAACGAAGAAAGCCGCCCCACGGAAGTCCACCGCCGCCCGTAAAACGGCCGCGACCGGGGGAGGCCGCAGAACCAAGAGCCAGGGAAGTGGATCCGGAGAATGCCGGTCCGGCCCGATTGCCGGGACCGCGTTGCTGGACGGCGCGACATTCCTCGGCAAGGGGGTGCAGTAGGCAGAGGTGGACGGTATGGCGGTGGTCGAGGGAGACATCGTCATCGGCACCGTGGAGGAGGTGACGAAGGCCGCGTCCGCAGGCGGTCAGGAACTGACGCCCCGGTCGATCGGGATCACCGGACAGCAGTTCCGCTGGCCGAACGCGACCATCCCCTTCGAGATCGATCCCGCCCTTCCCGACCAGGACCGGGTATTCGATGCGATCACCCACTGGAAAACCCACACCCGGATCCGCTTCGAGCCACGGAACGCCGGCAATGCGGCGCTGTTCCCCGACTTCGTGCGCTTTGTTCCCGGCGGCGGGTGTTCGTCCCGGGTCGGCCGTCTGGGCGGGATGCAACTCATCACGCTGGGCGACAACTGCACCGCCGGAAACGCCATCCACGAGATCGGTCACACGGTGGGGCTGTGGCATGAGCAGAGCCGGGAGGACCGCGACCAGTTCATCTCCATCGACTTCTCCAACATCGCGCCGGAACAGCAGCACAATTTCCTTCAGCAGATTTCCGACGGCGATGACATCGGGCCCTACGACTACGGGTCGATCATGCACTACCCGCCCAACGCCTTTGCGATCGACGCCAGTCGGCCGACCATCACCGCCAAGCAGCCGCTGCCTCCCGGTGTGGTGATGGGACAGCGGACGGGGCTGTCGCCGGGCGATCTCGCCGGTGTCCAGGCGTTGTACCCGACCGTGCCCGTCAAGGGGAAGGAGATCATCAAGGACCCGGTACACGACGTCGCCACGAAGAATCCGGCCCACGACATTCTCACCAAGAATCCGGCCCACGACTTCGCCTTGAAGCTCCCGGCCCACGACATTCCCACGAAGAATCCGGCGCACGACATTCCCACGAAGATCCCGGCCCACGACTTCGCCATGAAGGTCCCGGGCCAGGAGCTGATGAGCCCGGCCGACAGCCCCTTCGTCCTCGCCACACCCCACCAGTCGCCCGCGCTGACCGGGCAGTCCGACGGGCTGGTCGAGCAGGTACGTCAGCTCACCCAGCTGCTCGGCTCCCTCCAGCAGGGCCTCGCCGCCGTGACCGCCAGTCACCAGACCCTCGTGACCCAGCTGGGCCCGCTGCTCGTCGGCAGTGGAAGCGTGGGGCAGATGCGATGATCCTCGTCATCTCCTACGACGAGGACCACACCCTGGACGTCGTGGGCCGACTGGAGGCAGCCGGCCGGGAAGTGGTGCGGTTCGACCTGGCGGACTTTCCCGCCCAGGGCGTGATCAACCTCGACTATCCCGACGGCGGGCCGCCGGACTGCACCCTCACCGCGCCCACCGGGTCCGCGTCGCTGGCCGACTGCCGCGTCGCCTGGTGGCGACGGGTCCGTCCCTTCACCGTCGACCGGACCCTGCGCACGGCCCGGGACCAGGGCTTCGCGGCGAGTGAGACCAACCAGGCGCTGTACGGACTGTTCCACGGACTCGGCTGTGCCTGGATCAACCCACCGGAGCTCGATGCCATCGCCCAACACAAGCCGTACCAGTGGGAGACGGCCCGCCGCGTGGGCCTGATGCTGCCGCGCACCCTGGTCACCAATCAGCCCGAGCGGGCACGCCGGTTCGTCCAGGAGGTCGGCGTCGGGCGCACGGTCTTCAAGTCCTTCCTCGCCCATGCGGACGCCTGGCGGGAAACCAGGCTCGTACGGCCGGAGGATCTGGAGCACCTGGACGCCGTCCGCTATGCCCCGGTGATTTTCCAGGAGTTCGTACCGGGAGCCGACCTGCGGGTGACGGTGGTGGGGGAGCGGGTCTTCGCCGCCGAGATCGACGCCTCGGCGACCAGCTATCCCGTCGACATGAGGACGGTGGTCGACGAAGCCCGGGTACGGCCGGTGACTCTGCCACCGGCCCTCACCGACGCGCTGCTGCGGTTCATGCGCCGGCTCGGTCTGGTCTACGGCGCCATCGATCTGCGCCGGCGTCCGGACGGGCAGTACATGTTCTTCGAGGTCAACCCGGCGGGGCAATGGCTGTTCGTGGAGCATCGGGCCGGCCTGCCCATCAGCGCGGAGGTCGCCGCGCTCCTGGCACGGATCGACGAACACGGACCGGAACGAGCGACGAGTTCGCCGTCCATGGCCGGCAGTACGGCATGACGCACACCGTCCGGGGCATCGTGTCCCTGCCCGCCGATGCGCCCGCCACCGAGGCGGCCAGGGTCCTGGTGGAGGTACGCGACGTCTCCCTCGCCGATGCCCCCTCCACCGTGGTGGCCGCACAGGTCCAGACGGACGTCCCGCTCGCCCCGCATGGCCGCATCCCCTTCAGCATCGACGTGCCCGACCTCGATCCGACGGGCGCCTACGGCCTACGCGTGCACGTGGACCTCTCCGGAAGCGGGGCACTGGAGGCCGGAGATCTCATCAGCACGCAGGCACACGCCGTAGTGCCGGAATCCCAGGAGGAGTTGACGGCCCCGGTCAGCACGGTGTGAACGGGCGCCCCACCCCGGTGAGGCGGTCATGGACGCTCCAGCCGGGCCGCCAGATCCTCGGGGAGGGCGTCGCGGTTCGCCCGGGTCACCTGGAGCAGTTCGATGTCGGCGCGCCGCTTGAGCGTGTCGGTGAACGGGTCGTTCTTCGCGTGCACCGTGGCGACGATGTCGATGTCGGCCGCGAACAGGCGCCGGACCGTGTCCTGGAACCCGGTGCACGCCAGCTCCATACGCCCGAGCTCGTCGATCAGCACGAGGTCCCCGGGAACCGGACGCGCCGCCGCCGACCTGAGCGGAGGCAGCGCGAGCCGCTCCATGACGCCCAGGTCGACGCCGTACCGGCCCACCCGCGGTGGCCCCGGGATGTCGACATGGGCGAGCACGGCCCGGCGGCCGCTCTCCAGCGATTCCAGCGCGAAACCGACCCGGGCGGCGCCTTGCCGGATCTCCGCCGTGGTGAAGCCGACCACCCCACGGGCGCGCAGGAGCGCGGCCAACCGGCGGACAACGGTCGTCTTGCCCGCTCCGGGACGTCCCTCCAGCAGGATTCTCGTCGGCATTCGGTGCTCCCCGTGGGTACCGTCTCTCGCTTCCCGGTCAGTCGCTTCCCGGCTCGTCGGCCGGCGTACTGCGCCGATCGGGGGTTCTGCCCGCGGGGGCCGGTCCCGGCCGGGCCGTTGCGGGTAAGGCCGGGCGTATGACGGGAATCGAGCTCAGGAGCGTGGCGTTCGCCGACCACGCGGAGATCCCCCGGCGCCACACCGGGGAGGGCGACGACGTCTCGCCACCGCTGATCTGGTCGGCGGTGCCGGACGGTACGTCGGAGTTGGTCCTGCTCTGCGAGGACCCCGATGCCCCGGGCGGGTCGTTCCTGCACTGGCTGGTCACCGGCATCGATCCGCGGAGTTCCGGTGCGGCGGAGGGAGAGTCACCTCCCGGCGGCACGGAGTGGCCGAATGGATTCGGCCGGGTGGGCTGGGGAGGCCCGATGCCTCCCCCGGGGCACGGGACGCACCGCTACTTCTTCCGCCTGTGGGCCGTGTCGCAGTCGCTTCCCTTGCAGGAAAGGCCGACGGTCGACGCGGTCCATCGTGCCGTGAAGGGCGTGGAGTTGGCGAGCGGCGTGCTGGTCGGCACGTATCGACGCTGACCGGTGCGGTGGCCGTCGGCGGGGAGGCCCACGCGCATCGTGCGGGCCGCGTGACCGGCCGTCAGTGCAGGATCTTTTCCTTGGCCCGCTGGAACTCGTCCTCCGAGATGGCGCCCTTTGCCTTGAGGTCCGCAAGCTTGACCAGTTCGTCCGCGTGGCTCGCGCCGCCGCTGGGTGCCGCCGTTTCCCGGATGTAGGTGTCGAACGCCTCCTGCTGCTCCCTGGCGAGCTGCGCTTCGCGTTTGCCCATGTCCTTGCCGCGCACCAGGACGTAGATCAGGACGCCCAGGAAGGGAAGGATGATGACGAAGAACAGCCAGCCGGCCTTGGCCCACCCGTGCAGCGTGTGGTCACGGAAGATGTCGGCGATGACGCGGAAGAGCACCATCAGCCACAGAATCCACAGGAAGATCCACATCACGGTCCAGAACGCGCCCAGCACCGGATAGTCGTACGCCAAGTACAGGTTGCCCATGACTTTCCTCCTGGCACTCGTGGTCGCTTCTCCAGGCTCCGCCCGTCCAGGGGCATGAACATCACCCTCTGTGGGTGAAGCGAGCGCTTGCGCGGACCTCAGCGGGCCGCCGCCCTGGTGAGCCGTTCCGCCGGGAGGTTGCGGGTGAACACGAGGCTGACGAAGGTGATGGCAGCGGCCGTCAGGATGGCGGCCTTGAGGCTGTTGAGCTGGGCCTGGGCGTAGGCGTCGACGACCGCGTCGGCCTCGTCCGGCGGCAGCGAGGCGCGCTCGGTCGCGGCGCGGATCTCGTCCGTGCTCACGAAGCTGACCCCGGCTTCCATGGCGATACCGGCCTGCTCGCGCACCTGGTCGGAGATCTTCGGGTGGTCGGTGATCTCGTTGGTGAATGCGGATACCAGGGCGCCGATCAGGATGGCGCCGATGAGGGCGGTGCCGAGGGAGGATCCCAGGTTCTGGGCGGTGTACTGGAGGCCGCCCACCTCGCTGCGTTCGGACTCGCCGACGCTGGACTGCGCCACGTTGCCCAGCTGCGAGGCGAGGAGCCCCATGCCGAGTCCCAGCACGGCCATCGCCAGGGCGAAGGACAGGTCGTCAAGACGGGGCTCGATGGTGGCGAGCAGCCACATGATCGCGATGAACAGCACCAGCAGGCCGGTCCGTACGACCGCACGCGGCCCGGCGAAGCGGCCGATCAGGGGGCCGCTCATGGCGGACAGCAGCATGGTGATCGACACCGGCAGCAGCCGCAGACCGGTCTGGAAGGCGTTGAGGCCCTGCACGACCTGCAAATAGAGGGGGATGGTGAAGAACAGGCCGAGCAGGATGAGGTTCTGGGCGAGGAGCATGTTCAGGCCGGAGCGCAGCGGCGGGTTGGCGAACAGGGAGAACCGCACCAGCGGGTTCCGGCCGCGGCTCTCCTGCCGCCGCTCCCAGGTCCGGAACAGCCACAGGACGAGTGCGCCCGCCGCGATGACGAAGAGGGTGAGGGAGAAGCCGAAGAGGGTGACGGGGGAGTTGCGGGGTTTCAGCCATCCCCAGGAGCTGCTCTGCAACACGCCCAGGACCACCATGGCCAGGCCGGCGGCGGAGAGCGCGGCGCCGACGGCATCGAGCCGGGGCCGCGGCTCCGGCCGCGGGTGGTCCTCGACCCACCGGATGAGGCAGAGCATGGCCACCACCAGGACGACTTCGCCGGCGAAGACCAGCCGCCACGTCAGATACGTGGTCAGCCAGCCGCCGAGCAGCGGGCCCACCGCGATGCCCGCCCCCGCCAGCCCACCGATGACCCCGTAGGCGACGGCCCGGTCCCGGCCGCGGTAGGCACCGGCCACGAGCGCCGCCAGGGCCGGGAGCACCAGCGCCGCGCCGAGGCCCTCGATCACAGACCAGCCGAGTGTGAGCACCCACAGGACGGGGGCCACGGCGGTGAGCGCGGAGCCCGTGCCGTAGACGACCAGTCCGAGGGCGAACATGCGCCGGCGTCCGAACATGTCGCCGAGCTTCCCTCCCGTGATCATGAAAGCGGCCATGACCAGGGTGTAGAGGGTGATGACGGCCTGGATCGCGGTGACCTCGGTATCGAAGTCCTCGACCAGCTGGCCGATCGATACGTTCATCACCGAGGTGTCCAGCACCATCAGGAACTGGGCCGTGCCGAGGATGACCAGAGGCCGCCAGCGCCCCGGCGCGTGCCCCTCCGCGGGTTCCGATGTGCCGGACGGTGTGTGATCGGCTGTCATGACGGCTCAGAATAGGCAGGTGGAGGGCTATTTATCCGGTTGCGTGGTGATACGTCGCCCGACTGGGTGGGGGGTGGTCGGAATCGGCGAGCGGCGGTCAGTGCTGTAGCCCGGCCTTCAGTACCACGATGATCAGGCCGAGGAGAAGATTGACCGTGCCCGCGGCCAGCACCAGGCGACGCGGGGCATGGGCCCGGACCACGGCGACGGTGGCCCACCCCACCTGCTCGACGACCGCGACGGCCAGCGCCAGCCACGCCGCCCCCTGCGGCCCGAGCCCCAGGACGGGACTCACCGCCACGGCGGCGGCCGGCGGGACGGCCGCCTGGACGATCGGCCACTCGTCGGCGCAGACCCGGCGGATCTCCTGCCGGCTCAGGGCCTGATGCATCAGCCGGTCCCCGACGAGCTCGGCGTAGACGTGCGCGGCCCAGAAGACCAATCCGGTGCCGAGCAGGAGCAGTACGAGCACCAGCCGCGGGAAGGTACCGAGGGTTCCCGCCCCGGCCACCACGGAAGCGGCGAGCAGCGATCCGTAGACCGCGCCGGCGTAGTCGGTCTTCCGGACCGCGGTCGGCTCCGGCCCCTTGTTGCCGTCATGCTCGTTGCCGTCATGCTCGGCGCCGTGACCTGCCACCGCTCCAGGATCCCCGGAATCGGCCCGGTGTGCAGGGCGCGACCTGGTGACCGGGCGGTCAGCCGCCGTCGCCGACAGGGGGGCCGGGACCGGGTCCCGGGGGCACCGGCGCCGTTCTGCCGGCGGCCAGGATGCCGAGGAGCAGCAGGACGAACACCACGATCCCGAGAACCAGGGCCACCACGCCCGGGGTCGGGAAGTTCCACAGCAACAGCGCCAGAACCCCCGCACCGATGACGATCCCCGTCGTCCAGCCACGGTGACCGTCGAGCCAGCGGCCCGGGCCGTTCGTGCGCAGACCCCCGCGGGCCAGGCCCCGACCGGCACATTCGGTGCCGCGGAGGGTAACGGAGCGTATCCAGCGGGCGCCGCGCCCGGGCCCGTAGAGGTAGCCGGCGATCAGGATGATCACCGAGAGGACCAGCACCGTGCGGGTGCTCTGCTGGAGGAACCGCACCAGGTCGTCGTAGACGGCGGCCGCGGCCTGTGGCGACTGCACTCTGGGCCCCACGGAATCCAGGTACTTCGCTCGGGAGAAGGCGAGCGCGACGAGCAGGACGACCATCATCACTCCGATGCCGGCGGCCGCGCTCATCATGGCGATCCGGTGCGAGGGCCCCGACCATACGGCCAGCGCCGCCAGCCCGACGACCAGCACGGGAAGCCAGACGCCGACGATGCCGAGCAGACGCATGGCGTTCTGGGCCTTGTTCAGCTTGTCCGTCTTCACCAGCACGACGGTCTTGTTGATGTCGGGGATCTTGTCGGCCCTCTTGAAGCCCTCGTCGACCAGCTTCTTCTGCACCTGGTCGATCGCGGTGCCGATGTTGAGGCTGATGGTGTTCCCCTTGGCCTCGACGGCGCTGCCGCCCTTTCCGGTGAGGACGTTGACCACGGCCGCGTGCGCCCTGCGGTTGGCGGCGTTCCACACGTCCGCGAACTGGTCGCTGGTCACCACCTTGTTCGCCACCGCGTGGACGGCGCTGGTGGCGCCGGATTTCAGCGCGCCGGCGAGCAGATCCGCCTTGTCGACCACGGCCGGTGGGGTGCCGGTCTTCTGCAGGGCACGCTTGAGCGCGTCGGTGACCTTCGCCGTGTCGATATAGCTGACGACCTTGGTCGTCACACGGTTGGTCACGGCGTCCTGGACCGCCGGATTCCGTGCGAGGGGCGCCACGGTCTGGACGTACCGATCGGTATTGGCGATCTGGGAGTCCAGCCAGGAGGCGACGACGCCGAGGGGGGCGAGGACGAAGGCCAGAACCAGCAGTACGGAGGTGGCGGCGTAGCGCAGCCGGCGGTGCCGCACGGCGGCAGCCCGGCGTAGACGCGCGTATTCTGCCCGCTCGGCGGCGCTCAGGGGGCCCTGAGCGCCTTCGGGGGCGGCCGGGGACGACGAGTCCATCGCGTGCTCCTTCGCGCAGGTCCTGCTGACACCGTCACCCGCCCCGGGCCGGACGGCATCACCCGTAACGGGCGGCCCGCTCCTGCGGTGCCGGAGGGTGCTCAGGAGCTCAGGACGGGTCCGTCACGGCTCCGGCAGTTGGCGCATCTCAAGAACCCGCAGGCCCAGGCCCTGGAAGCGGAGGAGCAGCCCGTAGAGGTGCGCCTCGTCCGTGACCTGGCCGAAGAGGACCGTCTGCTCCGGGGCGAGCACCCTCTCCAGCTCGGGAAACGCCTCGGCCATCACCGTCGACAGGCGGCCCGTGACGCGGAACTCGTATCGCATGGGCGCGCCTCCCCGATGTCGGTGCGTCGTTCCCTGCGATGTTGGACGGCTACCGGGCCCGGCCGCATCACCCGGACGAGGTGACCTCCCCGTCCCCGCCCGCGGGCCGCAGCAGACGAAGCTCTCGCGCGCACCGCACGGCGTCACTGCGGCGGGAGACCGCGAGCTTGCGGTAGATGCTCCGCAGATGCGTCTTGACCGTGTTGACCGACAGATACATCGCTTCGGCGATCTCCTCCGTCGACAGCAGCTCCGCAGCACGCTGGAGCACTTCACGCTCACGGTCGGTCAGCCGCTCCACCACCACGGGCGCCGGTGGACGGCCGCCGGTGCGCAACGCGCCGTTGACGCGCGCGGGACCGGGGAGCAGCCATGCATGCCCCGCGGCCAGGTCGGGCCGCTGTTCCAGCAGGTGCCACACCCAGGGGCCCGCCTCGGTGAAGGGCATCCGCATTCTCTCGGGGCGGGCGGCGGTCAGCGCATCGTGGAGCAGACGGCACGCCGCCTCGGTGTCCTGGGCCAGGACCGCGGCGCGGGCCTGAAGCAGGCGGAGGCGGACCCGTTCCGCGATGCCCGCGCCCGGTCGGCGGTCCAGCGACGCGAGGAGGCCCCGGGCCCGTTCGGCGTCTCCGGCGGCGAGCCGGGCCCGAGCCAGGGCGAGGGTGTGCGCCGGGCCGCCGGGGCCGGACTCCTCCAGGACGGCGATCGCCGCCCCGGGCTCGCCGCGCGCCAGCTCGGCCGTCGCACGCACGAGGGCGACGCGCTGCGCCGACCACGGTGCAGGGGGCCGCAGAGGTGCGCCGGCCGCCGCGACGGCCGTGAGCGCGGCGTGCCACTGGCCGTGGGCGAGGTCCAGCCGGGAGCGGGTGAGGGCGATTTCGGTGTCGGTGACCGGGTCGTGTCCGGCGTCCGGGGCCCGGCATGCGAGGTCGAAATGACGGCGGGCGGCGCGGAGTTCGCCTCGTTCGAGAGCCACGGAGGCCAGGGCGAGGTGACCGGTCCCGGATCGGCGGGTCGGCGGAACGGAGCGGTGTCCGGCGATTTCCAGCGCGAGCAGGGCGTGCTCCTCGGCCTGGCTCAGCGACCCGAACTGGGCCTCCAACAGGGCCAGTCGGCCGAGGCAGCGATGCCGGACGCCTTCGGTCATCTCGCCGGTGCAGCCCTCCGCCGCGTGGGCGAACGCCTTCCGGGCGTCGTCGGGACGGGCGCTCAGCTGGAGGGCGCACGCCAGCCCGTATCGCCGCAGCGCCTCGAACTCCGGGTGTGCTTCGGCCAGTTGGCGCAACACCTGGTCGGTGAGCTCCCGGCCGCGCCGCGCCGCGGGATCCGCGGGCTCCGTGAAAAGCCGGAGCAGCCGGAGCGCGAGCAGCGCTTCCCCCGCGGGCTGCGCTCCGGGCTTGTGCAGCTCCTCTTCGGCCCGGTCCAGCCATGCCCGACAGCCCGCGGTGTCGTACCGGGCGAGGGCACAGGCACCCGCTACCAGCGCGGGCGCGGCTCCGGCGAGATCGCCGGGCATCCCCGAAAGGGCCCGCTCCAGCCGGTGTGCCTCGGGGCCGGTGAGCAGCTGTCCGATCTCCGAGCGGCTCACCATACGCGCGCAGGCCCACTGCCAGTCGCCGGCCGCGGCGGCCTGTTCCACCGCCTCGGCGAGCCTCCCGGTATCGGCGAGCCAGGTCGCCGCACGGCGCCGCAACCGGGGTTCGAGGCCGGGCCGGTGATGGCGCAGGTGCATGCGCAGCACTTCGGCGAACAGCGGCTGGTAACGGCACCACGGCGTGCCGTTGATCGGTTCGACGAAGAGGTGGGCGCGGGTGAGTTGGGCCAGGATCCACTCCGCGTCCCGGCGTCCCGTCAGCGCGTTCGCCAGGTCCGGGTGCACCCGGTCGAGAATGCTGCTGTACATCAGCAGTTCCCGGGTGGCGGCAGGCTGGGCGTCGAGCACCTCCGTCAGCAGGTAGTCGGCGACGGCGCTCTGGGAAGCGGCGAACGACCGGGCGAACTCGGCCGGGTCGTCGGCCCGTTGCATCTCCAGCGCGCACAGCCGCAGTCCCGCTGCCCAGCCCTCCGTGCGCGCAAGGAGGGCATCGACGCTCGTCTCGTAGCTCCCCAGGCCGTGCCCGCGCAGCAGCCTCGTGGCCTCCTGCCGGGTGAACGCGAGGTCGGGACCGCGAATTTCCCGGATCCGGCCGTCGGCGCGGTAGCGGTGCAGCGGAAGCAGCGGGTCGACGCGGCTGATCAGCACCAGGCGCAGCTGCGGCCCTGCATGGGTCAGGACGAAGTCCAGGCCCGATGCCACCGCCCGTACGGGCAACTGCTCCAGGCCGTCGAGCACGAGCACGAGCGGCCGGGACAGCCGCGTCAGAGCGGCCGCGAGCCTCGTGAGCAAGGAGTGGTCGACGCATTCGGCGGAGCCGGGCTGCCCCACGTCATCGGACAGCTCGACCTGGTGGCGGCTCAGTGCCTCCAGGACGTAGGCCCAGAACACCCCGGGTGCCCGGTCGTACTGCTCGAGCGTCAGCCACGCCACCGGGCCCGGGGCGGCCCCCTCACGCACCCAGGAGGCGGCCAGTGTGGTCTTCCCGGTACCCGCCGCGCCCGTGATCAGGGTCAGCGGCCCCGCGGCGCCCTCGGTGAGCCGCTCCAGCAGCCGCTGTCTGCGGACGACGCTCCGCGGAACGCTCGGTACGGAGAACTTCGCGACCAGCAGCGGATCGCCGGTCGGCCCCCGGTGCGCGGCGGTGCCGCCGCGGCCGGAAACCGGGGCGGTGGTCCGCGTACGGGCGGTACGGGGCTCCCCGCCGCCGTTCGCCGCTGCGGAGACCGAGCTGCGGGGCATGGACACCACCGTTCGGATGCGGACTCCCGGCACCGCCGTACGCCCGTCACCGCACGTCGCCGGACGATGCGGCGGGCCGAGTCGGACGGTGTCTCGCGTCGTGAACGTCTGCTTCCATCTTCACGGCTTCCGAACCATGATCGCCATACGGGAGGCGCCCCGACGCCCCCGGGGAACCGGGTCTTCCGTCACCGGTCACCCGCCCAGGGTGATGAAAGGCGCCGTCACCGGCGGTGGGATGGCAGACGGGAGGCCGCAGCGGTGACACGCGGGGTCTCGCCCCGTACGGATGCCAGGACCGCCCGGACCGCATGACCGCCAGGAGCCTCCATGGATACGGAAACCGGCGCCCGCCCGAGCACGGCGCAGCGATGGTTCGCGGTCCTGGCCCTGGCGTCCGGAGCCGCGGCGGTTGTGGTCCTGCTGGTGTGTGCCGGGCCCCGGAGCATCGCTCTCCTGGGCCTGGGGGTGGCCGGACTCGCCGTCGCGGCGGCGGGCGTCTGGTGGGCGCTGACGCGGCGCGGACTCCTCAGAGTGCTGGCGGGCACCCTGGCCGCGGTGGCCCCGATCGTGGTGCTCCTCCTCTACGTGTGGGCCGGTCTGCTGTGGGTGGTACTCGTCTCGCTCGGCCTGTGGACACTGGCCGTCTCCGCCGGTGGAGCCGCGCTCAGCAAGGAGCCCCGGCGGGCCCGCTTGCCCGGAGTTCGCACGGCTCCGCCGGAGCACCCCTTCCTGATCATGAATCCCCGCTCGGGCGGGGGGAAAGTGGGCCGATTCCGGTTGCGGGAAAGGGCCGAGGAACTCGGCGCCGAGGTCCACCTGCTGGATCCCGCGCACCACGAGGACGTGGTCGCGCTCGCCCGCGGCGCCGTCGACGACGGCGCCGACCTCCTGGGCGTCGCGGGCGGGGACGGCACACAGGCCATGGTGGCCGCAGTGGCCGCCGAACACGGCATCCCGTTCATGGTGATCTCGGCCGGGACCCGCAACCACTTCGCGCTCGACCTCGGCCTGGACCGGGACGATCCGTCGAGCTGCCTCGACGCGCTCACCGACGGCGTCGAACTCCGCGTCGACCTCGGCTCCATCAACGGGCGGGCCTTCGTCAACAATGCGTCCTTCGGAACCTACGCGTCCGTCGTCCAGAGCCCCGCCTACCGCAACGACAAGGTGCACACCACCCTGGAGATGCTGCCGGACCTGCTGACCCACCAGCGCGGTCCGAGACTGACCGTCCGCGTCGCGGGCACGGCCATCGAAGGGCCGCAGGCGGTCCTCGTCAGCAACAACCCCTACCGCATGGGCGATCCGGCCGGACTGGGACGCCGGGAGGAGCTGGACTCGGGCGTCCTCGGGGTCCTGGGCATCACCGTCGACAACGCGGCGCAGGCGGCCGGAATCCTGGCGGGCAGACACGGTCCGGGCCTCACTGTGCTGACCGCACACGAGGTCGTCGTCGACGCCGACGAACCCGAAATCCAGGCCGGCGTCGACGGCGAGGCACTCACCCTGCCGACCCCCGTCCACTGCACGATCCGGCCCCGCGCCCTGCGCGTCCGCGTACCCCGCCGCCGCCCCGGCGTGCCACGGGCGAAGCCCCCGATGGACTGGCGGCGGCTGCGACGGCTCGTATGGGCGAAGGAGCGGCTGGCGACGGGCGGGGAGGCCGGCCGCTGAGGGGGTGTCTCAGGAATCCCGCACGACGGTTCCCTGGTGGTAGAGGGCCGTCCATCGGCCGGTGCGCTGCTGCCAGATCGTGGTGCGGCGTGTTCTTCGACCGTTGAAGGCCAAGGTGTAGGTCAGCAGATAGACATCCGCGGCCAGTTCCCGACAGTGGAAGTCGGATGCCTCCCACGTCTCGGCCGCCGGAGTCTTAAGGCGTTCTTCCAGGACGTCGAGCACGTACGCACGGCTGTAGCGTCGGCCCGAGGCACCGGTCTCCCAGAAGTCCGGTGCGGTCATGGCCTCGAAATCGGCCCTCGTGGTTCCGAGTTCGGCTCGGTGAAAGAGCGGTTCCCTGCGGACCAGCTCGTCGAGTACGGCCCGCAGTCGCTCTTCCGTCACGAGGTGGGGTTCCATCCTCAAGACCTAGCACGGACGCACTCGGCCTGGCATCGCCATATTCCCGCGCAGTCAGCGGGACGTCGTCTGATGGAGACCGGGGACGTCCAACTCGTCGGCGCCGAGGTACTGGTTGTACGCGGTGACGTTGGTGAAGAAGATCGGGATGGGAAGGGTGAGCCCCGGCGGGAGTGGGGGCGGCATGCTCGGGGTGAAGGTGATGGGGAGCAGGCCGAGGAGGTTGCCGCTGAGGACCTTGGTCAGGAGGACCACGGGGTGACCGGTGGCGACTGCCGTGCCGAAGGGGGCGCCGTCCGTCTCCAACTCGCCCTGGCAGGGATGCCAGGGACCGGGGGCGAACGGGTCCACATGGCCGATACCGGGAATGCCCATGTCGAGCAGGGGCAACGGGAGGCCGGGCAGGCCGAAGAAGGGCGGATAGGGCGGCGGGGGCTGGTTGCGGCCGCACCGGGGGGACAGGAGAGGCGAGGTCTGGCGCAGGCTTGCGATATCAACCTGGTACACGGTGAAGACCAGCACCCGCTCGGGGCCGGTCGCCGTGGGCACCTCGGTGATGCCGTGATACGTCAGGCCGGTGAGCACCAGCAGGGGGGTGCGGACCCGGAACGGCTGGGCGGCGGTGCGTACGCGGTACGCGGCGGCATCGACACCGAGGCCGAGAGAGATCGAGAGGTGCGGAAGACACCAGCGCGAGTGCTCGTCCCGGCCGGACCGGGTGCCCAGTTTGATGTGCAGGGGAAGCAGCGACAGGGGCTTGTCCAGCCGCCCGTCGGACGGCAGCGGCGGGATGTTCAGACGCAGGACGGACGGCGAGACGACGTTGCCCGAGGCGACGCCCGAGTGGCTCGACTCCTCGTCCGACGTGTCCGATGTGTCCGATGTGTTCGATGCGTTCGACGTGTTCGGCTTGGCGGCGTGGTCGGCCCGGTTGCGCTGCGGCGGGTCGGCCGGCCGGGTCGGGCGCGGTACGGACGGGGCCGGGCGCGGCGTCGCGGGGTCGGGCTCGGTGGTCGGCCGGTCGTCGTGGTCCTCGCGTGCGTCGTGCCCGTTACGTGCGTCGGGTACGTCGGACGCTCTGGGGGGAGCGTGCAGGCCGAGCAGATCGGCGACCGAGCCGAGAAGGCCCGCTCCGGAGGGGCGCGGGGGAGCGGGCGCAGGCTCGGCGGGGTCGGGGCCGCGTCTGGGCCGGTGTGCGTCGTCCGGCTCGGTACGCGGCTTCGGCAGCTGCGGGCCGACGGACGCGTGCAGGCCCAGCGGCCCGTCCACGGTGACGCCCGGGTCCGTGGGGTGCCGATCGGGCTCACGCCCGCCGTCCGATGCATGGCCCGCCTTGGCGCCCACCGAGATGCCGTTTCCGGTGCCGCGCGTGGTGGGTCCTGCCCCACCCAGCAGCCCGTCGAGCACCGAGCAGACGCTCAGGTGCGGGGGAGCGTTGCCGTCCGCCGTACCCCCGGGCACGTTGGGGGGACCGGCCGGGCTCGGCATCATCCGGGGGAGGTGCGCCGCGGCGGGTTGCAGTCCGCCGGTCAGCAGGGCCCCGACCGGCAGCACACCGAGCGCCCGCATGCGGTGGGTGCGCGAACTCATGTGAGGCGTACGTGAGTTGGCGCGGACTCGTCGGCCGCCGACCGTACGGCCTCCGGCGCCGCCTCCCCCGCCGCCCGTTCCACCGGAACCGCCAGAACCACCCGACCCGCCGGAGCCGCCAGCGTCATCGGCCCCGCCGGAACCGCTCGAACCATCGCGATCACCAGAGTCACCAGAATCACCGGGGCCACCCGAACCCGAACCCCCCGACCCTCCGGGGCGGCCCCAGCCGTTCCCGCGGCCCCAGTCCGGCCAGATCCGCGGACGGGCCGGAGCCCGCTCGTACGGCACCCAGGCCACCGCCATCGCGCCGCCGGTGATGCCCAGCAGAAAACCGATCAGGAAGCCGCCGAAATTGGAGAGTACGAGTGAGGCGACGGCGAGCACCAGCGTCGCGATGCCCGCGAACACCCGGTATCCGGGCGCCAGCCACATGCTGAGCGCCAAGACCACCATGAAGATCCCCATGAGTGACCCGGCCACGCCGGCGATGCCTTCATGCACCATGATCGGCAACGGCGCGATCGGGACGGAGAGGATCTCGATCCCGGCCAATAGCGTCCACAGCCCCGCCCAGAACGGGCGGCTGCGCCGCCAGTCGTGGAAGGAGTGCCACCATCCCGGCCGCGGCCCGTCAGTCTCTGTCTTCCCGTTACCTCCCGCGCGCAGCCGCGCACTACTCACGTCGAACTCCCCGAGTGTGGTGGTTTACCTGACACAGCTGACACAGCATCAGAAACACGGATGGGAGCCGAGCCTCACGGACAGATGGAGCCCCGGCAGCCGGAACGTCGCCGCACTCACCGATCGCGTCTGCTGCCGCAGCCGGTCGATGCGTACGGTGTCGGCCTGCTCGCCGAAGCCGCCGGGCGCGCCGCGCACGCCGGGCACACCCCTTACGGTTGCGGCGTCCTGACCGATGTTGATGTTGTGGAAGAGCGCGTCGCCCCGCAGGTCGTGGCTGTCCGCGACGAGCCGGTCCGCGTGCGCGGGAACCCTGCTGCTGCCCGAGGTCAGCCGCAGGGTGACGGGCCCGAGGATGGGCACGCCCTGCACGACGGACTGGCACAGGTTGTACAGATCCGCGGACCGGATGCCGGACAGCGCTTCCGGGTACGTGGCATGCGCGCCGCGGTCCAGCACACCGAACTGGACGAACCCGCGCCCGGCGAGCGTGCTGGCCCCGATCTCGAAGGTTCTGCCGGAGACCGTGAATGAGTTGGTCGACACTCCGAACGACGCGGCCAGGGCGCCCCGCGCCATCGCGGTGCACAGCGCTGCGGACACCAGCAGAGTCGGCACCATGACCACAGTCAGGCGCCGCCATCGGGTGCGACCCGTGATGCGTGCGCGCACGGTGGTCCGGGTGGCACTTTCGGCGTTGCTCGTCATCCTTCTCCCCGTCAGACAAGCGGGGGCCGGCCCGTCAGCGGGCCGAGCAGCCCCGATACCAGAGTCTCGGGCGGTACGCATCCCCAACTACGAGAGGACCCGCCGGTGACAGAGAGACGCGGCAGGGGACCCCAATGGACGGACGCTTTCACCCGCTTGACCCAGCGGGAGCGATCCGCTTGAGCAGCGGCACAGGAACCGCTTGACCAGGGGGAGGGAGAAGGCCGTTCATTGGCAGGACTTGTCTCCGGGCTTCACGGTCAGGTGCAGGTCCGTGAGCCGGAAGGTTGCCGCACTCACCGCTCGGGTCGTCTGCCGCAGGTGATCGATGCGTACGGCGTCGGCCCGCTGTCCGAAGGTTCCCGTCGGGGCGCCGGGGCCGCTTTTGAAAGTCGAGGCATCCTGCCCGATGGTGATGTTCCGGAACACCGCGGTGCCGGCGAGGTCGTCGGTATGGACGACGAGATGGTCCGCGTGCGCCGGCCTGCTGCCCCCGCCCGCGCCGATGCGCAGTGTGGCCTGGCCGGCGCCGGGGATGTGGATGACCACCGACTGGCACAGGTTGTACAGGTCGGCCGACTCGATGCCCGAGAGGGCCTCCGGGTGCGCCTTGTTCGTCGCCCGGTCCACCCCGACGTACTGGGTGAACCCGGTGCCTTGCAACCGGTCGGCGGAGATCTTGAGGTTCTGTCCCGACAGCACCAGGGACTGAGCGGACACCGCGAGCGAGACGGGGAGGATGCCCAGGCCGATCGTCGCCAGGAGTACCGCGGATACCAGCAGGGTCGGCACCAACACCAGGCCGAGCCGCATCCAGCGGGTGTGCCCCGCGGGACGGGCACCGGGATCAGGAAACGTCATCACTGCCTCCCCGGCTCTAGCGGGGCCGAGCGGGGAGGGACGACGCCTACGCCGCTGGCTGCGACCGTTCGGGCCGCAGCCTCATTGCACCCCGCGGTCCGAGGGGCGGCAACCCCGGCCCGTACGGCCGCATCGGCAGCACCCACCCGGACCGGGCCGCCGGGCCGTCACACCACCGGACCCGGGGAATGGACACGGACGGCCGGGCACCACCCGGATGGCCGAGCCGGGCACCTGAGTCGACCGGCCGGGGCCTGGCCGGGGCTCAGATCACCGTGGCCCGTGGGCTGCGTGCCGTACCGCTGCCGGGTACCGGCTCGGAGGCGTCGGTGCCGAGGGCCACGATGCGGTTGTCCGCGTCGACGTGCACGACCTTCGGCCGTAGCGTGCGGGCCTCCGCGTCGTCCACCTGCGCGTAGCTGATCAGGATGACCAGGTCACCGGGGTGGACCAGATGTGCGGCGGCCCCGTTGATACCGATGACGCCCGAGCCCCGCTCGCCCTCGATGACGTAGGTCTCCAGGCGGGCCCCGTTGTCGATGTCGACGATGTGGACGAGCTCGCCGGGCAGCAGGTCGGCGGCCTCCATCAGCGCGGCATCGATGGTGACCGACCCCACGTAGTGCAGATCGGCCTCGGTCACCGTGGCCCGGTGGATCTTGGACTTGAACATGGTGCGCAGCACAGCGTCACACTCCTGCCGAAGACGGGTCGCGCCCTCGCAGCGAGGTGCGCGCCGGAGAGGTCATGCTACGGGGCGACGTTCCGAGCGGCACTGGGCCGGCTCGCCCGTCGCGTCACTCTCTGTAACTGACGGGGGTGGTCGTAGGGTGCCTGGCCCCGAACTGCGTGCGCCTGCGAAGCCGGGTAGAAGTGGGAGGGGAGGAGAGCGACGAAGGATCCGGACGCTATGGGCGGGCGGTGGATGGACATGCACGGTGCCACCGCCCCCGGTACTGGCTCCGGCGAGACCCCGGATCCGGTCGTTTCGGTCACGGCGGTCGTCGATGCGCGGGGGATCGTCACGGGATGGAGTGCCGGCGCCGAGGGGCTGCTCGGCTACCCCGGTCAGGAGGTCATCGGACGCCTCGTGACGCGTTTGCTCGGCGTGGACGAGGCGGACGGCGCGGAGGGCCTTCTCGCGGCTTTCGACGGGTGGAGCGGGACGACGCTGCTCCGGCACCGGGACGGGCGGCGCGTCGAGGTGTGGCTGCGCGTGTATCCGTCGTACGACGCGGCAGGGAACGCCCAGCGGCTGATCGTGGCCACGCCGCGCGACGAGGCGACGACGGACGAAGCGACGAATGACGAAGCGACGACGGAAGTAGCGACGACGGAAGTCGCGTTCGCGCAGAGCCATCTGCCCGTGGCGATCTACGACTCCGACCTGCGGACCGTACGAGCGAGTGCCGGCGCGGCCCGTGAGCTCGGCCTCACCGAAGAGCAGATGCGGGGGCGGCGGATCACGGACATCCTGCCTCCCCACATCTGCACGACGATCGAGGAGGGCATGCGCCGGGTCTTCGGGACGGGTGAACCCGAACAGTTCCAGGTGCACGGCAGACCCCGGCCGGAAGCACGCGTGAGGACCTGGTCCGTCACCGTGTCCCCGCTCAAGACCCAGGCAGGGCTGGTGCGACACGTACAGCTCATCGCGCTGGACGTCACCGAAGAGAACCGGGCACGGCAGCGGCTCGCCCTGCTCAACGACGTCAGCACACAGGTGGGCAGCACCCTCGACGTGATGCGCACCGCCCAGGAGATGGCCGACCTGGCGGTGGGCCGGCTCGCCGACTTCGTCACCATCGACCTGCTGGACTCGCTGTTCCGCGGGATGGAGCCGAAGCCGTCCGTCACGGGCCCCGTCGCCCTGCGCCGCGCCGCGCACCAGTCCGTCCTCCCCGGTGTACCCGAGGCGGTGATCCGGCCGGGAGATGTGGACTACTACCCGGAGTCCACGCCCCCCGTCCGCTGTCTGGTCACCGGCCGGTCCTCTCTGCACCGCACCCTGGACGAGGCCATCAGGGAGTGGCGGGGGGCAGACCCCGAACGGTCAGCGGTGGTCGGTGACTTCGGGATTCACTCGATCATGGTCATCCCGTTGCGCGCCCGCGGCATCGCCCTCGGTGTGGCCGTCCTCTCCCGTCACCGCCGCCGTGACCCCTTCGAGCCCGATGACCTGCTCCTCGCCGAGGAGATCGGCGCACGCGCCGCCGTGGCCGTCGACAACGCCCGCCGCTTCACCCTCGAACGCACCACCGCGCTGGGCCTGCAACGCAGTCTGCTCCCACAACGGCTGCCCGCCCAGGAGGCCATCGAGGTCGCCCACCGCTACCTTCCGGCCCGCGTCCGGGCAGGGGTGGGCGGCGACTGGTTCGATGTGATCCCGCTGTCGGGCGCCCGGGTCGCCCTGGTCGTCGGGGACGTCGTGGGCCACGGTCTGCGCGCCTCCGCCACCATGGGACGCCTGCGGACCGCGGTACGGACCCTGGCCGATGTCGACCTCACCCCGGACGAACTCCTCGTCCACATCGACGACTTGGTCACCCACCTGGCAGCGGAGGAGGACACCACCGCCGAGTCCGAATCCGGTTCCGAGTCCTTTCCCGAGTCCGATCCCGAGTCCGACCTCGACATCCCCACCGCTCTGATCGCCACGTGCCTGTACATGGTCTACGACCCGGTTTCGCGCCGCTGCACCGCCGCGAGCGCGGGTCACCCCCCGCCTGCCGTGGTCACGCCCGACGCTGTGGCGGACTTCATCGACGTGCCGCCCGGCCCGCCGCTGGGCGTGGGCGGTCTGCCCTTCGAGACGGCCGAGTGGGAACTGCCCCAGGGCAGCCTCCTCGCGCTGTACACCGACGGCCTCATCGCAGGCACCGACCACGACCTCGACAGCGGCCTCCGGCTGCTGCGCCGGAGCCTGGAAGGGCCCGCCCGCTCGCTGGAGACCACCTGCGACAACCTGATCCAGACCCTGCTGCCCGTACAGCCCCCGGACGATGTCGCCCTCCTCCTCGCCCGCACCGGAGCCCTCGATGCGTCCCAGGTCGCCACCTGGGACGTGCCGTCCGATCCGGCCGCCGTGGCCGGTGCCCGCGCCCAGGCCCTGAACCGGCTGGCGGACTGGGGCCTGCACGACATCGCGTTCACCATCGAGGTGCTGGTCAGCGAACTTGTCACCAATGCGATCCGGTACGGCCGGCCGCCCATCCAACTGCGGCTGATCCGCACCTCCGTGCTCATCTGCGAGGTCTCCGACGGCAGCAGCAGCGCCCCGCACCTGCGGCGGGCCCGCACCCTCGACGAAGGCGGCCGCGGCCTGTTCCTCGTCGCCCAGCTCGCGGAGCGCTGGGGATCGCGCCACCATGCCGGCGGGAAGACGATCTGGGCGGAGATCGAACCTCCCGACGGGCAGGTGTGAACGTATGCCGCGCAGGGTGGTCGGAACAGCGCGGCGAACGCCTCATGTCGCGGCGACTGCCGTGCTCACGCTCCGGCCGCGGTGACCACCGCGTCCGTGGCGAAGCCGAGGATCAGGCCGAGGAAGATGCAGCTGGTGGTGAGGTTCTTCAGGCCGGTCTTGCGGGCGACGGCCAGCAGCTCGATCACAACGTAGAGGATGGAGCCGGCGGCCAGGCCGAGGAAGGCGATGGACAGGGTGTCGTTGACCAGGTGCTGGCCGACGAGGGTGCCGAGGAAGGTGGGGCCGCCACCGATCAGGCCGAGTTGGAGCAGCGTCGCCCAGGAGGGACGTTCGCCTTCCGCGGCGAGCGGGGCGACGATCCCGAAACCCTCGGTGGCGTTGTGCAGACCGAACCCGATGATGAGGAGCACGGCGAGGGACAGCTCCCCCTGGGCCGCGGAGTTGCCGATCGCCAGCCCCTCGGCGAAGTTGTGCAGGCCGATCCCGGTGGCGATCATCAGCGCGAGCGAACCGGCCTGGCTGCGTACCGCAGGCGCCAGTTCGGTCACCGCCGCGGCCCCCGGACCGGCGGGTCGCTGGGCGGCGGCCTGCCGTCGACGGGCGATCCAGCCGTCGTAGTACACCAGCCCCACCAGCCCGATCCCCAGGCCCGCGACCAGCACGGCGCCGCCCGAAACGACCGGTCCCCAGTGATGCTTGCTCAGGCCCTCGTCGATCGGCTCCCAGGCATGGGTCAGCACATCCCACACCAGGAACAGCAGAATGCCGATGGCCACGGCGTTCAACCCGGCCTTCAGACGCGGGGTCGGCGTGCGCAGCCGGCCTATCGGCAGGCCCAGATAGATGGTGAAGCCGGCGATGGCGCCGAGCAGGGCGATGTTCGTGCTGGACATGAGGGGCTCCAGTCGGCATGTGCGGGGACGACCACAGACGGTAAAGCAGGTAAGCCTCACCTAACAGGCCCACGGGTCGGTTTTGGGGAAGGCTTGGGAATTCGTTGGCTGCGGCCAGACCCGTTGCGGATCGTCGAGTCGCGCCGGGCCGGAGTTCCTTAAATCGGCAACTTCCTTACGCGGCAAAAGTCTTGGCGGCGAACGTCACATCGGAACCCGTCATCCGCATGCCCAACCCCACGAAAGAGAAAAGAAAAAGAAAAAGAAGGGGGCGCCGCCATGGCTCGGCGTGACATTCGCCCGGGCCGGTCCCGCCCCTCGATGCCGCCCTCTCCCGACTGCGGCACGCATCGCGCCCAACGGGTCCCTTCTGGTCGCATCTCACCTGGTCACGGAGGTGAACTCCCGGCCGACCCCGCCCCGCACGCCGCCGGCGCCACCCCGCCGACAGGAGCGGACAATCCCTACCCTCACCACCCCACACCGGCGCATTTCGAGCCTTTGGCATATTCGCCTCGTCTATGCCTCAACTGATCCTCAACCAGGCACTGCCGCATGACTCACAGCCATTGACGCCCGAGGTGTGAGCCGCATAACTTCCTGCCCCAAGTCGGCCCGCCGAACAGAAGTTCCACCGCAATTCGTCGATGGACTCTGCGAATTCGGCAGTCCGGCGCATCAGGCTCCTTACCCCCCACACCCATGGGAGCCGCCCGAGCCCCACGACCGCTGCTGGCGGCCGCCGGGCACGGGCTGCTGCCGCACGCAAGGAGACTCCGTTGCGGACCTCGCCTGGATCCCGACCGCACCACCCCGGCGCGCCCACCGCCGCATTCCGGCCCCTGGCCGCGGGCACCCCTGATGCCGTCCCGGTGCCCTGCCGCCCCGCGCGATAACCACGCGCCTCTCGGCCCACTGCTGGGCAGCCGTACCGCCTGACGCCGGCCGGATAGCTCGCTGAACTCCCTTGCCCCATCGGGGTGTCGACAAGGAATCAGGGCAGCAGGACGGCAGATCCGCGGGCCCGGCGGATCGGCCTCCGCCGCCGCGGCCGCGACACCCCTCGCAACGGTTCCGCACGCGCACCGGCGCATCGACGCACCGGCCTCCGCAACTCCGTACTCCCGCGCCCGACACCGCGGGATCCCAGGCGTACCCCGCTACCCCGGGATTGCGCCCATCCAAGCTCCGTCGGCCGACCCCGGTCGGCGGCCCGTGGCTCGTATCGGGTCACACAACGTCCGTCCCTGAGGAGAACCACCCCACATGATCCCCTCGCACAAGAAGAAGACCAACAAGAGATCCCGCGCCGTCATCGCCGTGGCTGCCGGCGGCGCCCTCGCCGTCGTGTCCGGCGGCATCGCCCTGGCTTCGGGCGCGCACGACACCCCCGCCGCGGCGCACCACCACCACTTCGCCCTCGGCGCGCAGCTGCCGTCCGGCGGCAAGAAGGTGAGCACGCTCTCTTCGCAGACCTCGGTCGCCTCCCGCCTCGCGGACCTCTCGCCGCACAAGGCCGGTGCGCCCAAGAGCGTGCCGGACAGCGTGGACCTGAGCCAGTACGCGATCGACCCGGGCAACCAGGGCCAGGTGGGCTCCTGCGTGTCGTGGGCCATCGACTACTCCGGCTACAGCATCCAGGAGAAGCAGCAGGGCATATCCGGCGGCCCGCAGGCGCCGATGTACACGTACGCCCAGATAGCCAAGGGCAACGACCAGGGCAGCACGCCGGACGACACGTTCAGCATCGCGGAGTCGCAGGGTGTCGACTCGAAGTCGGACTACTCCCAGGGCGACTTCGACTTCACCAGCCAGCCGACCGACGCCGAGCGCCAGAATGCCGCGCACTGGAAGCTGTCGGGCCACACCAAGCTGCACACCGGCAACCAGATCCAGGCCGACGTGAAGCAGGCGCTCGCCGACGGCGAGCCGGTCGCCATCTCCCTCCCGGTGCACCAGAGCTTCCAGGACGTCACCCAGCAGCAGGCGGCCGACTACTCCTACCAGCCCGGCGGCAGCGAGGACCCGGTCCTCGGCGGCCACGAGATCACCATCGTCGGCTACAACGACAAGGGTGTCCGCGTCGAGAACTCCTGGGGCGGCAACTGGGGCGACGGCGGCTACATCAACCTGTCGTGGGACTTCCTGGCCAGTCAGGTCGAAGAGGCCAACGCCATCGGCAAGCTCGTCAAGTAGTCCTGGCAGTTCCTGGCCCACACCCGTGTGTACGTGATCGATCCCTCTTGGCGCATCACCCGCGGGCGGCCATTCGCTGACAGCACGTCAACTCCCTTTCCCGGTGCGGGGCCCGCGGTGCGTGCGCGGGCCCCGCACTGCTTTCGTGGGCATCGGTCGCGAGATCCACCGCAGCGCCGCCCGGTGTCAGGCGTCCGTCTCCCGCGTCGGTCGCAGGCGTCGCAGCAGGGCGTAGAGCGTGGCGCCGTCGGCTTCGCCCAGGGTGTCGAGGGCGCTATGGGTCTCCTGCATCTCCTCGCGCACGCGGCGGATGATCTCGCGGCCCGCGTCGGTCGCGACGACGTTCTTCACGCGGCGGTCCGCGGGGTCGGCTTCCCGGCGGACCAGCTCGCGGGCCTCCAGGCGGTCCACTATCCCGGTGACGTTCGACGCGTCGCACACCAGCAGGGCGGCGAGGCCGCGCATCGGCAGCGGCTCGTCGAGCTGGGCGAGGACCTTGGCCTGCATGGCGGTGAGCCCGTGATGGGCGGCGGTGGCCGCGAAATCGCGCCATTGGGTGGTGCCTATGGCGGCGAGCAGCTCCAGCAGCTGGAGCTTGGTGGGTGCGTACGGGGCGGTGGCGCTCATGGTCGGAGCGTACTCAAGATGCTTCACGTCATCAATTATTTACTTGACTGTCTTAAGTATCTCGGGCTACCGTCTGCGGAAGTACTTGATGTGCTGAAACATCTACGATCTGAAGCATTGAGAAGGTCCTGCCAGCCATGAGCCACGCCGCATCCGCCCCCGACACCGCCACCGGGCGACGGAACGAGACGGTCATCGTCCTCGCCCTGAGCCTGGCCGCCATGGTCGTGTCGATGATGCAGACCCTGCCCGTCCCGATCCTGGGCCTCATCCGGGGCGACCTCGGCACCTCGACCGCCAACGTGAGCTGGGTGACCACCGCCACACTGCTGTCCGCCGCCGTCTTCACCCCGCTGCTCGGCCGCTTCGGTGATCAGCACGGCAAGAAGCCCACCCTGGTGGCCGTGCTCGTCGTCATGGTCGCGGGCTCCGTGATCGCCGCGGTCGCGGGCTCACTGCCGCTGCTGATCCTGGGCCGGGTGCTCCAGGGCGCCGCCACCGCGATCTTCCCGCTGGCCCTTTCCGTGCTGCGCGAAGAGGTCCGGCCGCAGAAGCTGCCCGGCGCCATGGCCCTGGTCAGCGGCACGCTCGCGTTCGGCAGCGGGCTCGCACTCGTCGCCACCGGCCTGCTCACCTCCGGTGCCCACGCCGACTACCGCAACGCCTTCTGGATGGCGACCGGCTTCGCGGTGCTGGCCCTGCTCGCCGTCGTCTTCCTCGTCCCGGCGACCCGGCACAAGACCGGCGGACGCACCGACTTCCTCGGCGCACTGACCCTCGGCATCGCCCTGCTGCTGCTCCTGCTGCCGATCTCCCAGGGCCATGAGTGGGGCTGGGCCTCCGGCCGCACGCTGGGCGCCTTCGCCGGCGCGGTCGTCATGATCGCGGTCTGGGTCCTGGTCGAGCTGAAGGTCCGCGCGCCCCTCGTCGATATGCAGATGTTCGTCCACCGCCCGGTCCTCATGGCCAACCTGGCCGGCATCCTCGTCGGCTTCGGCATGTTCGCGAACTTCCTCGGCGTCTCCTACCTCGTGCAGATACCCAAGGCCCTCACCGGCTTCGGTTTCGACGCCTCGATCCTGCGCGCATCCGTCGAGTTCCTGCTGCCCGGCGCGATCGTCTCGCTGCTGGCCTCGCCCCTCGGCGGCCGGCTCGTCCGCCACCGTGGCCCCCGGTTCGTGCTCGCCATGGCCGCCGTATTCGGAGCCGCCGGCTTCGGCTGGCTGGCGCTCGAACACACCCACACCGCCTCGGTCATCGGGGCCGGCCTCCTGACCGGCGCGGCCGTCAGCTTCGGCTACGCCGCCATGCCCGCCGTCATCATGGCGAGCGTCCCGCACCACCAGAGCGGCATAGCCAACGGCATCAACTCGATCTCCCGCTCCACCGGCAGCGCGATCGGCAGCGCCGTGGTCACCACGATCCTGGCGTCCAAGACCATCGAGCACCTGCCGGCGGGCGTACCGCCGCTGCCCGCCGAATCCGGGTTCACCCTCACCTTCGGCATCGGGGCCGTCGCCTTCGCACTGGTCGCGGTGATCGGCTGGCTCGGCCTGCGCGGACAGCACGGCCCGCGGGCCGCCGAGGCGGGCGACGCAAGCGCGGAGACCTCGTCAACTCCGGTGGTGGGAATGGCAGTTGCCGATGCGGTGGCGGAGCCTGCGGTCCAGGCCGATGCTCCTCCGGCCAACGTCCTCCAGGATGACGCTCCGGTGGCCGATGCTCTCCCCGCCGGGCCCGGCTTCCACGGCCTGGTACGGGATGCCGACGGCGAGGTGCTCGGCGGTGTCGCCCTCGCGCTCGTCTCACCGGACGGTCGACAGGTGGGGCGCACGGTCTCCCACCCCGACGGCCGGTATGCGCTGGACGCCCCGGCTGCCGGCCCGTACATCCTGATCGCGGCCGCCGACGGCCATCAGCCGCAGGCCGCCACGGTGACGGCGACGGCCGCCCCGGTCGCGTACGGCGTCAGGCTCGCCCGCGCCGCAGAACCCGCCGGTCTGCACGTGCGGGGGACCGTACGCGCCGGGGAGGGCGGCCGCCGGCTGCCCGATGCCCGGCTGACGCTGGTGGACGCCGCCGGGAACGTGGTGTGCACCACCATCACGGACGCCGACGGCGCCTACGCCTTCACCGACCTGACCGCGGGCGAGTACTCGCTCATAGCCAGCGGCTACCCGCCCGTGGCGTCGGCGCTGGCCGTCGAGGGCCGCGGTACGGACGGCTTCGACATGGCGCTGGCGCACCCCGTAGCGCCGTAGGCGGCGGGGGTGTCCGGGATCACGGGCAGCCCGCCGGACCGGCGGAATGCCGTGCCTGCCCGGATGGTTGGCCCCTCCATGCACCCCGTGCACCCCAAGCGCCCACTACACGTCGCACATACCTCCACCGATACCTACACCTACACCCGCACCGGTACCGACACCGCTACCCACTGATGCTGACAAGGAGCACCCCCGTGACCGCCACGACATCCTCCGCCGCCTCCCGCGCGGCCGAGATCCTCTCCCGGCCCGTCGCGCTGAACGGCCTGACCGTTCCCAACCGCATCGCCATGGCGCCGATGACGCGCATGTTCTCCCCGGGCGGCATACCCGGTGAGGACGTGCGGTCGTACTACGCCCGCCGCGCCGCCGCGGGCGTCGGCCTGATCGTCACCGAGGGCACCTACGTCGGTCATGAGTCCGCCGGGCAGAGCGACCGCGTCCCCCGCTTCCACGGTGAGGAGCAGCTGGCCGGGTGGGCGAAGGTCGCCGAGGACGTGCACGCCGCGGGCGGCACGATCGTGCCGCAGCTGTGGCACATCGGCATGGTGCGCAAGCAGGGCGAGCCGCCCTACGCCGATGCCCCCGCCGTCGGCCCCTCCGGCATCCGCGTCGACGGCACCGAGAACGCCGGCAAGGCGATGACCCAGCGCGACCTGGACGACGTCATCGCAGCCTTCGCCGAGGCCGCCGCGGCCGCCGAGCGCATCGGCTTCGACGGCGTCGAACTGCACGGCGCCCACGGCTACCTCCTCGACCAGTTCCTGTGGGCGGGCACGAACCGCCGTACCGACGCCTACGGCGGCGACCCCGTGGCCCGTACGAAGTTCGCGGCCGAGATCGTGGCCGCGGTGCGCGCGACCGTCTCGCCCGAATTCCCGGTGATCTTCCGCTACTCGCAGTGGAAGCAGGAGGCGTATGACGCGAGGCTCGCCGAGACCCCCGAGGAGCTGGAGGCGATCCTGACCCCGCTCGCCGCGGCCGGCGTCGACGCCTTCCACGCTTCCACCCGCCGCTACTGGCTCCCGGAGTTCGACGGCTCGGACCTGAACCTGGCGGGCTGGACCAAGAAGCTCACCGGCAGGCCCACCATCACCGTCGGCTCGGTCGGCCTCGACGGCGACTTCATCCGCGCCTTCGCGGGCGAGGGCGCCCCGGTTCAGGGCATCGACAACCTCCTCGACCGCCTGGAGCGCGACGAGTTCGACCTCGTCGCCGTCGGCCGCGCCCTGCTCCAGGACCCGCAGTGGGCGGCAAAGGTCCTGGGGGACCGCTTCGAGGAGCTGACGCCGTACGACGCGGCGGCGTTGAAGTCGCTGAGCTAGCCAGCAGCCGTAGCAGCCTCGCATGACGGAGGGCACCGGTTCTCACCGGTGTCCTCCGTCACGCCCGCGCAGAGCGATGACACCTGCCGCGTGTGACAATCGCCCTCATGGCGTCTCCCACACCGGCTTCTCCGAACGACGGTTACCTCCTCGACAACGCGCGGCCGGAGGCAGGGACCCGTTTCGATGCGCTCAGTGAGCTGTTCGATCCCTCCACCTTCCGGCATATCGAGGACCTGGGAATCGCTCCGGGGTGGCGGTGCTGGGAGGTAGGTGCGGGCGGCCCCTCGGTGGTGACCTGGCTGGCCGACAGGGTCGGGCCGACCGGTCGGGTGCTGGCGACGGACATCGACACCTCGTGGGCCTCCGAGACGTCCGGAGGCGCCGTCGAGGTCCTGCGCCACGACGTCGGCCGGGACGAGCCGCCCGAGGGCGGCGGCTTCGACCTCGTACACGCCCGGTTGGTGCTGGTGCATGTGACCGATAGGGAACGGGCCCTGCGCACGATGGCCGACTCGCTGCGACCGGGCGGTTGGCTGCTGGTGGAGGATGCCGATCCGGCGTTGCAGCCCCTGATCTGCCTGGACGAGTACGGGCCCGAACAGGCGCTGGCCAACAAGCTGCGGTCCGGCTTCCGTACGCTGCTGGCGTCCCGCGGCGCCGACCTCGGCTACGGCCGGAAGCTTCCCCGCCTGCTCCGGGAGGCAGGGCTGACCGGCGTCAACGCGGACGCGTACTTCCCGATCACGTCGCCGGCCTGCAACATCCTGGAGGCCGCGACGGTTCGCCACGTCCGCGACGGTCTCGTAGCGGCCGGACTCGCGACGGACGAGGAGATCGAACGCCATCTCGCGAACATCGCCTCCGGCCGCCTCGACCTGTCCACCTCTCCCATGATCTCCGCATGGGGGCGCCGCCCCTAGAGCCGCGTTCCGGGCGACGCCCCGGGGCTTTCGCAGACGCCGGCCCTCACCTCGACGACGCTCCGCCGATCCGCTTCTCGAACCAGTGGTGGGCGTACGGCTCGTCGTTGAAGGCGGCGACCTCGTGGAAGCCGCAGGAGCGGTACAGGCCGAGCGCGGCGCTGAGGGCCTTGTTGGTGTCCAGGCGCAGGACGGCGCGGCCGTACCCGGCGGCCTGCGCCTCCAGCTCGGCCAGGAACCGGCGGCCGAGGCCGAGCCTGCGGGCATCGGGCGCCACCCACATGCGCTTGATCTCGGCGGGGGCGCCGGCCGGTAGCTTCAGACCGGCGCAGCCGACGGGCTCGCCGTGCAGTCGGGCGAGAAGGAACAGGCCGTACGGCGGCTTGAGTTCACCCGCGTCGGGCAGCAGGCTGTGTGCCGGGTCGAAGCCGGTCTCGAAGCGCTCCTGCAACTCGGTGAAGTAGGACCTCAGGCAGTGCTGGGCGTCGGGGTGGTCCGGGTCGACGACGTTCAGTGTGACCGTCCCGGCGGTCAGCAGCCGATCGACCTCGGCCATGGCGGCGACGAGCCGGGCGCGCTGCGCCGTGTTGAGCGGCTCCAGAAGGGAGCCGGCCAACTCGTCGCTGCGGCCGTCGAGCACGGCGCGCTCCGCGCGTCCCGCGTCGGTGAGCCGGACCGTGCGCACCCGTCTGTCCCGGGGCTGAGGCTCCACCGTCACCAGGCCGTCGCTCTCCAAAGAGCGCAGCAGACGACTGACGTATCCGGAATCGAGCCCGAGGCGCTCGCGCAACCGCCGTACGTCCTCGCCCTGTTCGCCGATCTCCCAGAGCAGTCGGGCCTCGCCGATGGGCCGGTCCAGGCCGAGGTAGTGGTCGTGGAGTACGCCCACGCGTTCGGTGACGGTCCGGTTGAACTGCCGCACCTGGTTGATCTGTCCCTGCCCCGTCTCCATTCTCTGACTCTAGTCAGAGAATGGAGACGGGGCCAGAGGTCCGTGGAGGCGGCCGGGAGGAGCGGGGAAATCAATGGGGCGCGTCCCGGCGCTCGGCGTGATTCAAGGCGCCCCACCATACGGAGCTGAGCAGCAGAGCCCCGGGGGCGACTCCCGCGATCGCGGCGATGGTCGCCGGGGAGGCACCGTAGGCGCCCAGTGCCAGCCCCGCGGCGCCGCACGCGGACATTCCTGCACCCAGCCAACGAAGCGCTGTCAGCCGCCACACGGCCGCGAGTCCAAAGAAATGCAGCCCGACCACGAGCGCGATCCAGGCGACCGTCACGTGCGGGGCGTGCAAGAGGAATCTGATGGCAAGGATCCCGGCCACTCCGACGACCGCCTCGACGGCCACCACCCACCAGTAGCGCCGCCCGAAGCCCACCGTGGGCGCGGTGCCCGTCGGCAGAGGCGCACGGTCGCGTCGCAGCACGACGGCCAGCCCGACGAACGCGGCAACCGCCAGCGCCCGCAAGGGGAGGCCGACGACCGGCGGCAGGGAACCAGCGTTCACCCCGATGAAGACGACCCCGAATATGCCGCCTATGAATCCAGCTGTCCGATCCCTTGTCATGGTGGCCAGTTTCACCGATGCGGATCACACGATCCACTCCGTGAGTCAGCTCGGAGCTCCCTGTTCGGCAGGTATCGCAGCGTAATCCGCTCGACCTGCTCAACCCCATGACGACACCATGGACACATGCCGTCGAACGAATCAGCAGCCCGCGAGCTTCAGGACCGCGCCGTCCTCTGGAGCATTGGCGAGATCAGCGCAACCGACGTCGTTGCGGGTGCCTGTGAGGCACTCGTCGACGGCCTGGACAGTCCTGCTCTGCGGACCTTGGCGGCGTGCACACGAACGGAGGCGATATACGACGTCCCCGAGCTCCTTCCCCCAGCACTTCATGAACTGGGCCTCACCTTCTACCCGTTCGACGGAGTTGCCGGACGGGAAGCCGCCGCACGAGCACTTGCCGCTCGGATGCTGGCCGGCGAGCTGTCGCCACGTGAGTTGGCGTTCCGTATCCACCAGCACTTCGGGCACCAGCTGCCCCTGGCCGAACGACTCGCCGCACTGGACGACGAGTACGACACGCTCGAATACAGCGACAGAACACCGGCACAGCTCGACGCCGACGTCAGGGCCGAAGCCCTTCGGCTCGTTCAGCATCCTGACCGGGCTACTGCTTGAGGCCGAGCACCGCCTCCGCGGTCGTCCAGTCGTGCGCGATGGCCTCCTGGGCCTTGGTCAGATCGGTCTTGCCCGAGCAGATGGCGGCCTTGAGCCGGTTCTCCACCACATCCTTGGGGTTGTTGGGTCCGGCGCCGGGCCGGTGCCCCGGGGACGGCGGCTCGACCCAGAGGTTGCGCGGGTCGTTGGGGTCGCCGCCCAGCTGGAGGCTGATGAGGTGGTCGTACTCGGCGTCGTGCAGCGGACCGGTATAGGCGTACGAGGCGGCGTTGGCCTTCTTCTCGCGGCTGGTGATGTTCACCGGCGGCCGGATGCCCTTGGTGTAGCCGCTGCGGCAGATCGTCGTCTTGAGCGTCGCCGCCGTGACCTTGGGATTCGTCGCCCCTGGGGTGCACTTCGCGTCGGGCAGCGGCTGCTTGCCGGCGGTGTGACGGACGTGGCAGGAGCCGGGGGACGGCTGCGGCTGGACGGTGTACGCGGGCTGGGGACCGGGGCCGACGGGTATCGACCCGCCCGGCCCGGAGGAGGACGAGGAGGGGCCCGGCGCTCCGGAGTGTGCGGAGCCTTTCGCGTCCGGGTGGGTCCGTACGGAGGAACATCCGGCGACGGCGGTCGCCACGACGGTGAGGGCGGCAATCGCGGCCCGGCGTGCGGATATCGGCATGGAAGAGGTTCTACCCCACTGCGGTGCCGGGCAGCCTGTCGGCCGGAAGCACGGCCGAATCGCCACCCCGTGCGTGCGCAGTCCGTGCGCGGGGTGGCGCCCCGGCCGGGCCGCTGTGCCTGCCCCGGCGACCGGCGCTCAGCGCCCGCCGCCGCGCCGGAAGCGCTCGCCCACGGCCCCCTGGTCCGTCTCCCACCAGGGCCGCGTCATCTCCGGCTGCGGCGCGGCCGCCGTCTCCTGGGCGGCCGGTGTGCCCGAGACCGGCCCGTTCACCGTGGCCGTCCCGGCCGCCTCGCCCGCCGAAACCGGCCCGCTCACCGTAGCCACCCCGGTCGCCGTCCCCGCCGTCGTGGCCAGCTCGCGGTCCAGCCGGGCGTCCAGCGCCGCGGTCTTCGCCCGCTCGGCGCGCACCCACTCCACGAAGACCGCGATCAGGAACGGCAGCCCGACCAGCTCGGCGATGGTCAGCATCAGCCCGCCGCCGATCATCTGGTCCTGCTGTGGACTCGGGTCCCAGGGGCGGTGCTGTGTGGCGTACCAGCCGCCCGCGATCGCCGTTCCGCTGGTCATGACCACGATGCCCGGCACCGCGTCCACCAGCCCGTCCAGGAAGACGAGAAGCGCCCGCACCGGATGGCTGCACCAGGCGGGCAGCAGCTCCTCGCGGGTCAGCATCGGCAGCACGAAGAGGCTCCCGGTGACCAGTAGTTGCAGATACATCAGCTCGTGCAGCGGACCGTGCCGCAATGTTGTCGAAAAGTACGGCGTGAAGTAGATCGCCAGCTCGGAGGCGAGCACGAGGACGGTGCTGACCAGCGGAAAGGTCAGCAGCCGCAGCACCCTGCCGGACGCCGCGGCACGCAGTCGCCGAGACACCGGGCCGCGTTCCGGAAGCGCCCGCAGCGCCAGTGCGAGGGGGTCGCCGAGTGCCAGGCCGAGCGGGGCGATCAGATCGAGCACGATGTTCTGTACCGCGGCGGGCCAGAACAGCTCATGATCGTAGACCGCCAGCCCGGACATCGTCGCGACCACGATCGCCCCGAGCCCGAGGCCCGCGTACGCCACCGTCCGGGCGACCGGCCACCGCTCACCACGCCGCGCGAGCCGTACGACGCCCGCTGCGTAGAGGCCGCCCAGGAGCAGCACCAGCACCAGCGCGTACGGATCGAACTGCCAGCTGCCGACCAGCCGCCCCGCGGTCAGCTCCGGCAAACCTGCCGAAAGTGTCTCTGTCACGGATGACCAGGCTAGTGCGTGCCTTGTGGATCACTGCTGGGGCCCCGATCCCGATTCATTGGATGGGCGCCGAAACATGGATTGTTTCGTATGCCCCTTTTGGGGATTATTTGCGTTCTACGCCTTAAGGGGCGGTTGTGATGGTGGAGTCGCCGCTCCCCATCGTCACGGGCGTTCGACCGACCGTGAGGGACAGGTGGAGGCGCAGGTAGAGGCACAGGTATACGCCCGAGGCGAGGCTACGGCGGATCAACGCCGCGTGTGACAAACGTGCTTGACGTGGCCTGTGAGCTTGGATGGAATACCCGGGTGGTTGCGAAAGACCATCGCACCCACCGGAATTGCTCCGGAGAAGCCAAAAGCGCTCCGGAATTCAACGTCTTTCTTTGGAGGGGACCATGGAGAACGTCACCATCAACATGGACGAATTCGACCTCGACCTGGACATGGACATCATGGATTCGGCCACGGTCACCGTGCCTGCCCAGGAGTCGAAGCTCATGACGCAGGTCTGTCCGCCCACCTCCTGGAACTGCGGCTGATCCACAGGTGCGGGGTGGTGCCGGGACGTCGTCCCCGCCACCCCGCACCATCGTCGGGTGAAGCGGTGTGCGGGGACCGGGGCGGGGACGGGCGAGGGAAATCGTGGGGGATACGGGTGACGTTGATTTCGAGTGCGGAAAACTGGCTCTGGTACGCGCCGCGGCCCTCCCGCTGCCCTCGGACGACGCCCCGGCCCGGCGGCCCGATCCGTCCGGCGAAGCCCCGTACGAAGAAAGCTGGTTGCGCCACCAGATAGCGGAACTCGCCGCCGACCCGCGGCTCATGGAGGCGGTGAGCCTGGCCAGTGCGAGCCTGGCGGCGGAGGTCGACCGTGCCGTCGCCGGGGAGCGGCTCAAACTCAAGTCCCTTCGCCGTATCGCGATCTCGCTGACGAAGTACCACTCGCGCATGGCCCACCGCCCCACGCCTTTCGGCCTCTTCGCGGGGGTCGGTCTCGCCGGATTCGGATCCGTGCCCGCGCGGGAGCCGGTCGGTGACGGGCGCCGCGTGACCCGGCCGGACGCGGCCTGGCTGGACGGCGTTCTGGAGATGCTGCTCGATGTGCCCGCCGTACTGGAGTGTGCGCGGCTCACGGCCAACAACCTGCACGCCGTACGGGACGGCCGACTGGTGCTGGTCGATCACCATGACCGCAGCGGAGAACGGCAGTTGGTCGGAACCGTGCGCCACACCCGGGTGGTCCGGCAGCTCCTGGCGGCCGCGGCGGACCCCACGCCCTTTCCCCGGCTGGTGGCAGCGGCGAGGCGAGAGTTCCCCCACGCGCCCGATGGCGCGATCGAAGGCAGTATCAGGCAGCTCGTCCGCGGCCACTTCCTGCTCAGCGACCTGGCACCGCCGCCCGACTGCACCGCCCCCCTCGACCACGTATGCGAGCGGATGCGCGGAGTCGATCATCCGACGGTCCGTGAACTGTATGTCATCCAGGCTGAGTTGGGCGCCCTGGATGCCGCGCCGGCGGAGGGCCGGCGCGCCCGGCTGGACGCGGTCCGTGAGCGGATGCGGGCGGTACAGCCTGCGACGGACGTCCTTCAGACGGACCTGGCGCTGGATGTGCGGCTGACCCTGCCGCGGGAAGTGGCCCGGGAAGCGGAACGGGCCGCGACGGTGCTGTGGCGGACCTCGCCCGTTCACCGGGGCAATCCGCACCTGCGCGACTACCACCTGGCCTTCCTGGAGCGGTACGGCACCGACCGGCCGGTTCCGGTCCTGGAACTGCTCGACGAAACCCGTGGGTTGGGGCTGCCTCGCCACTACCGCCGGCCCGGTGCGCCCCGGCCCGCCCCCGAGACCGGGGCGCGCGAGACGCGCGACCGGGTGCTCGGCGAGTTGTTGATGGCCGCGGCCCGCAGCGGCGCCCGGGAAGTGGTGCTCGACGAGGAGACCGTACGCGCCCTGGAGCCGGCGGAGCGGGGGCCGGCCCCGCTGAGCATGGAGGTGGGAGCCGAGCTGGTGGCACCGGGCTGGGACGCCCTGTGCGGCGGGGACTTCCATCTGGTGCTCGCACCCCAGGCGGTGTCCCCGCTGGCCGGAGCGACCTTCAGCCGGTTCGCGCCGGTGCTCGGCCGGGCGACCGCGCAGGTGCAGGAGCTGGCGCTGCGCACCGAGCGGAGCGCCCCGGACGACGAGATCCCCGCCTGTGTCGCCTTCCGGCCCAGGGTGATGCGTTCCGCCAATGTCTCCGCCGTCCCGCAGTGGCTGTCCCATCGCATCCCCCTGGGCGTCGGTCCAGCCGCGGCGGAGACGGCGCGCGAACGGGATGATCCGCGCCGTCCGCATGATCTGCGCGCACTGCATGATCCGCATGAATTGCATGAACTGCACAATCCTCATGAACTGCACGATCTGCGCGTGGAGAACCTGGCGGTGTCCGCGGACACGGACGGCCTCCGGCTCCTCGACACCTTGACCGGCCGAAGGGTGCGCCCGCTCTCGTACTCGATGCTCAACCCGAGCAGCCGCCATCTCCCGTACGTGGCACGGTTCCTGCTGGAGATCGGGCAGGAAGGGCGGGCCTTCTGCGCGCCGTGGAGCTGGGGAAGCTGGGCGTCGGCTCCCGCGTTGCCGCGGGTGCGCCACGCCCGGACCGTGCTCGCCCCGGCGCGCTGGCTGCCGGACCGGGCCCTGTGCGCCGCGGCCGACCGCGGGGACGAGGAGTGGTGCGGGCAGGTCGGGCAATGGCGGCGGCGCTGGGACGTACCCCGGCAGGTGCTGCTCACCAAGGCCGACCACCGTGTCGCGGTCGACCTCGACGATCCGCTGCATCTCCTGGCGTTCCGCGACGAGGTGCGGCGGGCACCCGGTCTGACGCTGGTGGAGCGGTTCGGCGGCCGGGTGGAACGGCAGTGGTTCCGAGGCCCCGAAGGTTCCCATGCCGCCGAGTTCTTCTTCCCCGTCTTCGCCAGGCCCAGCGGCCCGAGCGCCGCGCACGGCACGGGCCCGAGCACTGTGCACGGCACCCGGCAGGCCCGCCCCGTGGCGGCGCCGGTTCCGGTTCCGACGAGTGGCACCGACCGCGTCCGCGGACCGCGTGCTCATCTGCCTGGCGGCGAGTGGCTGTACGCGAAGATCTACGTCCCGCAGGCCCGCCAGCCGGAGGTGCTGGCCCGCCACCTCGGACCGCTGACCGATCCCGGCCTGCTCCGCAGGGCGGGCGCCGACCTCTGGTTCTTCCTCCGTTACGAGGATCCGGCACCGCATATCCGGTTGCGCTTCCACGGCGAACCGGAGTCCCTGTGGCCGGTGCTGCTGCCCGAGCTCCATGCCTGGGCGCAGGCGCGCGAGGAGGCGGGGGTCATCGGGAAGGTGGTTCTGGACACCTACGAGCCCGAGGTCGAGCGGTACGGGGGACCGGACGCCCTCGGTCATGCCGAGCGCCTCTTCCACGCCGACAGCGAGTCCGTCGTCACGCTGCTGGCCACGACTCCCGACCAGCTGCCCGACCGCCTGGCCGATCCGACACTGCCGGCCGCGCTGGGCATCCTCGACATCGTCACCGGTCTCGGCGCCCCGGACGAGGCGCTCGGCTGGCTCAGCAGCCCGTCGGTGCTGGCGCGCCGGGGAGACATCCCGAGGGACCGGAAGCGGGCCGTCGCCGCTCTGCTGGATTCCGGCGCCAGGCCCCGGCCGCCGGCCGCGGTGGACGGCCGGGGCGCGGGGTGGAGCACGGGATGGAGCACCCGCGGTCCGGCGCTGTCCGGTCTGCGCGAGGCGCTGTCCGCCGGTGTGACGGACCCCGGGCGCAGCGGACGCATCGCCCTGAGCCTGACCCATATGCACTGCAACCGGCTGCTCGGCCCCCGGCCCGAACAGGAACTGACGGCTCATGCCACGGCCCGTGAGGCGCTCGCACTGTGGCTCGGTCGGCAGCGGAACCACACGGGGCACCGCGGATGACCGCACCCGCACCCCTCGCGCTGTGCGACGCGGCATCGGACATCGCCCACCGCGTCGCCGAACTGCTCAGCTCCCCGGAGCAGGTGGCCGACACCGCCCATACCGCGTTCGCCGCCCTGCCACCCGATGTGCTCCAGCCCGCCTGGCAGCCCGCATCGCTGCTGCTGGGGCATCCCGGCATCGCACTGCTGCACACCAGGTGCGCCCGCACCGACCCACGCCACGCAGCGGTCGGGCACGCCCACCTCGCCGCGGCCGTGACGGCGGCAACCGACGCCGGCCCGGCCGCGGTCGGTGATCTGGTGCTGCCCGCACGGCTGCATGCCCGGGCGCACGGCGGCTACACCCGGCTGCTGGCGCGCTGCGCCGAGGTGCATGCCGGATTCGTCCGGGCCCACGCCGCCCGGCTCGTGGCACGGCGGCAGGAGCACGGCCCCGGGCTGGCGTACAGCGATTACGACGCGATCTCGGGCCTGGCAGGACAGGCACGCGGCCTCCTGGCGGCAGCCGACCACGGCGACGAGCGGTGCGCGCAGGTACTCCGCGACGTCCTGGGTTTTCTGGTCGGGATGACACATCCCGTCCGGCCCGCGGCAGGAGACGGAAGCCAGGTGCCGGGGTGGTGGTGCGCACCCGACCGGTATCTCCTCCCGCGCGACCGCGCGGAGTTCCCGAAAGGCGACCTCAACGTCGGCGTAGCCCACGGGATTTGCGGCCCGCTCGCGCTGCTGTCGCTGGCACACCGCTCCGGACACCGGGTGCCGGGGATGCGGGACGCCATCCGCCGCATGGCCGACTGGGTGCTGAGCGTGGGGCACACCGACGAGCGGGGCACCCAGTGGCCCGGCCGCGTCGCCGCCTACCCGGAGGTGACTGGGGAGTTCGGGGAACCCGGGGAGCCCAGGGTGCCCGGGGAGTTCGGGGTGCCCGGGGCGCTTGGGGAGGCTTCCGCACCGTCCCGACAGCGCCGGCCGTCCCAGGAGACGGCCGTGAGAAGCGCACCGGGCTGGTGCTACGGGACATCCGGAATCGCCTGGACCCTGCATCTGGCCGGGCAGGCGCTCGACGACCACCGGATGACGATGGCGGCCGAGGACGCCATCCGCGCCCTCGTGCACCGCCCGCGCACCCCGGCCGTGTCCGTCGATCCGGGCTTCTGCCACGGCCGTGCGGGCATCCTGCACACCGTCGCCCGGATGGCCGCCGTCGGCGCATCCACCGAGCTGTGGTCGGCGGCGGACGGCCTCGCCCACGAACTCGTCGCGGAATTCGACCCCCGAACTCCCTTCGGCTACCGCCAGGCTCTGCCGCCCTCCTCCGCCTCGAAGCCCGCACCGCACCGGGTCCACCACCCCGGGCTGCTGGACGGCGCCGCCGGGATCGCCCTCGTACTGGCCGACTACGCCGACGCCCGCCGGGGAACCGCATGCGAGGACGCGAACGGCTGGGAGGCGAGCGGCTGGGACGCGGCGTTCCTCATGAGCTGACGCGGTCGCTCCTCGCCGAGGTGATGCCGCTGCGGTGGCTCTGCCGTGGTCAGCCCCACCTCGGGCGTCGGCCGGCAGGGCAGCGCGGACGGTCGCGTTGTCAGTGGGCTCCTGCATCATCAATGCCATGACACACAGCACGACCGACAGCACTACCGACGCGCTGCACGCGCTGTCCCGCGAGTGCCTGCCCGACGAGATCGCCGAGCGGTGGATCGCCCTCCTGCGGCCGAGCGTGCGCCTGGAGAAGGGCACAGATGCGGCTACGGAAGCGGTCGTCGGCCGACTCGGCGGCCTGCCGGAGCTGCCGGAAGACGAAGAATGGCCCGTATGGGAGGGCAACGGCCCCCTTGCCTTCGTTGCTGCACTCGATTGCGCCCTGCTCCCCTCCTCGGCCCTCGACATCGCCCTTCCGGAAGACGGCACACTGGCCTTCTTCTACTTCGACGGGCAACTGGACGACGGCTGTGCGGTGGTCGATCCCGGTGAGCCCGACAGCTGGGCGGGAGCACGCGTGCTGTACATACCGGCAGGCGTCCCCGTCGCCTTCCGGGCGGCGCCGGAGGGGATTCGACCGTACCCCGAGGTGCCGCTGACGGCGCCGGTGGAGACGACGGCACCGTACCTCCGGCACCCAGTGGTACAACGCGAGTTCGCGCAGCTGCCCGACGACCACCCGCTGTGGGGCGAGGAGTTCCAGGAGGCGCTGTGGAGCCACTTCGAGGGCACAGAGCACCGCATCGGCGGCCACGCGAACCCGGTGCAGGATGATGTGGAGACCGAGGTCGCCCGCGGGGCTCTGGGCAGTCCCCCGTGGGATGACCCCCGCATCAAGGAGGAGGCCCTCCGGTGGCTGCTGCTCGCGCAGTTCGACACGGATGACGACGCCGACATGATGTGGGGCGACGTTGGTGCCCTCTACTGGCTCATACGCCCCGAAGACCTGGCCGAGCGACGCTTCGACCACGCGATGTTCACCTGGCAGTGCGGCTGACCGCACCGGAACCATGTGTCTTGGACACCGGAGGCTCGTTCAGCGGACGAAATCGACCTCCGGGTAATGGCGCGAGGGGCCGTCGAGCAGGTGGTGGTGTCCGTGGCGCAGATGCTTGTCGAAGAAGGCCGCGAGGTAGGTGCGCTGGATCTCGATGGAGCGGTTCGGGTCGATCGTGCCGAGTATCTGCGGCAGTTGGGGCGGAGCCAGCCCGAATGCGCCCGGTGCCTGGGGGAAGAGGATCTGGTTGTCGACGAAGGAGTTGTGGCCGGAGCCGCGCAGCTTCAGGTCGAGCCGCTCTCCGTGCAGATGGTTCCAGAAGCGTGCCCAGCTTCCATCGCTGTTGCGATTGTGGTGTTCGGAACTGAACAGCAGGAAGGGGCGGTTGAGCGGCTTGTCGATTTCCGATCCGAAGAGTTGGCCGTCCAGGTTCGCCCCGGCGCGGATCCTGGAGTCCGCGTGCATGGCCGCGGGCACCGCTCCGCCGCCGAGGGAAGAGCCGAACATCCCGATCTGCTTGGTGCTCACGGCCCGGGACAGCCCGTGGGGGAGCGGTTTGTGTTCCGCGTCCGGGTTGTGGCCGCGGGCGATCTCGGCCAGCTGGTTGATGACGAAGTGGGTGTCCGCCGCCCGGATGGCGATCGTGTGGGAGGAGGGGGAGCCCGGCGGCATGGTGTTCACCTCATGCCGCCCTCCGGGGAACACCACATCGCTGGAGTCGTGGGTGTGGTCGAGGGTGACGACCAAGTACCCGCGGCTGGCCAGGTCCTGGACCAGTGCGGTTGCCTGGCCCCGGCTCCCGTGCAGCCCGGGCGAGTAGAGCACCACCGGCAGCTTGCCGGCCCGGTGGTCAACGGGGGCGCCGGTGTGGCCGGCAGTGGTGGGCAGGGTCACCCCGCCCGGCAGCACCTGCTGGCTGCTGGGAAGGAGCGCGGCGGGATAGCGGGAGGTGTGCGTGGCCGGGTACCACAGCGAGACCATCAACTCGCGCTGCTGTCCGGGCACCCACGGGTCCCTGCGTGACGCGTCGCGCAGGTGAAGGTCGACCGTTCCGACGTGATAGCGCCCGGTCGGGGCGGGGAGGGTCAGCTGGCCCGGGGCGTGCGGCACCTCGTTCAGGGGAGCTGCCGCGGTCATGGGCGCTGCGGTGCCCTTACCGGCGGCGACGGCCGGAGCGACTCCGGCACCCAGGACGACGGCCAGTGTTCCCGTGGTGCCGACCACCCGGGCGCGTAGCCGGGAGTGGCGCCTTCGTGCGTGTTTCGCGTGTTTCATGTCGTCAGATGCCTTCGTCCAGGATCGTTTGCGGGCCGCGGCGCACACGGTGGCGGTGTGCGCCGCGGCGCGGCGGCTTCGTCACATGGGGATGCGTACGAGGCCGGATCGGCGTGGTTCGTCAGCGGGCGTCAGGGGCTCGTCAGTGCCCGTCAGTGCCCCTTCAATTCGCCTGTGGCCGCCGGCGATTGCGGCGCCGTACCGCAATGACGCCACCGGCGAACGCGACCGCCACCAATCCCGAGGCGCCGAGTTGCAGAGGCGCCGAGGACGAAGGTGACGGCGTGGAAGCGGAAGCCAGACGGAAGCCGCCGGCGAGTCCTTTGCGGTCGTACGCGGAACCCGGCAGTTTGTCCGCGTAGCGGCTGTGTACCAGCTTCTGGTACGCGGCGAGCGTCACCGCCCGCTTGCCGTGCAGCCCGGAGGTCGCTTCCCGGTTGAGCGGCGCGACGATGTCGTTCTTCAGGCGGTACCAGGCGTGGATCTGCGGCTCGGTGAAGACCTTCGAGTGGCCCGTGGTCTGCCGGCCGTAGGTCACATCGCTGTCGCCGTCGCGCACACCCGTCAGATGCCAACTGCCGCCGCCGCCCTTGGTCGCGGAGGAGAGCAGGACCGTGGCCTTGTGCCCGTTGGCGTCGTTCGCCCGGGAGGCGAGGTAGGACAGGCGCGCCACGTTGTCCGCGCTGGGCTTCGCTTTCCCGGTGACGAACGCGGGGGCGAGCTCGTACAGCGCGACCGGATCGTTCAGGCTGAACGACTGCTGGTCGCTCTGTGCCCCGGACGCCATCGGTGCCGCCGCACTCGGGCCGCCGTCGGCACCGGTGTTCGCCGTCACGCTGAGGAATCGGGAGACGGCATTGTGCACTTGCGCGGTCCGGAGCACCTGCCGTGCGCCCTGGTAACCGGGAATGGTATTCGAGCCGTCGGCCGCCTGGGCCTGGCCGCAGAAAGCGGTGGAGAGCAGGGTCGCCGCCGCACCGAGGGAAAGGGCGAGACGAGTAGCACTTCGGTGCAGGGGATTTGTGGTGTCACGCATTGCCGCCCGCCTCACTTGTGTATCCCGATGCGGGAATGGGTCCACTGGAATGAAGAGTTGCTGACGTAGTCGCTGTAGTTCCACCAGGTGTAGGTCTGCGTGGTCTGCCAGGGATCACCGACCGCCACCATCTGCGATGAGGGGTCGTAGCCGTAGATGACGTTCATATGGCCCCCGCCGGAATTCCATCCGATGCGGACGGCGAAGGGACGTTGGCCGTCGATTTCCTTGCCGACCTCCGAGAAGGACGCGTTGCGGGAGAGGTCGTATCCGGTGTTGCTCAGACCGATGTTGCCCAGGCCGTTGGCCAGGTCGTCGAGCGTGGCGGGCTGGTTGTCGCAGCTGAGGTTGCTGTTCTGCGCGGCAAGTCGGCAGAAGTCCTGCTGGCTGTACTGGTTGTAGCCCCAGTACTTGGCGATGGTCAGGCCGCTGGCGTCCCAGCACCACTGGTCCTGAACCTGCTTCTCCATGTTGATGGTGAGCGCCACGCGCCGACTGGACTTGGCGTGCCGGGACGTGCAGGTCGGCAGGTTGTCGGTGTTCCCTTTGAGGAACGCGTTGGCTATGTAGAAGGATCCGGAGTCCGACCAGATCCATCGGGAGTCGTTCTCCACGGCGTCGCCCTGGACGCGGCAGGTCAGTGAGACCTTGCTGCCGACCGTGGCCCGACCGACGATGTGGGCGGAAAGACTGGACGACGATCTCTCGTTGACGCTGCGGTAGTTTCCCTGACCGCCGGTCACGGTGGCGGTTACGGAACCGGCCCGGGCGGTGCCGCCGCTGAGCAGGAACCCGGCGGTGATCGCGGTTAACGCGATCAGCGTCAACGTTCTCCACAGAGTTTTGAAGCGGGGAAGACGCATATACGGACTCTTTCGAGACGTGGGGGAATGTACGAAGTCCATGCGGGGTGCCCAATGGGCGGTTTCATGAATTGTGGCTCTGGCCTACCTGTCGGTAGTGATGCGGCATGCGCGTTGTGTTACCGCTGAATTCCGCCGTGCATGCCTGCGTCGTGCGCACCACGAACGGCGGCGAACACCGGTGAACATCGGCGATGTCCCCTTGGTTGTCGCGTTCGGAATGCGCAGGGGAATTAGTACAGCATCTTCACGGGCTGTTCAAATGACGCACAGTCAACATGTCTTTAGTTACTGAAGAGTTCGGGGAAAAGCATCAGGCGGCAAGCGTCCCCAAATCCTTCGATGGCCCATCAAATTGCTTGAGCCTGGGCGTGTTTGCGTCATTCGTCACGTTGCGTTAGGTGTGGCGGCCCGGTACGGACAGTCACCTGCGTCGAGGGTCTGAATGCCCTCGCCCCTGCCTGGTTCGCCGACTGGCGACGCGAGCTCTTGTGTTCGTTGCTGTTCTCCACAACACTCGCACTGCACAGAAACGCGCACTACTGAACATGTTCGAGCTTTGGGCGCCGACAGGTCGAGCCGAGGAGAGCAGACATGACGCAGTTCAGCCGACGGAGATTTCTGAGCGCAGCCATGGTGGGCGCCGCGTCCGCGGGCGTCGTCCTGGGCGGCGGCCGAGCGACCCTCGCCCAGGCCGAAAGCCCGAGGGGGCTGACCATCCGCGGCAAGGAGTTCCTGCTGGACGGCAAGCCGTTCCGGATCCTCTCGGGTGCCTTCCACTACTTCAGAACGCACCCCAAGGACTGGCGCGACCGGTTGCTGCGGATGCGCGCCATGGGCCTGAACACGGTGGAGACCTACGTCGCCTGGAACTTCCACCAACCGTACGAGAAGAAGGCCGACTTCACCGGATGGCGCGACGTCGCCGCCTTCGTCCGCACCGCGGACGAGGTCGGGCTGAAGGTGATCGTGCGACCCGGCCCCTACATCTGCGCGGAGTGGGACTTCGGCGGACTACCCGCCTGGCTCCTCAAGGACAAGGACGCGCCGCTGCGCCGTTCCGACCCCGCGTACGAGCGAGCCGTCGACGCCTGGTTCGCCGAACTGCTGCCCCGGTTCGTCGACTTGCAGGCCACTCGCGGCGGGCCCGTCATCGCCATGCAGGTCGAGAACGAATACGGCAGCTACGGCCACGACCACGCGTACCTGGCACATCTGCGGGACACCATGCGGGCGCAGGGCATCGACAGCCTGCTGTTCTGCTCCAACGGAGCCACCCAACAAGCCCTGAAGGACGGCAGCCTCCCCGACCTCCTCTCCACCGTCAACTTCGACGGGGACCCCACCGGCCCCTTCGCCGAACTCCGCGCATTCCAGCCGGACAAGCCCCTGTGGTGCACGGAGTTCTGGGACGGCTGGTTCGACCACTGGGGAGAGCAGCACCACACCACCGACCCCGCGCAGACCGCCGCCGATGTGGAGAAGATCCTCGCAGCAGGGGCGTCCCTCAACCTCTATATGGCGGTGGGCGGAACGAACTTCGGCTGGTACGCGGGTGCCAATCTGAGCGGCAGCGGCGCCTATCAGCCCACCGTCACCAGCTACGACTACAACTCCCCGATCAGCGAATCCGGCGAACTCACCGAGAAGTTCCACGCGGTGCGCAAGGTGCTCGCCAAGTACACCCAGCTGCCGAACGCTCCGCTGCCGGCCACACCACCCCGGATGCCGGCCCAGCAGATCACCGTCCGCGATTCGGTACCGCTGAGGGACGCCCTCGACGCGCTGAGCGGCACTCCGGTGCGGCGTGCCACCCCCGTCCCTATGGAGGCCCTCGGGCAGCCGCACGGGCTGATCCACTACCGCACCCGGGTGCGCGGGCCGCAGGGCACCAAGGGCCTGAGGATCACCGGACTGGGCGACCGCGCGCTGGTGTTCGTCGACGGCAAGCGGATCGGCACCTTCGACCGCAACCAGCCGGATCACTCCGTCGACGTCACCGTGGCCGGCGCGTCCGGCACCCTCGACGTCCTGGTGGACCCCACCGGGCGGGTCAATTTCGGCCAGGGACTCAACGACCCCAAGGGAATCAGCGGCCAGGTCCTCCTCGACGGCGAGGCACTGCGCAACTGGGAGATCCGCCGACTGCCCCTGGACGACCTCTCGGCTCTGGAATTCGGCAGAGTCCACACCCCGACCGGCCCCGCCTTCCACCGGGCCCGGGTCCATGTCGACACCCCCGCGGACGGCTTCCTCGCCTTCCCTGGCTGGGACAAGGGCATGGTCTGGCTCAACGGGTTCGCGCTCGGCCGGTACTGGTCCCTGGGGCCGCAGGTCACCCTGTACGCGCCGAGCCATCTGTGGCGGAGGGGACGCAACGAGCTCGTCGTGCTGGAGATGGAGCGGACGGGGGACCGGATCGAGGTACGGTCCGCGCCCGACGTCGGTTAGGGCGCTTCTGACGGGCCGGCGAGGGCGCATCAGCCGCCGACGGCCTTGGCCCAGTTCTCCTGGACGGTCCGCAGCGCCTCGTTGAGCTGGGCCTCGGTCGGGAACTGCGGTGTGCCCTCGACCGTCGGCAGCCGCGCGGCCAGGGTCTGGTCGAGGGTGCCGTTCTTCTCCATGGCGGCCATCAGCACCGGGCGGGCGTAGTCCACCAGGCGCAGGTTCTGGCCTTCCGGACTGAAGAGGTACTCCTCCCACAGCCGCGCCGCGGCCGGGTGGGGCGCGTCCTTGTTGATCGCCTGCGCGTAGTACTGCGAGAAGCTGCCGTCGAACGGAATGGAGACCTTCCAGTGCACGCCCGTGCCGCGGAGCTGGTCGATGTGCTGGAGGTTGAGGTAGTCCCATTCGATGCTGATCGGTGTCCTGCCCTTGGCGATCGCGATCGGGTTGGGGTCGGCCCGGTTGTAGTTGCCGATCTTGTCGAGATGGGCGAAGAAGTCGATGCCCGGCTGGATGTTGTCGAACGACCCCCCGTTGGCGAGCGCCGCCGCGTAGACGGCAGCGAAGGCCGAACCCGCGATCGTGGGGTCGCCGTGGATCGCGACCAGACCCTTGTACGCCGGCTGGAGCAGATCCGCGAAGGACTCTGGGCAGGTGCGCACGCGGGCCGCGTCGCAGCCGATGGAGACATAGCCGCCGTAGTTGTTGTACCAGCGGGCCTGGGGATCCTTCTGCTCCGGCGGGATCTGGTCGAACTGCGCGACCCGGTAGGGGGCCAGCAGGTTCTGCCGCGCCGCGGACTGGGCGAAGGAATCCCCGAGGTCGAGCACGTCGGGGGCGCGCTTCCGGCCACGGTGGCGCTTCACCGCGTCGATCTCCTGCTCGCTGTGGCCATAGGGATTGTCGATGACGACCTTGATGCCGTACTTCTTCTCGAAGCGGTCGATCAGCCGGCCGTAGGCGGCCCACTGGCGCGGCAGCGCGACCGTGTTGAGCCTGCCCTCGTGCCGCGCAGCCTTGATCAGTGCCGTTGTGCCGCCCGCCTGCGCGGCGGACTCCGCCCGGGAGGGCGCGACCGGACGGGTGGTGCCTGCTTCCTGGCAGGCACCGAGACCGAGCACCGTAAGGCCGAGACAGCAGAGGAGAGCGCCTGCGCGGACCCGATGATGTGTCGCCACGACGCCTCCAGCACGGCCACAGCCCGACGCTGCTCTCTGCGGCAATGGTCCGGACCAGCCTACGCCTCGGGCGCGGCGTCGGGGCCGACCGCCTGAGCGGCCCAGATCGTCTTGCCCCTGGAGGAGTAGCGGGTGCCCCAGTGCTCGGCGAACTGCGCGACGAGGAAGAGGCCGCGGCCGTCTTCGTCGGTGTCCTTCGCCTGGCGGATGTGCGGGGAGGTGCTGCTGCCGTCGGAGACCTCGCAGATCAGGGTGCGGGTGTGCAGGAGCCGCACGTGGATGGGCTCGGCGCCGTAGCGAATGGCGTTGGTGACCAGTTCGCTGAGGATGAGCTCGGTGCCGAAGGAGACGTCCTGCAACCCCCAGTCCGCCAACTGCCGGGCGCAGTCCTTGCGGACCGTGCCCACTGCCTCCGGGTCGCGGGGGACATCCCACTCGGCGACGTGTGCCGGGTCCAGCCGCCGGGTCCGGGCCACCAGCAGCGCGACGTCGTCGGCGGACCTGGCGGGCAGCAGCGCCTGCATGACGGTGGCGCAGGTGTCCTCCGGCGTACGGTCCGGTCCGGCGAGCGCCGCCCGCAGTGCGTCCAGGCCCGCGTCCAGGTCGTGGCCGCGGTTCTCGACCAGCCCGTCGGTGTAGAGCACCAGCCGGGAGCCTTCCGGCAGCGACAGCTCGGCGGTCTCGAAGGGCAGGCCGGTGCCCAGACCCAGCGGCGGGGAGACCGGCGAGTGCAGGAACTCCACCCTCCCGTCGGGGTGGGCCACGGCCGGCGGCAGATGGCCGGCCGTGGCCGCGGTGACCTGCCCGGAGACGGAGTCGTACACGACGTACAGACAGGTGGCGCCGGTGATCGCCGTCTCCTCCGCGGCGTCGTCCTGGACGTCGATATGGGTCACCAGCTCGTCCAAGTGGCGCAACAGCTCGGCGGGGGAGAGGTCCAGGGCCGAGAAGTTGTGCACGGCGATGCGCAGCCGGCCCATCGTGGCCGCCGCGTGCAGGCCGTGCCCGACCACATCGCCGATGACCAGCGCCACCCGGGCGCCGGGCAGCGGGATGACGTCGAACCAGTCCCCGCCCACTCCCGCATGGGCCGGAAGATAACGGTGCGCCACCTCCAGGGCATCCTGGTCGGGCAGGCCGCGGGGCATCAGGCTGCGCTGGAGCGTCATCGCCATCGTGCGTTCACGGGTGTAGCGCCGGGCGTTGTCGATGCCCACCGCGGCCCTCCCCGCCAGTTCCTCGGCGAAGGACAGGTCCTCCTCGTCGAACGCAGGGGAGCTTCCCGACCGCCAGAAGTCCACCCGTCCCAGCACCACGCCCCGGGCGCGCAGGGGCACGACCGCCAGGGAATGCACCCCGTGGTCCAGGATGCGCCGGGCGCGCTCCGGGTCCTGGGACCGCCAGGCGGAAGAGCCGGCCAGGTCCGGTTCCACCCTGGAGCGGCCCTGGTCCACACCTCCCGCTGCCGCGGCGCCCGGGGCGAACCCCATCAGCTCGCCGACGGGGTGGAGCGGATGGTCCGCCGCCAGTCCGGCGATCGCCGTCCGGCGCAGTTCCGCCCCCGCCACGGCCGGCTCCTCGCCTTTCAGGACCGGGTCCAGCAGCTCGACGGTGACGATGTCGGCGAACCCGGGGACCGCCACCTGCGCCAGGTCCTCGGCGGTGCGCTCGACATTCAGCGTGGAGCCGATCCGTACCCCGGCGTCGTAGAGGAGCCTCAACCGCTCCCGTGCCCTCTCGGCGCGCCCGGACAGCCACCTCAGTTCGGTGGTGTCGCGCAGGGTCACCACGCTTCCCTGGTGGGCTCCGTAGGGGCTGGTGGACCGCTTGTTGAGGGCCAGCAGCCGGTCCTGGGCCAGGTGCACCTCGTCGGTGGCGATCCGGTCCGACGCCAGGAGTTCGGCGGTGCGCGGGTCCAGCCCCAGGTCGCCGACATGGCGTCCCTCCGCGTCCGCCGGCAGGTCCAGGAGCCGCCGCGCCTCGTCATTGGCCAGCAGCAGCCGCCCGTCGCGGCCGACGATGAGGACGCCCTCGCGCACCGCATGCAGGACCGCATCGTGATGCTCGTACATCCGGGTCATCTCGGCCGGTCCCAGACCGTGGGTCTGTCGCCGCAGCCGACGGCTGACCAGCCCCGCACCGCCTCCGGCGAGTGCCAGCGCCCCGGCCGCGGTGCCCAGGAAGAGGGGCAGCTGCCGGTTGACCGACTTCTGCACCTTCTCCACCGTGACCGGTGCGGAGACGATGGCGATGACCTTGCCCGAGGAGTCCTTGACGGGGGCCGCGGAGATCACGGAGAGGCCCAGGGCACCCTGGAAGGTCCTGGTGAAGGGCTTGCCCCGGGCGGCGTCGGCATACGGGCCGATGACGTGCTTGCCGATCTGTCGCGGGTCACTGTGGGTGAGGGTGATCCCGTCGAGCTTGTACACGATGAGGGCGTCGACGCCGGAGGCCTTCCGGGCCGCCTCGGCGAGCGGCTGAAGCTTGGCGGTCGGATCGTTGCTGTTCAGCGCCTTCTGGAGGCCCCAGGAGTGGGCGAAGGACTCGGCGGCGGCGAGGGTCCGGTGCCGGGCGTCGGTCATGGTGTCCCGTCGGCTCTGGACGACCATGGCCACCACTGCGGCCGCGACGAGCAGCACCACGAGCACCAGCTGGAGGAGGAAGACTTCCCGGGCGACGCTGCGCGTGGCCGACGAGGACCGACTGCGGCTCAGCCAACGCCGGAAACGCCCCGAATGTCCGGTCATGGTTCATTTTTATCCTGCGGCGCCCAGGTGCTGGCAAGGCGTGCCGCCGGCTGGGGCCGGGCACCGGGATTCCGCCGGGGCGCCGCGCGGAGTCCTTTCGGCGGCCGAGGTCCGGGAAGGAGCGACGTCTTTCATCCGCAGGGCGCGAAGGGTTGGGTGCGGGCGATGAGCAGGGCGACATCGTCCGGGTCCTCGGGCCGCCGGAGTTCGCGCAGGAGCCGGTCGCAGGTTTCTTCCAGCGTGCGGTCGGGCGTGTCGAGCAGCCGACGGAGCGCTTCGAGGCGTTCGTCGATGGGGTGGTGGCGGGTTTCGACCAGGCCGTCGGTGTACAGGACCAGTTGGTCGCCGGGGCCGATGCCGAAGGTGGTGGTCTCGAAGGGGGTGCCGCCGACTCCGAGCGGGGTGCCGGTGGGCAGGTGGAGGAGTTCGGAAGGCTTGCCGCTGCGCACGAGGGCGGGGGGCAGATGGCCGGCGTTGGCGATGTGGCATTCGGCGCGGCGGGGGTCGTAGGTGACGTAGAGACAGGTGGCGATGTAGTGCTCCAGCCGTGAGGTGATCTTGTCGAGGTGATGGAGGACCTGGTCGGGGGCGAGGTCCAGGTCGGCGAAGGCTCTGGTGGCGGTGCGCAGACGGCCCATGGCCGCGGCGGCGTCGATACCGCTGCCCATGACGTCGCCGACGACGAGCGCGGTCTTGTCGCCCTCGAGGGGGAGGACGTCGTACCAGTCGCCGCCGATCTCGTAGGTGGCCTGCGCGGGCCGGTACCGGGAGGCGATCTGGAGGCCGGGAAGCCGGGGCGGGTGGTCGGGGAGCAGGCTGCGTTGCAGCGTCACGGCGGCGTTGCGCACGCTCTGGTGCGAGCGGGCGTTGTCGATGCACACGGTGGCACGGGAGGCCAGCTCGGCGGCCAGGGCGAGGTCGTCCTCGGTGAAGGACAGCGGGTTGCGGGCGCGGCTGAGGCCCAGGAAGCCGAGGATCTGACCGCGGGCGATCAGCGGGACCAGCATGTGGGAGTGCACCCCCGCACGGGCCAGCAGCGTGGCGGCGCGTTCGTCGCGGGCCATCCGTGCCAGGTCCTCCTCGCCCGCGCGCGAGATCAGGATCGGGCGGCCCGTGCGAACGCACTCGGTGGCCAGGCGGCCGGCGTCGAAGGCGGCGATCTGGCCGGGAGGATCGACGGCCTCGACGGCTTCGGTGGGGTAGGCGGCCTTGACCGCGAGCGCCCGGAACACCGCGGGCCCGCTGCTGCTGGCCGGGCGGTGCTCGTGCAGTACGGAGTCGAGCAGATCGACCGTGGCCACGTCCGCGATCTCGGGGACGGTGACCTCGGCCAGCTCCCGGGCGGTCTGGTCCACCTCCAGGGTGGTGCCGATGCGGGCGGAGCCGTCCGCGATCAGGGCCAGCCGCTGCCGAGCCTCGGCCGCCTCTCTGGCGGCCTGATAGCGGTCGGTGACGTCCACCACCAGATCGGCCACTCCGAGCACCCGCCCCTGGGGGTCCTCCAGCCGGTACAACGAGATCGACCAGGCGTGAATATGGTCCGGGTCGGCGGGGCTGCGGCCGACGATCGTGGACTGGTCGACCATCGGGATCCCGGTCTCCAGGACCTCGCGCATCGCCGCCTCGGGCACCTCGAACTTCGCGGCGGTCATGATCTCGCGATAGTGGCGGCCCAGGTGGTCCTTGGCCGGAATGCCGTGCATCCGCTCCAGAGCGGGATTGACGGCCACGTACCGCAGATCGGTGTCGAGCATCGCCAGCCCGATCGGGGACTGGGAGATCAGCCGGGTGGAGAGCGCGACATCCCGCTCCACCGCGCGCAGCGTCGAGGCGTCGGTCGCGAGCCCCAGGGCGTAGAAATCGCCGCGATCGTCCAGCAGCCGCATGCTGCGCAGTTCGACCGGCCGCGCGGTGCCGTCCTTGTGCCGGACCGGGAACGTGCCGCCCCAGCTCTTGCCGCTCTCCATGACCTCGGCGAACGTCTCCAGCACCAGATTCCAGTGCTCTTCGTCGACGAGCAGCGTCCCGGCGTACTGCCCCAGCGCCTCCGCGGCCGTGTAGCCGTACAGGTCCTCGGCCTGCGGACTCCACAACACGATCCGCCCCTCGGCGTCCAGCAGCACCGCGGCGACACCGAGGAGATCCAGAAGTCCGCTCGGCGTCGGCGTCCCGCCCGGCAGCTCACCGGGGCCGCCCGTCGGCTCACCGGGACCGGCCGCAGGATCCCCGGGACCGGCCGGAAGCCCCTCGGTTGCGCTCACCCGGGCCTCCTTCCCGTCGACGGACCACGTCGGCGCCCGCTCACTCCGGTCTGTGGCCTGCGTGTCGTCCGGCCTGCCCGCTCCGTGGAGCGCTTCGGCTTCCATGGTCCCCCAGGACCAGCCGACGGACACCCCGCCGGGCCCTGTGCAGAGCGGGCCCCGTAGCGATTCGTCACTCCGCGTAACCTTCGGGGACGGATCCCGGCCGAGCGCCTCGCGCCCCTGCGCGGCGCGCCCCGGCGAGCGGCGGCGGCTCCGCCGGAGCGGTCGAGCACGGTACACGGAGCGGACCGGAACGCGGTCCGTATCGTCCACAGACGAACTGCCCTGAGGCGGGCCGCACTTGTCGCAGCCGGGCGCGCATCCCGGCAACTGCCGCTCCCCGGGAGAGGCGCTACTGTGCTCGGGTGCCCTGTGCGGCACGCCCTGGCTCCTTTGGGCGTGTCTTCATCGGGCGGGACGAAGAGACCAACGGAGGGGAAGGAGCAGGCACCGGCCGTGGCCTCGACCTCCAGAGCTGACAAACAGCCCCGCAAGAAGGAACTCAGGCAGCTGCGACGGGACTCGGAGGCGGTACTGGCACGCCTGGACCTGTCCGACGGATGCGGCATCGCCACGCTGATCGAACAACTCAGCACGGACCGAGGCCGTCCGATCCAGCTCGTACCGCTTCCCCTGGGCGCGAAGACTCCCTGCGGTATGTGGCTGGCGACGGACACCTTCGACGTCATCGTGGTCGAGGCGGACACCAGCCGTCTGCACCAGGACCACATCATCGCCCATGAGCTCGCGCACATGCTGTGCAACCACCGCGACTCCACCGGATTCGACACGGTGACGATGCGCGATCTGATGCCGCATCTGGATCCGCGGCGCGTACGGGAGATGCTGGGGCGCACCAGCTACTCCACCGCGGAGGAGCAGGAGGCGGAGACCGTGGCCTCCCTCCTTCTCGAACGCGTCACCCGTCCTCCGGTGGAGTCGGTGTGGAGCGTTCCGTCCGCCGATGCCGAGACGGTCGCGCGGATCGAGAGCTCGCTCAAACCGGGCCCGGGGCCCCATGCCCGGTAGGTGTCCGGCGCAGCAGCGTCCCACGGGCCGCCAGGAGGTCGCGTGACCGCCGTGAAGGCCGTCGTCTTCCCCGCGTGCGCCGTCCTCTGTGCCCTTGCGCTGCTCTACAAACTGCGCGACCTGCGTCATCAGAGAAACGATCCGGCCCTGCTCGCGCTGCTCCTCGCGTTCGCCGGCAAGGGGATCTCCTTCCTGCTCTCCACGCCCTCCGTCTCACAGGCGGTGGACGCCCGCCTCGGGGTGGCCGATATCGGGGCGCTGGGCATCCATCTCCTCGGTGGCGTCGCGTCCAGCGCCGCCTTCCTCACGGCCATCGTCTACTGGGTCTACCCGCCCGAGACCGCCCGGCGGCGCGCTCTCGTCCGGCTGCTCATCGCCGCCCTGTGCGCAGTCGCCATGATCGTCCTGTGGGCGATGGCAGGATCGGGTGCACAACAGCGCAGCGCGCACTATCTGCTCCAGAACGCGCACCGCCCGCTGGTCGCCGCCTATCTGCTGCTCTACGTCAGCGCGTTCGGCGCCGGAATGATCGAGATCATCCGGCTGTGCCGCCGCTACGGGAGAGTGGCCGGACGGCAGTGGCTGCGAAGGGGCCTGTACAGCACGGCGATCGGCGCGAGCGCGTGCCTCGTCTACTGTCTCAACCGCCTGCTCTCGCTGATCGCGGTGCAGAGCGGACTGGACCCGCTGGACTGGGAACTGCTGACGCCGGTGGCCAACGGGATCGGCATCTTCTTTCTGGTGGCAGGTCTCACCATGCCGTCCTGGGGACCGAGTGTCTCCGAATGGCGGCGGCTGGTCCGCAACTTCGTCACCTATCAGCGGCTGCATCCGCTGTGGAGAGCCGTGTACGCGGCCGTGCCGGACATCGCGCTCGACCCGCACCGTGCCGGCCGCCTTGCCCGCTTCCTGCCCGGCGACATCAGCTACCGCCTCTACCGCATGGTCATCGAGATCCAGGACGGTCTGCTCGCGCTGCGCCCGTACATGGCCCCGGACGTGGCCACCGGTGCTCGGAAGTCGGCCGAGGACGCGGGCCTGTCGGGCGACCGGCTGCACGCCATGGTGCAGGCCAGATCGCTGGTGTCGGCTCTGCGGGCACGGCAGGACGACCGTGCGCCGGTCCGGACGTCCGGGGAGCCCGGTCCCGAGTCCGCCAAGGGCGGGGGCTACACCGAAGAGGTCGCGTGGCTGCTGGAGGTCGCCCGCGCGTACACCGCTGTGATGTCTACTGATCGCTCCACTGACAGGTCCACGGAGCGGCCCACTGATCGCTCCACAGAGAGGAACGTTCCATGAAGTACCGCAAGCTGGGCCAGGACGGCCCCGAGGTGTCGGCGATCGGCCTGGGCTGCATGGGAATGTCGATCGCCTACGGCGTTCCGGACGAGGAGGAGTCCCAGCACACCCTGGACCGCGCCCTGGAGATGGGTATCACCCTCCTGGACACCGCCGACGCCTACGGGCAGGGCGGCAACGAGGAGTTGGTCGGTCGCTGGCTGCGCCGTCACGCTCACGAGCGGGACCGGATAGTGGTGGCGACGAAGTTCGGGCTCCGTCATGACGCGACCACGGGCCGGGTCGGCGACGTCGACACCTCCGCCGCATATGTGCACCTCGCCTGCCGGGCATCCCTGCGCCGCTTGGGCATCGAGCACATCGACCTCTACTACGCACATCGCCGCGACCCCGCCACGCCCGTCGAGGAGACGGTCGGCGCCCTGTCCGAGCTGGTGGAGGCCGGGCTGGTACGCCATATCGGACTGAGCGAGGTCAGCCCCGCGACGCTGCGCAAGGCCCATGCCGTCCACCCGGTCAGCGCGGTCCAGGTGGAGTACTCCCTGTTCACCCGCAGCGTGGTGGAGGGAGAACTGCTCGCCACCTGCCGGGAACTGGGCATCGCCGTCGTCGCCTACTCCCCGCTCGGGCGCGGCATGCTCACCGGTGCCCTCTCCTCCCGCGACGACCTGATCGCGCAGGACAACCGCCGGCGCTGGCCCCGCTTCGCCGACGAGAACATCCAGCGCAACCTGGGGCTGGTCGGGGCCGTACGGGAGGTCGCCGAGCGGATCGGCTGCTCGCCCGCCCAGGCCGCGCTGGCCTGGCTGCTGGCTCAGGGCGAGGACATCGTGCCCATCCCCGGTACCAAGCGCCGCCGCTACCTGGAGGAGAACGCCGCTGCCGTGGCACTGGCTCTGACCGAGGCCGACCGCGATCTGCTGCGCCGGGCCGTACCCGAGGAAGCCGTGGCGGGCGAGCGCTACCCGGAAACGGCCCTGGAGAGGCTGGGGCACTGATCGGGGGGACCATGGCTGGGCGCGGGTTCATGGTGAAGACGGGAGTGGCCCTGGCCGCCGTCTTCGCGCTGCTCTTACCGGATACGGCACGAGCCTCATCGGACACGGCACGAGCGGACGGGCGGCCGCTTCCGTCGACGTCGGCGTCGCCCTCACCGCCACCGCTCACCGACGACCGCGGGCGCACCCTCACCTTGCGCGGCTGGAACGTCGAGGACAAGACGCACCGTGGCGTCGACGCGCTCAGCGCCGTCACCGAACGGCACTTCCGCGACCTGCACGACCAGGGGTTCAACTTCGCGCGCCTCCTGGTCTTCTGGGACGACCTGGAGCCGCGGCCCGGCCACTACAGCGCGCGTTACCTCCGGAAGATCGAACGGATCCTGGACTGGGCGCACCGCTGGCGCATCCAGGTCGTCATCGACGCCCACCAGGACGTCTTCGGACCGGAGTTCGGCCATCGCGGCATTCCCGAATGGGCGACCCGCACCGACGGGCTGCCCTTCACCCCGCACCCGGAGGACTGGTTCGCCGAATACTTCGAACCCGCCGTGCAGGCCGCCTTCGAGCATCTCTACGAGGACCGGGACCTCCGGCGCGCGCAGGCCCGCATGTGGCAGGTGCTCGCCCGGCGTCTGGCCCACCATCCCGCCGTGTTCGGGTACGACCTGATCAACGAGCCCATGGGACGGCTGCGCGCGGGCGAGGACCTGCCGGCGGCCGCCCACCGCATCGAGTCCGATCAACTCACCCCGATGTACAACCGGATAGCGGCCGCCATCCGCACGGCCGACCACCACAGCAGGCTGTTCGTCGAACCGACCCCGATCGTCGGCGAGGGCCTGCCCACCGGCCTCGGCCGCATCCACGACCCCAAGGTCGTCTATGCCCCGCACTTCTACAACGCCACCATGGAGTCGGGCGGCGACTACGACCCCTCGGCGCGCTGGATCGAAGCCTATGAGAACGCCGTCACCCGCTATCCGAGCTCCCAGCGGATACCGGTCGTCGTCGGCGAGTGGGGCCCGCCGGACAGCTCACTGCCCCATATGCCGCGCTTCTACGGAGACGCCCTCGCCTCCCTCGACCGCTACAGCGCCGGTTGGGCGGGTTACGAGTGGTGCTACGGAAGCGGGTACTGCGCCGTCGACGCGGCCGGCCGCTTCCGAGCCAATAAGGCCCAGACCGCGCGTCCCTACGCCCCTGCCGTCGCAGGCACGGTACGTGACCAGGGCTATGACCCTGCGGCACGCATCTTCCACCTCGCCTACGGCCCCCCGGGGAGACCCGGCGTCAGCGAATTGTCCACTCCGCCCACGGCCGTGGGATGGCGGGTGTCGGTTCGGGGCCCGGCGGTGGCTTGGCCGCGTGCCGTGCCGGCGGGACAGCGGGGCACGATCCACGTGTGGACGCAGCCGGGTGCCTCGGGGCGGGTCGTGGTGACGGTCTCGGCCCGGTGACGCGCGCCGGCACGGGCCTGAGGCCGTCGCCCGGCCGTGCCCCGGTGCTCCGCACCGTCCGCCGCCGCCCCCTAGGCTGCCACCCGGTACCGGCCTCGACCCAGGAGCGCGCATGATGTTCGACCCCGCCCGCACTCACCCGTACCCGGACGCCTTCCGGCCGGAGGCAACGCCTGCGCCGCACGCACTGCTCGCGCCGCTGACCGGGTTCCTGGGAACCTGGGTCGGCCGGGGCCGTGGCGAGTACCCGACGCTCGCCGAGGAGTTCACGTACGCGCAGGAAGTCACCTTCAGCCACGACGGGCGTCCCTTCCTCCGTTACGAGGCGCGCGCCTGGTTGATCGACGCGGACGGCACCCCGCTGCGTCCGTCGGCGCGGGAGAGCGGCTGGTGGCGGATGCAGCCCGAGGGGCGCGTGGAGGCCTTGATCACGCAGCCAACCGGCATCGCGGAAATCCTGGTGGGCAGTGCGACCGACGGGACGGCCGACCTCACCACTCATCAGCTGGCTCTCGCTCCCACCGCCAAGGAGGTCAACGCCACGCGCCGCCGGTACACCCTGACCGACGACGACACGCTCGACTTCGTCCACGACCTCGCGGCGGTCGGTCAGCCGCTGCAACACCACCTCTCGGCACAGCTTCGTCGCGAGGCCGGAATCCAGGCCGCGCCATAGGGGGACGTGCGGGCTCCTACGGCGCCAGTTACGAGCAGTTGGGGGCGGTCTGAGGCATCACCCGGCAGGGCGCCCATGCCATGGCTATACACTTCGGCCAGGTCAACGCCGCGCACCACGCGCCGGGCAGGCCAACTCACGTACTCCGCCCGGCCAGCGAGGCCAGGCGACACCATGGGGGATTGCAATGTTCCATCGGCATGTTCTCAGCGCCGTTCTGGTCGTCTCCGGCGCGCTCGCCCTGACCGCCTGTGGGCCCGACGACGGCGACATGGCCACTCCCGGTTCCTCTGCATCCCCGTCACAGAGCGCCACCGCCAAGCCGGCGGGCGACGACAAGGGCAAGGACGGCTGCCCCACGCTGGCCAAGGGCCACAAGCTCATCTGGGTCCACAACGTCGAAGGCGCGATGGCCAACATCATCGCGCGGGACGCCAAGATGCTGTGCAACACGAAGATGGACGAAGGCGCCTTCTACCACCCCGAAGGCCCCCTGAAGACCTACTCCTTCGACATGAACGCCAAGGTGACCGTCGTCGGCAAGCACGGCCCCGAGGTCCGACCGGCGACCAACACCGGCAAGACGCTCTCCGGGATCGGCCACGTCAAGGAGTGCGCGGACCCGAACCACAAGCAGTACGACAGCGGGCAGTCGAAGGAGAAGAGCAACGAGTACTGCGTGGGTCAGAACTACTACGACGTGGTGGTGGGCCCCAACAACAAGATCACCGAGATGACCGAGCGCTTCGGCTCGTGACATCCCCCCGCCCGGGACGGAGCTCGCGTCTGCCGGGAGCTCCGTCCCGGGCGGGGGCACCGTCGTTCACGGCACGGCCTCTTCGCCGTCCCCATGCACCGCGGTCAGGACGGTTCCGCCGTGCCGCCGGGCGTAGCGGCAGCTCACCGGGAGGTCGAACAGCACCTCGGCAACTCCGGCGACCGGCCGCAGATCCGCGAGGAGAGCGTCGTCCGGCAATTCCGCCGCCGCGTCTCGCAACACCGGGTCGTCGGCCGCCCGGGCTTCGCCCGCTCGGACGGGTGCGACCGGTACCGGATCCCCTGGGGGCTCCCCCCCACCGGTCGGCCAGCCGGCGGGTGGCGGTGGCGTCCCAGAACGGGAAGACCGGGTTCCAGGCACCGGTGTCCCGGTCGATGTCCGTCATCGTAGGTCCCCCTCGTGTGCCACGCGGGACTCTATCGACGGGGTCGGGTCCGGCTCATGCCTGATCTCCGGAACGGTTGACCGCCATCGGCAGGACACACCTGAGGATCGCCCTGCACACCCGGTTGCGATGGGTCACGGCGTGCTCGAGTGAGACCAGGTCGCAGCCCATTTTGCGCTTCGCCTCATAGGCGGTCTGCGACAGGTTCAGCCTGGCCACACCCATACGAATGGCCTCTTCGATGCCGCGATAGTAGGTGACCTGATAGAGCCGTAGGTCACGGGAGCAGTCGTAGTCCATGCCGATACGGATTGCCGCCCCGCCCTTCTCCCGGAACAGGCAGATCAGAAACCCCACCAGACGGTCCTGGTACCAACAGGCGACCAGCTTCGCCGGAATCCTCGGGTCGGTGGACAGCATCGCCATGAACTCGGGTGTCCAGACGTCCAGTCGGGTCTCCGCACGGTCGAGCACCGCCTCATAGAGCGGCATCATGGCCGGCACGAGATCATCGAATCGCTCGCGCACCTCGATGGCCGTCTCCTGGTGACCGGAAAACTTCGCCAGGTTGCGTCGGGCGGTGCTCCGGCCATTCCTTGACAGCGAGGAAATGAATTCATCAAAACTCTCGGCGCGGAGACCGAGCCAAGCATCGGGAAGCCCCGGAGCCCGAAAGTATCCGGCTCTTCCCAGAGCCGGATCCAGCCACTCCAGCTCGGCCTGTGAGAAGTCCTTGAACACCGTCCACCGGGTGCCCGTAGACGCAGACAGCTGCCGCACCCCGTCAACCAGCAGATGCCGGGCGGTCTCGTGAAGTTCGTCCCCGTCGCGCAGGACTCTCCCTTCTCCCAGAAGATTTCCGCACAGCAGCATCTTGATGCGCAACGGTCTTCTCATGATGCGACGCAGAGGCCGCAGCGCTTGGCGTCCCTGGGTTCCGAGAATGTCCTCAAGAGCCAGTGAACGGAAGACACACGTCGGCAGCACCGCCCTTACCCGTTCTCCCTGTCTCAGCACGAGATATCGATAGGAATCCGGGCCGAGCCGGTTCCGTTCCATGGCCTGGAAGAGTGCGTACCCGTAGATCGGGTCGTCGGACGGCGCGAGCTTCTGCCATATATCCGGCGGGATCTCGGAGACGCTGTCGGCCACGGTGACCCGCCAGTCGGCGCCCGAACCCGAAGCCGCGTGTTCAGAGCTGCCCACCGTCAGCCTCCAAAGGAGCCAAGGACACGTCCTCGCACTCCGTGACCTCTGCGCTCGGACCGAAGACTCCGTGCAGCATCTTGGTCACGGTTTCGGTCATGGCCCGGCCGGCGACGGGTTCCAGGAGGTCCGCCATGCCGGGTACACCGAGGTCGAACCGGGCATCGAACCGGACCTCGCTCCCCTCCGGGAGCGGTGCAACCGACCAGTGACCTGCAAGGGCGACCAGGTCACCGTCGATCAGTTCGAAGTCGATCCTCAGGCTCAGTTCGTCCAGATGGTCCCGTTCCCGCCATTTGAGGATTCCGCCGGCGAAGGCGACCTCCCAGGACGAGATCCGGTCACCGTCTGGACCGTGGTCGAGGGAGACGGAGTGCACCACGGGGGAATACCGCGGGAAGCTGGCGAAGTCCGAGAGTGACTCGAATGCCTCCTCCGGCTGTGCGCAAGGAATACGAAAGGCGACATGAACCTGGTGCACTGCACCCCCAAATTTCCCGGGTAACGGGTCACAGATGGCGTGACCTTCGGCAGCCCGGTGCGCGTCAGGTGGACCAACACGAACCGGTTGGAGAGATTGTCCGCTGGGGATCGTGGTCGGCGACGGCTTCCGTCCTGTCGGATGCGAAGACACACCTCTCCCCGCGGCAGAGCAGGGAAACTGTCGGCGTTCCGGCACCGCCATGCTAGGACCGGTACGCGGCCACCCGCCCGCTGGGAGTCATGACCTTCCGCCACACGGCTGATTTCACGCTCGCCGACGCATGTCACCCCAAGGCGTGTCCATACCGACGGAGGAAAGCCGACCCGTCTCCGGTGGTGACCTGCCGTACCCCTCCATAGGGTATTTCTCGGTTCCTGAACCCACGTGCACTTCGGCCAAAGAAACGCATCAGACCTACCGCCGCGGCTGTCGGCTGTGTGGACGAACCGTCCCGGCGGGAAGCGCGGAGGTACACCATGAATTTCTCTTCTTCCAAGCGCCTCGGGCCGACGCCCCATGCCCGTCCTCACGTCGAGAACTCCCGATGGAAGGACAGGGTGCCCATGCGGCATATCGAGGGCGGGCCCCGGCCTCCGGACCCGCCGTCCGGAAAGCCATCACTGAACGTTCTCCTCACCGGGGCGACCGGAGTGCTGGGCCGGGCCCTGCTGCCGAAGCTGACCATGCACAACGTTATATGTCTCACCCATACGACCGAGATGAGCGAGCCGGGGCTGAAATCTCTGCACGGAGATGTCCGGCTGCCCCGGTTGGGCCTGTCCCGCGGAGAATTCAAGGAACTTTCTTCGGTGATCGATGTGATCGTGCACGCCGCGGCCGATACCAGCTTCGGTGCCGAGTCCGCTCTGGTCGAGACGAATGTCGCGGGCACGGCGAGGATCGTCGAGCTGGCCCAGGAATCCGATGCGCGACTGGTGTACGTCAGTACCGCATTCTCCGGGGTGGGTGCCGATGACGACTCGCCGGCACTGGCCTACGCCAGGACCAAGGCGCATGCGGAGGAGCTGGTGCGGGCGAGCGGCCTGCGTGCGGTCATCGTCCGGCCCTCGATCATCGTCGGCGACTCCCGTACCGGCCACATCGCCAGACATCAGGGGTTTCACAAGCTGCTCGGCGCGATGATGCGCGGCCAGCTTCCCCTCGTCCCCCTGGACCCTTCCCGGCTGCTCGACTTCGTGCCGCAGGATGTCGTGGCGAAGCACATCGCCGACCTCCTCGACGGGACCTCCAACAGGACGGACCTGTGGCTGACGGCCGGAACACACGCCCTGGAGCTGGGCTCGGTCGCCGCCGAGATCCACGCCGCGGCGGGCGAACTGGGCCGGCCCATCGCGCCCGTACGCTTCGTGGACGCGGATCTGTACGAACGGCTCGTCGTACCGGTGTTTCTTGAGGCCATTCCGGTGCGCACCCGCCGGTTGATGACGACCCTTGCGGAGCAGCTGACGCCTTATGTGTCCGCCCACGGTCCGTTCCCCAGCGACATGGGCGATCTACCCGACCAAGCGCTCACCCTGCGTGCCACAGTGCGCCGTTGGGCGCAGACCAGCGGATACGAGTCCCGCGACGCATCGGTGGCGGTACGGTGAGCCCGGCGGATTCCGGCGGGGGCCGGAAAGCCGTACTGGACCACCTCCGTGACCACGTCAACCGTGGTCACGCCCGCATCGCTTCGCTGCTCGGCCTGCCGTTGGAGGTGCGGTCGGCGGGTGCCCTGGTGTACGACGAGGGGGACACCCCCCACCTCGACTGCGGGGGGTACGGGGTCTTCCTCCTGGGCCACCGCCACCCGGATGTCGTCGACGCCGTCGCGGGGCAGCTTGGCAGGCACCCGCTGTCGACGCGGGCACTCCTCGACCCCCACGTGGCAACCGCGGCACAGCTGCTGAGCTCGGTGGCACCCGCGAACCTTCCCTATGCCTTCTTCGTGAACTCGGGTGCCGAGTCGGTGGAGTTGGCGATCAAACTCGCCCGAGCGAACGGTTGCCGACGAGTGATCGCCGCCGAACGCGGTTTCCACGGCAAGACGTTGGGCGCGCTCAGCGCAACCGGCAACGACCGCTACCGGACCGGTCTCGAACCGCTGCTGCCCGGTGTGGAGTTCGTCCCGTTCGGAGATGCCGACGCCCTCAAGGCCGCACTGGGCGGCGATACGACGCGAGCATGCGTACTCCTGGAACCGGTACAGGCCGAGGGCGGGGTGCGGATGCCTCCCCAGGGCTATCTGCGGGAGGTCAGGGAGCTGTGCACGGAGTTCCGGGCCCTGCTCGTCATGGACGAGATCCAGTCCGGTCTCGGCCGCCTCGGATCCTGGTGGGGGTGCGACGAGGAAGGCGTGTGTCCGGACGTTCTGACGACGGGGAAGGTACTCAGCGGCGGGGTGGTTCCGGTTGCGGCAACACTGGCATCGGCCGAGGTCTACGAAGTGCTCAACCAGGACCCGTTGCTCCACTCCTCGACCTACGGCGGCAATCCCCTCGCCACCGTGGCCGCGGCCACCACGATCCGAGTGCTGCAACGGGACCGCATCGTCGAACGGGCCGCGGAACTCGGCAGTCGGCTTCTACCGCAGGTGACCGACGCGCTCGCCGCCGCCGGTCCGGACGTCATCCGGGAGGTCCGTGGACGCGGACTGCTCCTCGGGATCGAGTTCGCCTCCGAAGCCCTGGCCGGGTTGTTCCTGACCCATATGTTCCGGGAGCGGGTGCTGACCTCGTACACGCTCAACGCCAGCAGAGTGATCCGGCTGACTCCGCCCGCGATCCTGGAGTCCGACCACATCGACTGGCTGCTGGGTTCTCTGGAACGATCCGCGGCGGCGCTGGCCGGGGTGTGATCGCAGGGGGCGCATCTCTCATGCGCGGCCCGGCGCTTGGCCGGGCCAGTCACGCCGCCTCGGCGTGGATCACCGAACGGACGCGCTCTCCGGACAGTGGGCGTCGATACCGGAAGGTCTCGACGGAGACGGCAGCGAAGCCGGCTGACAGCGCCTGTGCACGCATGTATGAGCCGGCCAGCCAGTGGAATCCGGGGACGCCGGGGGCCGGCTGGACGTTCTCACCGTTCTTCGGGGCGTCGTTGGAGGCGATCAGGATGGCCCGCTCAACATCGCGGCCCGCGGCCTTGCCGCGCTCCAGCCATGAACGGATCCGTGAGAGGACGGGCAGCAATCCGTCGATGGGGTCGTAAAGGTGGCCGAGCACACCGTCCATGTACACCACGGGCCATGAGCCGTCGGGAGACCAGGTGGTGATGTCGGCCCGCAGTGCGTCGACGCCTTTCACCAGTGCCAGTTCCACCGCCTCCTGCATGGCGTCGACGGCGAGGACGCGGTATCCCTCGCGGGCGATCTCCGCCTCGATCACGGCGTTCCCGCTGCCCAGGCTGAGAAGGCCGGCCGGCGGTCCGTTGGGTTGGAGCGCCTCGACCAGCCGGCTCCGCATCCACTGGCGGTACTCGGCGCTGTATGTCGAGGGTGTCACCGAGTCTCCGCGGCCCTCGCCTTTTTCCCAGACTTCGAAGAGGTTGGGTCCGCCGTCCTCGCGACGGAGATATAAGGAGGCGACGTCGTCAAGCTGAGCGTTTATGAGGATCACCTGCCCTACGGCTGTGGGCTCGATCGACAGAACCGGCAGATGTGCTGCCCACAACGTGATACGGCATGCGGCGAAAACGGGCCTATGAAGGGCAGTCCGAGGAGAATGGCCGACAGTCATTGACGACTGGCCGACGGGCCGTTCTTGACGGTGCCTCATATCTGTGTCCGTTGCGTTCGCGCTTCTTCGTATGTGCGCCCCTCGTGTTTCGTGCGACATCCGTGCGCCCCTTGTGCCCGGTCTGGCGTCACTGCACGCTGAAGCGCGACGTCGCTCCAGGGGGTCGCAATTGATCTGGCTCACGCTCGGGTACTTCGTCTCCTACATCCCGTACGCCATGCTGGTGAAAGCGCTGACGAGTGGCGCATTACCGGGAGTTCCGGAATCCGTCAATGGGGGCGTTCTGCTCCCCGCGGCCGCCCTCGGCCAACTGGCCGTCATGCCCGTGTTCCTGGGGCTGTCGGGCCGCTGGCGTGAAATGCGCGCGCGAGGCGTTCTCGGCCGCCATGTCCTTCCCGTGGGCGGGCGGGAAACGTGGGCGGCGGGCTTTTTCACGGCCCTCATCATCGGCACCACCACGCTCAACTTCACCTTCACCGGTGCCTCGATCCTCCTTATGCTGATCTTGATGCGTGGCGGCGTCCTCGTTCTCTCTCCGGTGATCGACACTATCCGCCGGAGGCGTATCGCACCCTCCTCGTGGGTCGCACTCGGCTTCAGCCTGTTGGCAATTGGGGTGTCCCTCGCCGACGTGAACGACTATCGCCTCACGATCGCCGCGGGATTGAGCGTCGCCGTTTACCTGGCCGGCTACACAGGGCGTTTTGAGATCATGAGCCGGGTCGCCAAGAAGGGGAAAGCAGAGGTCGACCGGCGCTATTTCGCCGAGGAGCATGCCACGTCCGCCGTCGTCCAGGTGCTGCTGCTCGCGGTCGCGGCGCTGCTCGGGCAACCCGAGTTGCGACAGGGATTCACCGTCTTTCTCGGCTCCACCGAGGCGGCCTACGCCTTCGCCATCGGCGTCGCGTACGAAGTCCTGTTCGTTTTCGGCACATTGATCTACCTCGACCGCAGGGAATACACCTGGTGCGTGCCGGCGAACCGGGCCGCCAGCCTGATGTCCGGGGTGGTCGCGTCCTACGGCCTGGTCTGGCTGGTCGCGCTGCCGGCGCCGGGCAGTGGGCAGCTGATCGCGCTCGTCTTCATCGTGTGTGCCGTGGCGGCGCTGTCCCAGCCCACCGTGGCCGTCTGGTGGCGGACGCGTCGGCCGAAAGCGGAGGCCGGGCTGCTGCTGTTCGTCTGCGGTGGGAACACATGCCGGTCGCCCATGGCGGCAGCCCTCGCGCGGGCGCGGCTCGCGTCGGCCGGCGCGGCGTCCGCGCTACGGGTCTCCAGCGCGGGGCTCACCGTCGCGCGTCGCGGTGCACCGATGACCAATGCCGCCCGTTCCGCGCTCGTCGAGCTCGGGGTCCGGCGACGGGATGTCCGAGCCCACCGTTCGCGCCCGGTGACCGCACAGCTCTGCCACGCCAGCGACGCCATCTACTGCATGACCTCGGCCCAGCGTGACGCCGTGCTGTCCATGGCACCCGGCACCGCCGACCGCACCTTCTGCCTCGACGCGGCCGGTGACATCCCCGATCCGATCGGACAGCCGGCCGATGCCTACCGCCGCTGCGCGCGCCGCATCCAGAGCGCCGTGACCGTGCGGCTGGGCGAGCGCCTCGGCGCCGGCTTCCTCGCGGCAGGCGGCGGGGTGCCCGATGCCGCCTCCTGACGTCGTGCTGTCGGCGATGGCCACCCGCCACTGCAAGCGCGCCTTCCTGGACCGCGCCGTGCCGCGCGCCCTTCTGGCCGAGGTGCTGCTGGCCGCCGGCCAGGCCCCGTCGACCCGCAACACGCAGCTGTGGCAGGCGACGGCGGTGTCGGGCGGTGCTCTGGAGGCGCTGGTGGCGGCGCTGTGCGCGGCATTCGACGGGGGAGAGCCGCCGCACCTGGAGTATCCCGGTCGTCCGCCGGACCTCGGCGCGGACGTCGAGCGGCGGGCCCGCGACGCCGGGTCGGGCGTGCTCCGGGCCCGCGGCGCGGCCGTCTCGGACGCGACGGCACGCCGGGCGCTCCTGCGCGACAACCTCCACTTCTACGGTGCACCGGTCGCGCTGGTCTGCCACCTTCCCGGGACCGCGGTGGCGGGCACCTTCCTGGAGATGGGCTTCTTCCTGCAGAACGTGATGCTCGGCCTGGTCGCCCACGGCCTGGGCAGCTGCCCGCAGGCCAGTGTCGCCGGTTACGCCGACATCCTGCGCAAGGAACTGGCGATCGGCACCGACCGGCTGATCGTCTGCACCCTGGCCGTGGGGTACCCCGACGAGGCCGCCCCGGTCAACCGGTTCGTCCCGCAGCGGGCGGGCCTGGAGGAGTTCACACAGTGGCACGGATGGTGAACGCGAACGGCTCCGCCACCAGGCGGCGGGCGCGGCTCGTCGCCGTCGTCACCGCACCGGCCGATCTGAGCACCGCCCGCCTCCAGACCCTCGACGGCCTCGCCGACGATCTGGAGGTACGCGCCGATCTGGTCGGCGACCCCGATCCGCGGCGCCTGCGGCGGCATTTCACCGGCTCGCTGACGTACAGCCTCCGCACCCGCGGGCAGGGCGGTGCGTTCGAGGGAGGGCCTGCCGAGCGGCGGTCCCGGCTCCTGGGCGCCGCCGCGCAGTACGACATCGTCGACCTGGAATGGCCCGACGATCTGACGTGCCCTCAGCTCTCCGCGATCCCCGAACCGCGGCGCCGGATCTCCTGGCAGGGGACGGCCGACGGCGCCGCGGACCTGCCGGGCCCGTTCGCCGCGATGGCCGCCGAACCCGCCGCGCTGTACCTCCTGGCGCCGCGCTTCGCCGATCCCGATTCCGCCGCGGCGATGCCGCTGTGGCTCAGCGGCCTCGGCCGGAGGGACGTCACGGCCTTCGCGTCCGGCCCCGAAGGCACCTGGACACGCATCCTGGCCCCCTGGCTCGGCGCACCGGTGGCCTTCGGTCTCGCCGGGCTCCCGGGGGCGGACGGGACGCCCGGCGTGGAGCAGCTGACGGCGGACTACGGCCTGCCCGAACTGCCCGCCCTCCGCGGCCTGTACGGAGCCGCCCGCGGTACCCCCGTCCGCTCCCTGTTCCCGAGATTGCAGAACGCCGCCTTCCGTGAGCTGGGACTGCCCGCGCTCTACCTGCCGTTCCACATCGCCTCGCTGCCCCGCTTTCTGCGGCGGGCGGCCCCACTGGGCGAGCGGGCCGGATTACCGCTGCGCGGCCTCACGGTCAGCGCCCCGCACCGGGAGGACGCCCTGGACCTGGCCGACACGACGACCCCGCTGGTGCGCTCCAGCGGCGCCGTCAACGTCCTCTGCCTGGACGCGGGGCACCGCTACGGCGACGACACCGACAGCACCGTCATCCTGCGCGCGCTCGCCCGGATGGGGATCGATCCGGCGGGCCGTACCGCGGCCGTCATCGGGTGCGGCGGCGCGGGACGGTCCATCGCGGTGGCGCTGCACCGAGCGGGTGCGCGGGCGACCTTGGTCAACCGGGACCCGATCCGCGGCCGGAAGGCGGCCGAGCTGCTCGGCCTCCCGTTCGTACCGCTGGCCGACTTCTCCGCCCGGGGTCACTCGGTGCTGGTCCATGCCACGCCGCTGGTGGAGCGGGCCCCGTTCCCCGTTGCGGACGCCGACCCGGACGCGGTGGTACTGGAGCTGGCCTACCGGGGCGACGCGCCCACACCGCTGATGGCCGCGGCCCGCGCCCGTGGGTTGCGTACCGTCGACGGCCTGGAGGTCCTGCTCCTGGAGGCGCAGGAGCAGTTACGGATCCTGACGGGGCGTCAACTCCCGGTCGCATCGATACGCCGGCTCCTCCCGTCGACTCGCCCAGACCCCGCAAGTGAGGAGGCACCATGACAACCCAGCCCGCAACCTCCGCCGCATCGAAGGCACCACCCCGGCAGGGCGCCCCGGATCCCTCGGGCCTGCTCGGCGAGTGGCTGAATGCCCAACGCGACGCCGCGGGCGGAATTCTGGGGATCAACGTATCCGAGCAGCCCGACGGGGCGGTCGTGGTACGGGTCTTCGGGACGGGAGATCCCGAGCCCCGCGACTGGGGCCCGGCCGAGGCCGTCGTGTACACCAAGGAGGCCGAGCGATCGGTGGCCTGGGCGTTCCGGGCCGCCTACGACTTCGGGTTCCTCCGCACGGTCCTCACCGCCTACCACAACTCCGGCGTCCTGGTGATGACCACCTACAACGTCTTCTCGGACGACAGCGGACGTGCCGACTACTGGACGCGCGAGTTCTTCCACCGGATCAAGGAGCAGCCATGACAGCGCACGGCATCAGCCGCGAGTGTGAACGGCGTCCGGCCCGCACGCCCGGGACCGGCCTCGACCTCCGCCCGGTGGCCGGCGAATGGGAAGCCTTCGCGGTGCCGACGTCCGGCATCGTCCACGTCAGCAGCACGGAACACGAGGGCCGGCTGCTGATGCACATCACCGAGGCCGACGGCACGGACCTCCGTACCTGGGATGCGCTCCAGGTCACGCCGCTGGCCGAGGAGGTTGATTCCGGCGGAGCGGTCGGCTTTCACGGTGAAGCGCGGCTCGGCGCGGACCTCGGCTCCCGCGAGGCCGTCGTATGTGGCTATCTCGCCCGTGGTGTGCTGGTCATCGATCTCTACGAGACCCGTCCGCAGGATCAGGGGGCGGTGGCCCGTGTGGCGAGCCGCCGCTTCCTCCACCGCCCCGTAGGGCCGTCGCACCCATGACGACGCCTCTCGGTCCCGCCGTGGAGCCGCACGCCCAGGCCGCCGTCGACGACGCGGCGAAACTGGCCCGCGACATCTTCAGCGGCCGGGCGGACGGCTACGACCGCACGGCCACATTCCCCGCCGAGGACTTCGACGACCTGTTCTCCGCCGGGCTGCTGGCCGCCGCCGTGCCGCGCGAGTACGGCGGCCTGGGGTTCGGCCCCCAGCAGCGCGACACACTGCCCCTGTGGGAGATCACCACACTGCTGGCCAGGGCAGACCTGTCGCTGGCCCGCTGCTGGGAAGGACACGCCAACTCGCTCGTCCTCATCGACGGCCTGGGAAGGCCGGAGCAGAAGCGGCGGTGGTTCGGCGGTGTGGTGGAGCGTGGCGAGAAGTGGGTCGGCTGGAGCGGCGAACCGCAGGCCGCCACACCGGGGGAGACCCGGCGGTTCGGCACCACACTGGTTCCGGTCGAGGACGGCTGGATCCTCCAGGGAACCAAGGCGTTCGCCACCAGCGCCACCGGAGCCCAGTGGGCGATCCTGTTCGTCGACACGGCGGGCCCGGGTGGCGCCCGGCACGCCCAGGGGAGCCACGGCGGGCTGCTCATGCTCGCCTGCGACCTGTCCGATCCGACCGTGACCGTCGACACCTCGTGGTGGGATCCCGTCGGCATGCGCGCCACGGCGAGCCATGTGGTGCGCTTCGACGACACGTTCGTCCCCCACGACTGCCTCATCGGCGAGCCCGGTGCCTACCTCGACGGGCAATGGCAGACCGCGTTCGTCCCGCACTACGCCGCGAGCTTCCTCGGCGCCGCCGAAGCCGCCTACGCGTACGCCCTCGCCCACCTGAAACGCCAGGGCAAGGGCGACGACGCCTATGTGCAGCAGCGGGTCGGCAGCATGGCGGTCAACGTCGACACCGCACGCCTGTGGCTGCGGCACGTCGCCGGGCTGTGGGACGCCGGCAGCCGGGAGGAGGCCGGTGTCGCCGGTGCCCGAGCCCGCCATGTGATCGAGCATCTCGCCGAACAGACCGTGCAGCACTGCATCCGTGCCTGCGGCGCCCGCTGCCTGGTCCGCCCCAGCCCGGTGGAGCGCATCCTGCGCGACCTGACCTTCTATCAGCGGCACGACAACGACGACCACATCCTGGCCACGATCGGTCGCGCGGCGCTGGGTGAGCGGCACGACCTGTCGTTCCACAAACCCTGAAGCGGCCCGAAAGGAGCGCGCGCCGTGATCGACGACTCGTCCCCCAAAGCCTTCCCGCTCCACGGCTCGCAGTCAGAGGTGCTCTCCGAACTGGCCTGGCTGCGCGAGAACCGGCCGCTCACCCGTGTCGTGGTCCTCAGCGGCCACGAGATATGGCTGGCCACGCGGTACCAGGACGCGCGACGCATCCTCGGCGATCCCCGGTTCGGCGTGCCCAAGGAGGCGCACCCCGACTCTCCGCGGCTGAATCCGGTGCCCTTCGACGCCGATTTCCCGGCGCTCCGGCAGCTCGATCCGCCGGACCACCCGCGCATGCGTAATGTCCTCGCACCTGCCTTCACGGTCCGCCGGATCGACCGCCTGCGTCCTCTGGTCCGGCAGGTCGCCGACCGGCTGCTGGACGCCATGGCGGAGACCGGCCCGCCGGCCGATCTGGTGTCCGGCTACGCCGACCTGCTGCCGGCAGCCGTCATGTGCGCATGGCAGAACCTGCCGGAACAGGTGGCGGACCGCATCCGCTCCTGGAACGCCGCGATGCAGGGCGCGTCCTCGGCCGAACACGTCGGGGCCGTTCGGCGCCAGATGCTCCACTACGTCAACGAGCTGATCGCTGCGCGGCGCGCCGCACCCGGCGACGACGTGGTCAGCTCACTTATCGCTGCGCGGGACGAACGGGGCGCGGTGAGCGAACGGGAACTGGCCGTGCTGATCTTCCAGCTCCTGTTCTCGGCACATGTGACCCTGTCCAGTCTGCTCGCGTCGGCCCTCAGCGAGCTGCTGCGCAATCCGGAGCTGTGGGAGCGACTGCGCAGCGACCCCACACTGATACCCGTCGCGGTGGAGGAGATGCTGCGTGTCCACACGGTGCTCAAGGACGGTCATCTGCGAGTGGCCAGGGAGGACGTCACGCTCGGCGGCGTCACCGTCCGGGCGGGTGAGACCGTCGTGGTCTCGGTCCACTCCGCCAATCGGGACGCCGCCGTCTTCCCCGCTCCACACGGCGGCGTCGGCTCCGCCCAAGGCCATGAGCAGCTGGACCTGGAGCGTGCCCCCAACCCGCACCTGACCTTCGGGCACGGAATCCACCGCTGTGTGGCGGCCCATCTGAACCGCGTGGAGCTCCAGACGGGGATCGCGGCCCTTCTCGGCCGATTCCCCTCCCTGCGTCTGGCTTCCACCGAGGCGGGCCAGACGTGGAAGGCCCTTCCGCGGGTCTACGGACTCGCCGCCCTGCCGGTCGTGTGGTGAACAAGCCGAGTTGCAGCCGTCGGCCCACGCGGTAATCCTGGAGGAATTCTCCAGGCTTCTCCGGAACCGAATTCTTGCGGCCCTCCGCGCAATTCATGCCCCGGGAGTCTTATGGACACCTCTCGCATATTCGCAACGGAAGCACCGGTTCAGTACCGGTTGTCCCGCAAAGCGGTCACCGCCGGAGCCATCGGAAACCTCATAGAATTCTATGACGCAACGCTCTATACCCTGCTCGCCCCCGTCTTCTCACAGCAGTTCTTCCCGGCGGACAGCAAGGCGGCCGCGCTCCTCTACACCTACGGCGCGGTCGTCGGCGTGGCCTTCGTCGTACGCCCCGTCGCGGCCGCCCTGCTGTCGCCTTACGGGGACCGCTACGGGCGCCGCCGGCTGCTCTCCCTCACCCTGTACATCATGACGGCCGGCCTGCTGCTGATAAGCCTGTCGCCGACCTATGACTCGATCGGCGTACTCGCTCCGGTATTTCTCGTCTCGGGCAGAGTGATCCAGAACATATCGAATTCCGGTGAATACCAGGCCGCTTCCGTTTTCATGGTCGAGCACGCACCGCCGGGCCGCCGAGCGAGCGTCGGCTGCGTTCAGTACGTGACCGCCGGGCTGGGGATACTGTCCGCGACCCTGGTCTCCGCACTGATCAGCGCGGTCCTGCCGGAGGGCGCGCTGGCCGCATGGGGATGGCGGATCCCCTTCCTGCTGGGCGCAGTGCTCTGCCTGTACGGGCTCCACCTGCGGCGATCGGTCCCGGAAAGCCGGGTCTTCAGCGCATTGCAGACGGCGGGGAAACTCGAGTCCAGGCCGCTGCGGACCGCAATCCGTGAACACCGTCGGAGCGTTCTGCTCGTGATGGTCATCCAATTCAGTCAGTCGACGTACTTCGTCTGGCAGGTCTTCCTTCCCACGTACGCACATCTGGTCTCCGGATTCCCGTTGAAGACCGGGCTGATGCTGAACGCGGTGTCGCTGGCGGTGTTCGTGGGCGCGCTGCCGCTGGTCGGTTTCCTGTCGGACCGGATGACCGGCCGCAAACCGCTCGTCCTGGCCGAGGCGTTCGGCTTCGCCCTGCTCGCCGTTCCCATGCTCTCTCTGCTGCAGAACGCGACCCCGGCCGGATATCTCCTCGTGGCGGTCATCGGAAACCTGCTGCTCGCCCTCACCTACGGCAATGTGGCGGCCCTCTTCAGCGAGCTGTTTCCGACCGGCGTACGGGCTTCGGGCGTAGGCGTGCCGTACAACCTGGCGACCACGATTTTCGGTGGCAGCGTGCCCGTCCTCGCCACCTGGTCGATCGCGCATCACTACGACATGGCCCTCGGGTACTGGATTCTCCTTCTGGAGGCGACCGCCGGGGTACTGCTCTTCCTGCTCCTTCCGGAGACCCGGAACAGAACGCTCGAAACCGCCTGACACGCCCTCCAAGCGAGGGTTGAGTGAGTCTGCGCCGCACGGCGGCATCCGCGTCGTAGGGTGTCGTGCATTCCCGGCAGACGATATGTGCTGCCGGGTTTGTGTTTCCTGGGCGGAGAGCGATCGTGGGCTACGTACGGCTGCTGCGTCAGGGGCCGGTGTTGCTCCTGTGGGGCGCCCAGATGCTCTCCGTCTTCGGTGACCGCGTCTACGCCATGGCGATCACCTGGATCGCGTGGCAGGAGTACGGCGCGGCGGCCATGGGCCTGGTGGCGATTGCCGAGTCCGTGCCGTACATCGTTCTGGGCACGGTCGGACGCCGGATCGTGGCCCGCTTCGCCACCCTGCGCCGGCTCGCGGTCGTGGACGCCGCCAGGGCCGGGCTGGCCACGGCGCTGCCCTTCGCCTGGGACACCCTCGGCGCCCCCGGGGTTCTGGCCTGCGTGGTCCTCCTCGGCGTCGGCGGAGCCCTGTTCGATCCGAATCTCGGCGCGCTGGTCCCCGAGCTGGTGGACGACCATGACGTCCAGGCGGTGACCGGGCTGATGGACCTCACCCTCCGCATCGCCCGCGTCGCGGGCCCCGGCGCCGCCGGCCTCTTGTTGCGTCTGATGCCCAGGCACTCCCTGTTCTGGCTCGACGGCGGCACCTTCGCGGTGTCGGCCGTCGCGCTGCTCGTGCTGTTCGCCCGCGCCACGCTCGGCATGTCCCGCGAGGGGGAGAAGGAGGCCGGGGTGGGGATGCGTCCCCGGGCCAGTGTGCTGCTGCGGAGGTGCCCGGACACGGCGGTGGCCATCGGGGTGCACGGTGCCGGGTTCTTCGCCCAGACCGTCTACATGGCCCTGCCCGCGTTCCTGGCTGCGCGGTTGGATGCGGGAGCCGCCGCGTACGGTGCGGCACTCATGGCGATCGGGGCCGGAGCCTTCCTCGCCAACGGGTTCGCCGGGAACATGCGCCTTCCCGCCAATCTGCCCGCGTTCTACTGCGGCACCTCGGCCGTCTTCGGCCTGGTGCTCGCCTCGATCACCCTTGCCGACTCGCTACCGGTCGTCCTCGGCCTCTCCGCCGCCCTCGGTGCCGTGACCGCGTTCCTCCAAGTCGCCCTGGGCACGCACCTGTCCTCGTTCCCGCCGCCGGTCCGGCTGCGGCTGATGAGCGTGGATCTCACCGCCGTCCGCACCGCCGGAACCGTCTCATGGCTGTTCCTCCCCGGCCTCGCCGCCCACGACCCGACGGCCGCGTTCCCGATCAGCGGCCTCACCCTGTTCGCCGTCGCCGGGGGGAGCGCGGGCGTCGTCGTACGGCGGTCGGCCACCCGCGTCCTGGTGGAGCGGCAGCACTCCTGACGCTCCCGGCGGCCGTGCGACGCCACCTGGCAGAACACATCCCTACGGCTGTTGCGTCAGCCAGAGGTCGGGGCCGAACACCTCGTAGTGGACTGCTTGCGGCGGGACTCCGCGGCGGAGCAGGTCGCCCCGCAGGGTGCGCATGAACGGCAGGGGGCCGCAGAGGTAGGCGGTGATGCCCTCGGGCAGGGGCAGCCCGCCGATGTCGGCTCGGCCCGCGGACACCGCCACCGATGCGGAGGCCACCGCGGATGCCTGCTGGTCCGCTTCCTCGTACCACAGGTGCAGCGCGGCATGAGGCAGAGCGCCGACCAGACGACGCAGTTCGTCGCCGTGCGCGTGGTCGGCCGGAGAGCGGTCGGCGTGGACAGCGACGACCTGCCGGGACGACCCGGTGTCGGCCAGGTGGTGGAGCATGGCGAGCATGGGGGTGCCGCCGATTCCGGCGGACGCCAGGAGCAGCGGGCCGTCGCCGTCCGGCAGTGTCAGATCGCCGAACGGCGCGGAGACGGGGAGCACATCGCCGACGCGGACCCGGTCGTGGAGCCGTGCGGAAACCCAAGGCGCGGTCGAGGGGAAGTTCGGGCGACGAGGGTCGGCGTTCGGTGGCTACGTCGTGTACGTGCAGCCTTGCGTGCCGTAATACCACTCGTACTGGCCCATCACCCACGGGTCCGCCCTGATCGTGAAGGTGTTGCGCGGGGCGGGACAGTGGAACGTCGTGGTGACGATGTCGCGGCCCGGAGGCGGCCCCGGCGCTGCGGGGGCCGCCGAGGCGATGCCGGTGCCTCCGGCGGCGAACAGTGCGGTGATGAAAGCTGTCGCGATGATCTTCTTCATCATGTCTCCCAGTCCCATCGTGTGCGGGAACTGTCTCTGAGGACGATACACACAACTACCCAATTCGGGACAAGGGAAAATTTCGCCCGATATCGGGGGCGGGGGTGGGAGTGCAGGCCCCGCCGCTGCCGGGCGGCTCAATCCACGCGGTGGATCCGGTACTCGGGTGGATCCGGTACTCGATGGTGCGCGGGCCGGCCAGTCGGCCTTCGCCGATGAACAGGCTCTGGGTGAGCCGGCGGTACCGGGCGGCGCCGGTGTCGAACTGGGCGACCATCCGCATGTACTGGTCGCCGAACCGGGTTTCCCGGCCTTCCCCGAGCGCGGCCAGGAATGCCGGACTTTCCCGGATCAGCGCGTTGTCGTAGCTCAGCATGATCACTTCGCCGTCCTCGTCGGCCAGCGTGACGCGCAGGTCCTGCCGGCGGGTCCCGTCCGCGCCGATCCGGATCCAGTCCATCCCGGGGGTGACCAGGGTGGCGTCGATCCGGTCGCCGATGAGGCGCGCGGTGTTCACCTGCCAGCACAGCCGCGCCCCCAGCGGGCTGCCGGTGGTCGGGCCCCATGGGCCGTCGATGGTTTCGCGGTAGATCATCTCCGGCGTCAGTTCCATGCCCGCTCCCATTGCTTCGGATTTCGAACCACTATCATGGTTCGGTATGCGAAGCGCAAGCGATTCCGGAGCGGTCGAACGTGCACCGAGGCCGGGCCGACCCGTCCGGGGGGCGAGCACCGGCCGTCCGATGATGGCCGCACTGGACCTGCTGGGCCGCCGATGGGCGCTGCGGGTGATCTGGGAGCTGCAACAGGAACCGGCCGGTTTTCGCGAGCTGCGCCGACGCGCGGACGGGATGTCCTCCAGCGTGCTGACCGACCGGCTGCGCGAGCTGACCGAGGTGGGGATCGTGACCACCGGTGCCGACGGCGTCTATCACCTCACCGAGCTGGGAGACGCCCTTCGCCCCTCGCTGGAACCCCTGCGCGTGTGGGCGGACCGGTGGTCGGCCGAGCTGGACGCCCAGCGGGGAGACGACGGCTGAGGTGCGATCAGTGGTGCGTCTGAGCGATCCAATCGCGCCATTGACCGGTGAGGACGATGTCAGCCAGCCTGCGGTATCCACCGATTCCCGGGTGCGCGCCGTCACCAGCTAGCGCTTCCCGGCGCCAGGTGGGATCACTGGCCAGTTCCATAGTCGTCGCGATGAACGGGACATGGCGTGACCGGCAGAGGGCGGTCATCTCGTCGGCGAGCTTCACGGTGCGCCGCAGATGGGCCTCGCCCGCGTCGATGACCGGCGGAGGGCCGACGACCAGCGCAGTAACGGCCTGCCGCCCGCACTCGTCCAGGATCGACGTCAGATTCTCCAACGAGCGCCCCGGATCGACCCGAACCGCGCCGTTCTCCTCAAGGGTGTCGTTGCTGCCGAAGGAGACGACGAGCCGGTTGTCCGCCCCGACCAGACGGGGCAGTACTTCCTGCCAGCAGCGACGTCGGATGTCGTCCGAAGTGTTGCGCCTGATGCCCAGGTTGAAGGCGGTGAGGTCCCCGGCGGTGGCTTCCAGCACCCGGCCGACCCACCCCCGGTGTTCCGGGTCGCCGACTCCCTGGACGAAGGAGTCGCCGATGAAGCAGATACGTATGTCCCTGGTCACGCGGGCGACTTTAGCGGCCGGTCCGACGGCCGCACACTCGGATTCCACTGCCGCACGTCCGGATGCGGCCGATGTCTTGAGGACGCGCACAGGTCCCCGATGCCGTGCCGTCCGGATTCGCCACAACCGGAGCGTACCCAGGGGCACTTGAGGCCTATACCGTGCGGTACATGAAGCCTGTCATCAAGCCTGTCACCGTGTCGATCGACGTACCGCAGGCACCCGAGCAGGTCTACGACTTCCTCGATGTCATGGCTCACCACGAGCGATTCACCGACCACTACCTGACCGACTGGCGCCACAGCGGGCCCGGCCGCGACCGTTCGCGGTGCGCCCGGCCGGCGTTCCCCGTGCCTATCCCAGCTGTTGGGCCCAGTCCTCCGGGACGCGTCCCGCGGGGCCGGGGGTGGGCTGATCGGCCGGGTGGCTCTCCGGGGGAGTTAGGGCCGGGCCCGAGGCGTACACCTGCGAGGTCTCGTAGTTGTAGAACCAGGATTCGCCCGGTTCGAAGCTACGGATGACCGGGTGCCCGGTGCCCCGGGCGTGGGCCGTTGCGTGTTTGGCGGGTGAGTCGTCGCAACAGCCGATGTGGCCGCACTGTGCGCAGCGGCGCAGATGGAACCACCAGCCGCCACTGGCCTCGCACTCGGCGCATCCCGTTCCGGTGGGCGGGACCGAGGGGTCGATTCCGGGCAGTGAACTCATGACGGCTCCTGTGGGGAAGGGGGGTCGGCGGAGGTCAGCGGCAGGCGGACCTGGAAGCGGGTGTCGCCGGGGGCGGATTGGAACCTCAGGTCCCCGTGGTGTTTGTTGACGACGATGCGCCAGGAGATGTCCAGGCCGAGACCCGTCCCCTCACCGGTCGGTTTGGTGGTGAAGAAGGGATCGAAGATGCGGTCTCGGATCTCCGCGGGGACTCCGGGGCCGGTGTCGCGGAATTCGACGAGGAGATGGTCGCGGTCCCGCGCGGTGCGTACGGTCAACGTGCCGCCGGCGTCCGTGCTGTTCATCGCCGAGACGGCGTTGTCGATCAGGTTCGTCCACACCTGGTTGAGCTCGCCGGGGTAGGCCGGGATCTTCGGCAGGCTGCGGTCGTAGTCCTTGACGACGGTGATGTGGGAGCCGATCTTCGCCGAGACCATCAGGAGGGTGCTGTCCAGCAGTTCATGGACGTCGGTGACCTGGTAGGGAGCTCGGTCGAGTTGCGAGTACTGCTTGGCCGCGGTGACGAGTGCCGAGACGCGGGTGGTCGACTCCTCGATCTCGTTCATCAACAGTTCGGTCTCCACGGTGTAGTCGAGCCACCGCACGGCGCCTTCGAGGGTTTCGTCGTCCACGGCGGCGGCGACGTGGTCCAGCCAGTCGGTGTCGAGGCCGGCCTGGACGAAGGTGGGCGCGAGCTGCCAGCCGTCCCCGATGCCGTGGGCGTCCAGCCAGTCGGCGAGGGCGTCCTCCCGGTCCGAGGCTTCCAGCGGGCTCAGGGCGGTGGCCTTGGCGACGCGCTCGGCGGTGCGTTCCTGGACGTCGACGAGCGTCTTGAGCGTGTCGCGCCGGTACGGGCGTGCCGCGATGACGCCGAGCTTGTGGCGCATTCCGGCCACCCGCTCGCGGAGCGCGGAGGTGGCGCGCACGGCCGCGGCGGCCGGGTTGTTCAGCTCATGGGTCAGCCCGGCGGACAGGGTCCCGAGCGCCAGCAGCCGTTCTCGCTGGCCGACGGCCTCCTGGGCGCTCTTGACGCCGAAGAAGAGACCTTCCAGCAGGTGCACGGCCATGGGAAACCACTCATGCATGACCGTGGCGAAGGTCTCCGCGGGCAGCACGAAGAAGCGTGTGGGCTCGATGACGCGGAGGGAGCTGTTGTACACCTGCCGCACGCGGTCTCCCAGGTATGCCTGGAAGGCTCCCGCGTACACCCCGCGGCTGGAACTCCGGTTGGTCTCCACGTCGTAGTCGCCGATCCTGCTCGAGAGCACGAGGGTGCCCTCGAGCAGCACGTAGAAGCACGTGGCGGGGTCGCCCTCCGCGTACACGGGGCCGGGTGCGAACTCCTCCACACGGCCTTCGTGGCAGAGGAAGGCGAGTTGGTCGGGGGCGAGCTTCTCGAACAGGAAGAGCGAGCCGAGTTCCTGCTGACTGCACGGGATCGGCCGGCCGTTCATGACTGCTCCAGATATCGGTGGACGAGCATGACCGCCATGGCTCCCTCGCCCACTGCGGAAGCGACACGCTTGGCGGACTCGGCGCGGGCGTCTCCGGCGACGAACACGCCCGGGACGTTGGTTTCCAGGTGGTAGGGCGGCCGGTCCAACTCCCAGTCGGGCGGCGGGCGCCCGTCCGTGGTCAGATCGGGGCCGGTCAGGATGAACCCGCGGGAGTCCCGCAGCACCGTGCCCTCCAGCCAGTCGGTCAGCGGGGCCGCGCCGATGAAGACGAACATCCACTGGGCGTCGACGATGTCGGTGTGGCCGGTCGCCGTGTCGCGCAGGGTGATCTGTTCCAGATGACCCGAGCCGTGGGCGGCGTCGACGACCGTGTGGGTGCGCACGGAAATCGTGGGCGTCTCATCGACCTGCTGGACGAGGTAGTGCGACATCGAGGTGGACACGGACTGCTCACGCACCAGTACGGTGACCGACTTGGCGCTCCGGGCCAGGTAGATCGCGGCCTGGCCGGCGGAGTTCGCGCCGCCGACGATGTACACGTCCTGCCCTTGGCACGCCGCCGCCTCGGTCAGGGCCGAGCCGTAGAACACTCCGCAGCCGGTCAGCTCGGACACCTGGGGAGCGTCCAGTTGCCGGTACGACACGCCGGTCGCGAGTATCACGGCGTGCGCGGCGACGGCGGTGCCGTCCGAGAACCGGACGACACGCGACGAGCCGTTGATTTCCAGCCCGGTGACCTCGCGCGCGGTCAGTATCTCGGCACCGAACCTCGACGCCTGGCGCCGCGCCCGGTCCGTGAGCTGCGCCCCGGACACGCCGTCCGGAAAGCCGAGATAGTTCTCGATGCGGGAGCTCTGGCCCGCCTGGCCCCCGGTCGCGGAGCGTTCCACGAGGACGGTCCGCAGGCCCTCGGAGGCCCCGTACACCGCCGCGCCCAAACCGGCCGGTCCGCCGCCGATGATGACCAGGTCGTAGAAGTCCGTCGCCGGTGTCGTCGCGAGGCCGACCCGGGCGGCGAGCTCCCGGTCCTCGGGCTCGACAAGCGCCGTGCCGTCGGGGGCGATCACCAGCGGGAGCCGCAGGCCCTCCTCGCCCGCGGCGGACAGCAGCCGCCGGCCTTCCGGATCCTCGGACGAGTACCAGCGGTAGGGCACCTGGTTGCGGGCCAGGAACTCCCGTACCGCCGACGAACGCGCCGACCAGCGGTGCCCGACGACCTTGGTGACGGTCACCGGCCGGCGGTCGCTGGCCCGCCAGGCCAGCAGGAGATCGTCGAGGACGGGATAGAGCTTCTCCTCCGGCGGTTCCCACGGCTTGAGGAGGTAGTGGTCCAGGTCGACGACATTGATCGCGTCGATCGCCGCGTTGGTGTCCGCGTACGCGGTCAGCAGCACCCTGCGGGCGCCGGGGTGGATGTCGAGAGCCTGCTCCAGGAACTCCAGGCCGTTCATCTTCGGCATCCGGTAGTCGGCCACGATCACCGCGACGGGGGCGCCGCGCAGCTTCAGCTCACGCAGGGCGGCAAGGGCGGACTCGCCGGACTCGGCACGTACGATGCGGTACGACTCGCCGTAGCGACGTCGCAGATCGCGGGCGACGGCACGCGACACGCCCGGGTCGTCGTCCACGGTCAGAATTACACCTACGGTTGATGGCGAAGGTGACATGACGCGACCGTAAGGGACGGGGAGGGGCTATGGCCAAGGGAACCGTGACAAGGGCAGCACGCGAGTTCCTGCGTGTGTCCAAGGGCAAGGGCAAGACCGCGCGCAGCATCACTGACCAGCACCGCGACAACATCGCTACCGAAGCCGATCACGGTCCGTGGACGTGGGGCGAGCCGTACAGGGACACCGGCTCGGCCTCCAAGTTCGCGACCAAGGTGCGCGACGACTTCGAGAAGCTGCTGGCCGACCTGACGTCCGGCGCCTTTGGCGAACCCGGCGACGTGCTCGTGCTGTGGTTGGTGTCCAGGCTCGCCCGTGAGACCGGTCGGGGCGTGGCCCTGGTCGACGCGGCGGAGGCGGGCTGATACCTGATCCACGTGACCAGCCTGGACCGCACCTTCAACCCGCGCAACTACGGTGACCGGCACTCCTTGATCAGTGGCATCAACGACGCGGAGAAGGAGGCCCGGCTCCTGTCGGTGCGTACGCTGCGTGGTGTGAACTCCGCAGTCAGCGAGGGCCGCTCCCACCAGGACGACGCGAGCGCATCCGGCTGCTGTTCCCGATGGGCGTGGTTGACGCACTCGATGCCCTCAAAGAGGCTGGCAAGCAACAGGCTCGCTGGCGCGCCCCCCACACGCTTGGCCTCCTCGACCAAATTCTCGCTGGCTCAACGTTCGGGATCCTTCACCGCCAGGAGCTCATCTCGCAGGATGGCGAGGTACGGGGCGAGGTGAACATGGAGATCGTCCTGGATCCGCCCGGCCATGTGCGCCTCCCCATCGCGGATGTGTCATCGGGGAGGCTGGAATGCGCGATTTCGCGATCTACTACCCGTACATTCACATCCAGGACGACACGTGGCTGAAGGCAGCAGCCTTGTACTGGCCGAACATCGGCCGGATCGTTCCGGAGGACTATCCCATTCAGGAGAGCCGCATGGCCGAGGTCCTGAACGGCGAGCTCGGTCTGATGGTCAACCTCTCCCCGGAGTGGTACAGCCATGAAACCGGGATGGACTTCCTCCACTTTGTAGAGAGCCGGGTCCACGACCTACGTGAGCGGCTACCAGCTCTTCCTTCGCGGACGGTTCGTGACGCTCCGTTTCACCGAGTGCCGGGGACACCGGCCCGGCACCTCCTGGAGTGGGTCGATCTCGACTACAAGGGCATGTGCGTGGCTGAGGACATACTTGTCGAGGCGGGGCTCGCGGTGACGGTCGACGACGACCGCGGTCGACGATGGCTTGGCATGCACCCGCGCCTTGCAGCCGTGTTCCTCACTGCGCTCGCGCAGCGTGTCGCGGATGCCAACCAGGCCAAGCTCGTCACGGACCAGCCGGACAGTCTCGGCGACGTGGAGGGCTGGACCTCCGAGGCGATCGCGGGAGCAATACTCGAGGGCCCAGCGTGGGGAAGGCCGAGGCCGTACTCGGCCGACGGGGTTGCCGCAATGTATGCGGTTCTCGCCATTCAGGCCGTGGTGCCAGCGTCCCTGGAGAACGTTCCGGTCGAGAAGATCGTGGCCGCACGGAAGACGCTCCATGCCGAGTTCGACGCGTTCCGGGATCACCTGGAGTCGCTGACCGACGAGTTCACCAGACTGGCCGAGGCAGACGACCCGGGGATCCTCACCACACGCCTGGAAGCACTCGCCGATCGCCAAGTAAGGGCGCCGCTGGCGGAGCTCCGACGAGGGCTGCGCAGTGTCGGGCTCCAACCGGTCCAGGCGACGATGGGAATCAAGTCACTCAAGCTGCCCCTACTGCCCGCCGTCGCTGCTGCCACCCTCGCGATCCCTGACACCGCGGCGCAGGCGGGACTCCTGGGCATACTGATTCTCTCGTCAGCCGTGCAGGCCCATACGGCAGCCCGAGAACTACGCAGTAGCGCCGCCGGCTACCTACTCGGACTACACCGGAACGTGCAGCCGCACAGCACCTTGGACAGGGTCCTGCTTCGCAACCGTTGCCCGAGGCTGCCCTGACCTTGCCCTTGCCGAGAACTCCGTCCGTGCAGGTCAGGCCGCATGTTGGTACTCGTGGAGGGTGCCGCCGAGGTGGTCACGTCGGCGGATGTCGAGGTGGGTGAGCTGCTCCGAATCGGTGATCGGTGGGGGCAAGACGTGCAGCGGCCGGCGTCTGCGATGCCTTGGTGGGGCCGGTGGGAGTTGTCGTGCTGTTCGAACTCGTTCAGGGCGTGGAGCAGGTGGCGCTGGTTCCAGACCAGGGTGCCGTCCAGCAGTTCGCGTCGGCAGGTCTGCACCCGGCGTTCCCATGAGCGGGTTCATCCGCGGCATCCGGATCCCGCTGAGTACGACCTCGATCCCCGCATCCTCAAGGACGGGGCCGAACAGGGCGGGGTACTTCCCGACACGGTCGCGGATCATGAACCGGGCCCGGCAGCCGGCATCCTTGAGAACCGTGACGAGGTTCCCGGCGGCCTGCGCCACCCAGGAGGCGGTCGGGTGCGCCGTCGCGCCCAGGACGCGGATGCGCCGGCCGGCGTGCCCGATCACCGCGAACACGTACAGCCGCGCCCCGGACAGGGCGACCGCTTCGAAGAAGTCACATGCCGGCACGGCATCGGCCTGGGAGCGCGGAAAGTCCGTCCAGGTGCTGCAACCCCGCTCGGGTACCGGGTCGATCCCCCACCAGGACGGATGAGTCTTTTGGCAGGCGCAACGCCCCACCCCCTCAGGGCCCTTCCCGGAGGCTTCCGGGGCGAATCCGGGTCGAATTCGCCGGTGCGGGGTGTTTCCGCAGGTCACGGTCGTGTTTGGAAGGCGTAGCCGGGTGACTGTGAAGGTGGTCATTGAATCGTGCGGTTGGGGCTGCAGTCGCAAGAAGGTTCTTCGTCTGCTGGTGGTACAGCTGCTGCACTCATGCTGACAAGCGGAAACGCCTGTTGGTGCGGTTCCTTGGCGTGGGCTGGTCCGGAAATGGTCCGGATCTTGGTCCGTATCGGCCTGCGCAATGTGTTGCTGCTGGGCGGGGCCTCCTCGGACCGGCGCTGTGATCGGCAGCGCGACGAGCTGGATTCCCCCGGGGACCTCCCCCGTTTGCTGAGCGCGGCCGGCGGGTTCAGACGTCCGGGCGGCGGCGCCGGGTAGGCCGTTGAGGAAGTCGGTCGCCTTGTGGCCTTCGGCGGTCAATGAGTCGCAGCGGAACCGTTCGGACGCTGCAGAGGGGGAAGCAGGAGCGGCAGCGAGGAGCACGGCGGAGCCCACCCCGGCGGACGACGCAGCACGCGGCAGCGGAGGAGAGGCCAGGGTCACTAGGTGTACTGACCGGGCACGTTGATCAATCGTGAGAACGGCGGCAGGCTCCCGCATGCCGTATGGGGTCTGTGGTGGTTGTAGTAGTGCAACCAGCTTTCCAACTCACTTCGGCGTTCGGCCTCGGAGGCGTAGCAGCGGGCGTAGGCCCAGCCGTCTGCCATGGTGCGGTGGAAGCGTTCGACCTTCCCGTTGGTCTGCGGACGGTAAGGGCGGGTGTACTTCGGCGTGATCGAGAGGGCGTCGCACGTGTCGCGCCACAGATAGGAGCGATAGGCGCCTCCATTGTCCGAGAGCACCCTCGCGATGACGACGCCGCGCTCGGCGAACCACTCCGCCGCGCGATGCAGTACGCCGACTGCGGTCACGGCTTTTTCGTCATCGTGAATCTCGGTGTAGGCGACGCGAGAGTGGTCGTCGATGATGGTGTGCACGAATGCGTATCCGAGCTTCGGGCCGCCGTAGGCGTTGCGTGACTTGCCCGGTGTCGCGACGCGATGCTTCTCGCCTTGACGGCGACCGACGTAGCGCCAGCCGCCGCCATCGGGGATGTTCCCGAGCTTCTTCACTTCGACGTGCACAAGTGATCCTGGGTGGTCGTGCTCGTACCGCCGGACGGGTTCACCGGTCGCGCGATCGAGGTAGGCGAGGCGGTTCAGTCGCGCTGATCGCAGGATTCGGTGCACTGTCGACGGGGCGATGTCGAGTCTCGCGGCGAGCTGGACCGGCCCTTCTCGCAGACGCAGTCGCAGGTTGACGCACCTCTTCGTCACGGTGATGGTTGTCTTGCTCGGCGATATCCGGGGTCGTGAGGATCGGTCCTGCATGGACTCACCTGCAAGGTAGCGGTCGACCCACCTCTTCACGGTCGGCCAGGACACCTGAAATCGGGCCGCGACTTCGCTGATTGGCCAGCCGTCGTCAACGACGAGTCGAGCGACTTTCATGCGGTGGCGCGGGGTGAGGACGGCGTTCGGATGGGACATTTCTGCGCTCCTGGACAGGCTGAAGGGCCGGCCATCGTGTGTGGTCGGCCCTTCGACAACTTGAGGTGTGGAGAGGGGACGTACAGCTCAGTCGACCGGGGAGACCCGGATGAGGTTGCCGTCGGGGTCGGTGATCACAAACGTGCGGCCGAAGACAGCGTCGTGCGGCTCCTCCACGACATGGACTCCCTTCGAGACCCAACTCGTGAAGATCTCGTCAATCGCAGTCGCTGCTCCGGAGACCATCAGCCCGACTTCGCTTGTGCGAGGGGTGCTCGGGACCGCTTGCTCGCTGTAGCCCGTCCACAGCGCGAACAGGACACCGGGGGCAACCTCGAAAGCTACGTAGTGGGGACTGATGAAGGTCGGTTCGATCTCGAACAGGTCGCTGTAGAAGGCGGTAGCGGCCTCGGCGTCGCGGACGCCGATCAGGAACAGGTTCGGTGCGGGCATAGAGCGCTCCTCAGATCGTTGAAGTCTCGGTACCGCTCCAGTCGATCGCCTCATCGCGACAGAACCTGTCACCTTTTCTGCGAACATTAGTCAGCATGAAGGCTTCGAGGCTGTTGCACCTCTTGCTGCTCCTGCAGGCCCGCCAGCGCATCACCACCGCCGAGCTGGCCAAGCGTCTGGAGGTGTCTCGGCGGACTGTGCTGCGGGATGTGGAGGCACTCTCAACTGCGGGTGTGCCTGTTTATGCAGAACGGGGGCGGAACGGCGGGATCATCTTGCTCCCCGGTGCGCGGCTCAACGCATCCCACCTGGAACCACCAGAGCTGGAAGCACTCTCCGTAGCGGGTTTGGACAGCACGCAACGTGAGCGCATGGGCCTGTCTGCGATGTGGGAGTCGGCCGCGCGCAAGATCGCTGCCCGCCAGGCTGGATCACCTGAGCCACCGAACTTGCTGCGATTGGCGGACCTGGTGCTGGTGGAAAGCACCTCGTGGTTCGCTGGCTCAGAGGCGGCGATCGACGTAGCGGATCTGGCTACGGCACTGCGGCACCGCCGTCGGCTGCGCATCCGGTACCGGCGCAGCGCCGAGAGTCGGGCCTCGACGCGAGTGGTCGACCCGTACGGGATCGTGGCGAAGTCAGGCCGCTGGTATCTCATCGCCGACGACCAGGGGGACGGTCGGCTGTTCGCTCTGGAACGACTCTCGGCCTACGAACAGCTCAACGCGCCGGCTGTTCTTCGACCTGGTGAGACCCTTCACACCAGGTGGGCCGTGTTGAAGGCACGCACCGAGGCGCAAGGCCGCGTGAGCGTGACCATCCGCCTGCCAGAAACTGGCATCGACCTGGCGCGGCGCATACTCGGCAACCGCATCCACGAAGTTTCCGACCCAGAAGATGGTTGTTGCACCGTCGTCGTGCGCTATCCCAACATCGAGTCAGTGCGCCAGCTCCTCCAATTCGGTGACCATATCGAGGTGCTCGCCCCAGAGAGGGCCCGCGAACGCATCAGTCAGCTCGCCAGAGACCTGCTTGAACGCCACTCGGCCCCCACCTCGTAACTGCTGATCGGAGCGCCGTGCTTTCAATCAACGTCTCCGGTCAGTACAACTAGGCGTTGCTCCACCCGGTTGTGCTGGAGTACGAGTCCAGCAGGTCCACCACGAAGACCAGGGTCGAGCCCGCCGGGATCAACGGCGAGGGCGACTGGTTGCCATAGCCGAGACGCGGGGGAACGATGATCTCGCGCCGACCGCCGACTTTCATCCCCCTCACCCCCCGGTCCCAGCCCTTGATGACCTTGCCACTGCCCAGGGTGAACTTGAACGGCTGACCCTGGCCCCAGGAGGCATCGAACTCCTTCCCGGACTCGAAGGTCACCCCGACATAGTGGACCCTGACCACCATGCCCGGCTTCACTTCAGCCCCGTTCCCGACGACCAGGTCCCGGATGGTCAGCTCCGTAGGAGCGTCACCCTCCGGAACGTCGACCTCAGGCTTCGTCAGTTCACTCATTGCAGCCTCATTACTCTCAGCCGGAAGCCGTCGCACGGACCAGCCGGACACATGGACACTCATGCAGCAGATGGTCACGCTACCGAGAGTGCCGGTCCCCGGAGCACACAGATCCAGCGGCCACACGTGATGATCTTTCACGCGGCCGATGAACGCGACCGGCACGCACACGTCACACGGCAGTCGCCAGAACGAGGCGACGGCCGAAACGGCGAACCTGAACACCCGCTAACCCTTCCTAACCGGTTGATCAGCCCACCCCCGCGTGACGCGGGAACCTCAAGGGGCCCGTGCCGCGTTCGAGGGTGCGCTCTCAGGCGTAAGCGGCAGCTTGAGCAGGCCGGGGCCGTGACCGTTCGCTGTCGAGGCGGCGGATTCGCTCAGGGCGGCCATGAGGTCGAAGAGCTCTCCCAGCGCTTCCGGCGATTCGGGCGCTGCTTACGGGTAATCGGTGGGTCGCTGCGCTCGTGAGCGGGCGGCTCGTGGAGTGATGTCACGCGATCGAGTGGGCCGTAGTGGGTGTCGGTGATGAGGGCGACGCGGACACCGTCCAACCTGGCACCCAGCCTTGGGAGTTGCACGTCGAGTCGGCGCACGCGTGGCACGCGGCGGGCCTCGGTGTACCCCAGGCGAGCAGTACGGGGGTTATGCCGAGTACGGCCCAAGTGGCAATTCGGGCCCGGTTTGATTCTCGTCGACGTCGGCCACGGTCAGGGCGAGCCGCAAAGGGACGCCGAGCAGAATGGAGCAGGTGAACAGAACCCAGCTGGTGTCCAGCAGGGTGTCACCGACGATCGCCGCCCGGCCCTGCTGGCGTCGGCTGGCCGCGCACCATCGCGAAGCGGCATACCAGTCATCCCTGATGGTTCACTTCCTTGCCGTTTGGAGGCGAAGCCGAAGCGAAGACGATGCTCTCCTGAAAGGATGGTCAAGGACGTGAAGATGAAGGGCAGTTGATGGGTGAGGAGCCGCGTGTGACCGGCATGATCAACAGGCGGTTTCATCTGCTGCCGCAGGCGGAGAAGCGCCAGGGCGGTATGTCCGAGGTGCGCAAGGCAGTGGATGTCCTGAGCCCGGAGGGCGCGTACGCGGCGGTGAAACTGCTCAAGCGGCGCGATGACGAGGAGAGCACTCGGATCTTCCTCGACCGCGAGACCGCCTCGTTGCGGGCGCTGGCCCATCCGAACATCGTGCGAATGCTGGACTCGGGCTGGGACGAGAGGCTGGAGCAATACTTCATCGTCTTGGAGTGGGTCGACAGGAGTCTGAAGGACGAGATGAGCGGGGGTCGGCCGCTGGACTGGCCGGCCTACTTCGCCCGGATCGGGCGGCCGTTGGCATCTGCACTCGCCTACGCTCACGAGCAGCGGGTGGAGCACCGGGACATCAAGCCCGGAAACGTCCTCTTGACCAGTGACGGCACGGTCAAGCTCGCCGACTTCGGGATCGCCAAGGTCGTGGAGACGGCGGCGGCGCCCGCCACAGACCACACGGTCGCTGATTACGGTTCCAGCCTGTACAAGCCGTTGGAGAAGAGCAGTGTCGGCTGGGTCAGGGACGTCTACGCGTACGCTGTCCTGGCCATCCAGGTCCTGTCCAACAGCAAGGCTCGCGACTACCCCGGGCTGCTGTCGGCGCTGGACGAGCTGGAGATGGACACCGATGTCCGCGCGATTCTGAAGTCCTGCATCGACCTCGAACCGCAGAACAGGCCAGCCAACGCCATCGTGCTGGAGCACCAGCTGCTGGAGGCGGAGCGACGGTGCGGCAACCGTGACGCGCGGCAGCGCAACTCGGTGTGGCTGAAGATGACCAAGAGTGCCGCAGAGAAGCTCGTCACCGTGCCGGACGGGGAAGAACCGAGCCTCGATCAGGTCATGGCGCGCGCCAAGTCGGAGGTGATGTCTGACATCTCGGGCATGGTGCACGTCGACTACGGATGGAACCCGGCCACGAAAGAGGTTGACACCGAGACGGTGCGGGTCTTCGGCCGGAAGCTGTTCCTGCGCATGGTCGGCGACGACAACAACTCCGACCGGTGCGTCATCGTGTCCGCGGAAGAGCGGCCAGAGGAATGGCTGGCGAAGCGCCGGGAGTCCGCGCTCAAGCTTGATCCGATTCTGAGCTGGACCTTCTACGATCCGGGCGAGGACCCGGCCAACCGCGGGCTGAACGTGCTGCTGGCGGGGCTCGACACGCATGTGGAGGCCCGCGAGGAGAAGGGCCGCGAGGACCGGCGGCAAAACCTCGGGGACCTCTTCGACGGCTGGCGGCACGTCCTGGAAGCCCGAGAGGAGATCGCGGCGAATGGGCGGCAGCCCGTCGCCTACGACAAGACGGAGGGCACCTCGTACACGCGGTCCTTCCGCCTGGGCGCCACCGAAACGGTAATGGAGATCGGCGACGAGTGGTCGGTCGTGGAGTACCCCTACAGCCGGCCCATTGACAGGGGTGTCGTCACCGGTCGGACCGAGGACACCGTCCAGCTCCGGATGACTCGTGCCAAGACGGCGCTGCCGCGCCGCGGCTACCTGCTGCCTTTCCTCGGCCCCAGCCAGAGCGCCATCAACAGGCAGCGCGACGCGCTATCCATGGTGGCCGCCCAGCAGAGCAGCAACCCCCAGTTGGGTAAGATCATCGAGAATCCGCAAGGGATGCCGGTCCTTCCTCCGATCGAGGTCACGTCTTGGGTCCGCGCCGACCTCGACCAGAGCAAACGGGACGTCGTCGTGCGGGCGCTTGGGACGCAGGACCTGGTGCTGGTCGAGGGCCCGCCCGGCACCGGCAAGACCACAGTGATCGCGGAAATCGTCGAGCAGACCCTCAGCCGCAAGCCGGACGCACGGATCCTCATCGTCAGCCAGACCCACATCGCCATCGACAACGCGCTGCGCCGTCTGGAGGAGGCAGGTATCGACGGCCTGGTGCGCCTGGGCCGTCCCGACGATCCGCGCATCGATCCCGCCGCGCAAGCGCTACTGCTGGACCGGCAGGTCAAGAGGTGGACGCAGAGCGTTCGGGCCCGGGCGGAGAGGCACCTGGAAGCGGTCGCGACCAGGCAGAAGCTGGAGGCACGGCACCTGAAGGCGGCACTCCTGCTGGAGGAGGCGGCCGCCGTCGCCACCGACCTCGCGCACGTCGAGGCCCGGCTCGCGGAACTGGCCGCTCAGCCTCTACCCGACCGCACCACCTCCGCGCGGGAACTGGGAGACGAAGCGGTCACCGTCGGCGCCCGCCGGGAGACACTCCTCGAACAGCGCGCGGCTCTGGTCGCCGAGATCCAGAGCGCCCTAGACGGTGACCTCACCCTGCGCGAGGCCATGACCGCGCGGGAGTGCCGGGACGCCGTCGAGGCCCTGTTTCCGACAGCGGGCCCCGGACAGGACCTCATGCGGCTTCTGCGTCTGCAAGGCGAATGGCTCAAGCGCATCGGCAGCGACCCGCACCTCATCGCCAGTTTCTTGCGGACCCGAAACGTGGTGGGCGGCACGGCCCTGGGCTTCCTGGGGCATCCGGCAGCACGTGCCCTGGACTTCGACCTGTGCATCTTCGACGAGGCGTCGAAAGCGACCGCGACTGAGGCGCTGGTCCCGCTGGCCCGCGCGAAGCGGTGGGTGCTGGTTGGGGACACCAGGCAGCTCCCGCCGATCGACGAGGACCTGCTGCGCAACGGCAAGGCCATGGAAGACCACCAGCTGACCCCGGAGATCGTGCAGACGACGCTGTTCCAACACCTTGCGGACAATGCACAGCCGCCGGTCAAGCACCTGCTGCGCGAGCAGTACCGGATGACGCCCGCCATCGGCAACATGATCAGCAGCTGCTTCTACGACAACGAACTGCTCTCTCCCAATCCGCACGAGCTGCAGGGGTACAGGGGCATCAACCGGCCTGTGCTCTGGATGGACACCAGCTTTCATCCGGGGAGGCGTGAGACGGAGCGGTCCGGCACCGAGACCAGCGTCTCCAACCGGCTCGAGGCGCAGATCGCGGAGAAACGTCTGCAGGTCATCGACTACGCGATCGGGAAGGGGGCGGTACAGCCAGCCGGTGGCAAGCCCCTGGAGGTTCTGGTCATCGCGCCCTACGGCCGTCAGGTCGAGACGCTCAAGAAGCAGCTGGCCAAGAAGAAGCTTAGGCACTTCACGCCTGAGGTGCTCTCCGTCGATGCCGTGCAGGGCCGCGAGTGCGACCTCGCGGTCTTCTGCGTGACCCGGAGCAACTCCGACGGCCGCTTCGGGTTCCTGGGGCAGCCCTACTGGCGGCGCATCAACGTCGCCCTCTCCCGCGCCCGGTTCGGGCTGATCATCGTCGGGGACGCCGGCTTCTGCCGCAGCAAACCCGGCGCCCTGCGCAACGTCCTCGACTACATGAGCAGCCACCCGGAAGACTGCGAGATCCGCGATGCCAACGTTCAGTGAGGACAGCCTGCTGGCTGTCCGATTTGGAAATGCCCGCACCGGCTTCGACCTCGTTGGCATCGTCGACGCGGCCCTGCCCGTCGCCCGCATCACCGCCGAGGTCCTCGCCCAGGACAGCAAGGACATCCCCCTGTTGGAGGAGTACGTCCTGCGGCTCGTCGACCAAGGGGAGAGGACACCGGAATCCATCGCCGGGTTCCTCGGCCTGGACGTCGCCATGGTCAACCAGACGGTTGCGGTCCTCTTCGGCTCCGACGACCTGCGCTGGACCGCTCCCGTGCCCGGCACAGCGCCCGTTCCGCGGCTGCGCCTGACCGAGAAGGGCCGCTTCACCGCGACGAAGGCGGCTGCCATCGTCCCGGTCCGGGTCAGCCAGTCCCTCGTATTCGACCGGATGCTGTGGCGTGCCTCCCCCTACAGCCGCCGCAGCACCATCGCCCGGGACGTAGCCACCGAAGCCGGAATGATCATGCTGCCTGCCGCGCGGTCCGGTCCCGTCGAGGACGGCGAGGTGACCGCCGAGGAGATCACCACTCTCCTCCAGGAGAACGGCACCACCACCCGCGAAGTCCTGCAGGTAAAAAGCATCGTCCAGACCCGGACCTGTCACGTCCTGCCAGTCAAGCTCCTCGTCTACGCGGACGCTGAACGCGCTGAAATCGAGCTCGGTGTCGTCATCGACGGCGAACTAAGCGACCGCCACGAGATCGAACTGATCGGCTTCGGCGGGGCCAAGGCCCTCGGCATCAGCGTAGAGCCCGAGCCTGAGCGCCCCCTGCTGGAACCCGACTTCGAAATGGCCCGGATCCCCCTGCAGGAGGTCACCCAGAAACGCGAAGAGCAGGCTGCCGTCCAGCTCAACTCCCCGGCACCCCTCCCCTCGGAGCCGGAGGCCCAAGAGCCGCCGGCAGAGGAGATCCGCGCAATCGGTGTCTTCGAGCACCCCGAACTCCTCGACGAAGCCCTCACCAGTGCCCGGAAACGCATCCTGATCATCTCGCCGTGGATCACCGGCGCGATTGTCACGACGGCGTTCGTCGGCAAACTGGAACGCCGACTGCAGCGAGGCGTGAAGGTCGATATCGCTTACGGCTACGACGACAGCGAGAACAGGACCGACCCGAATGCCGTCAGAAGGCTCAACAACCTCGCTGCGCGATACCCCGAGAAGCTGCACGTGGTCCGTCTCAAGAGCAACCACGCCAAGATCCTCCTCTACGACGACGCCTGGGTGACCACCTCCTTCAACTGGCTCTCCTTCAAGGGCGACCCGGACCGCACCTACCGCGTGGAGGAGGGCACCCTGATTCGGAACCGGGAGAAATCCGGTATCTACTACACCCGCTACCTCGAACTCATCGACGACAACCGCCGGTAGGTCCGCACCGGGGAGCCATGCCTGCTCCGAGCCGGCTCCCCGCCCTCTGGGCCGGGAGCGGCTGTCCGGCTGGCAACAGGACCAGGTGGACAGCCGCTGCGAAAATGGCGCCGGCCCGTCTGGAGGCCCTGTTGGCGCAGCAGGGTGGCGCGCTGCGGCGGCTGGCCGACCGGCTCACCGGTCGCCGGCGGATATCGACGGCGAGCCCCGGATCACCGGCGCGTACGGGTGGCTGATCCGGCGGGGCCTGGTGCAATGGCCGTCCTGCTCGGACCCACAATTTCACCCCCCCACTCACGCGGAGCAGCTTCGGACACGGGCCGTCCTTGACGGGCTCCCCTGCGGTCGGGCGGCCGGGGATCCGCCGCATCCACCGCCGCCGGAACCCGGGGGCACCACTCCTCCGGTGGATGCGGATCGACGTGGCGGCAATAGTGGCAGGTCGCCCCGGCCTGGAAGTCGACGGTGGAGCGCAGCATCGGGGGCACTCGCCCCGTTCCAGGACCGGTCCCGTCCCAGCCGTGCAAGCGGGGCATGCGTGCCCGCTGGCAGAGCTAGGGCGCTGGCGGCAGCATGGAAGGGCAACGAGCGACGTCGAAATCGTGCAGGGAATTTTTCAGGGCAATCTAACCTGGATTCATTTCACGCCAACCCCGCGGAAATGACGGGATTCGGCATGGTGAACGCAGCGGCATCGAGAGAAGTCGAAAATGTCGAGTAATCCTGAAATCATTTACCACTATACGACGGCGTTCTTTCAACATCGGAGATTTGGGCAACCAATACGGCATTTCTGAACGATGCCGAAGAAATGACCTATGCATGCCGCCAGCTGAGAGAAGCATTGCACCGCGTCACGGGTACTTCCCCTGGAGGGTTGGGCCTTCACGACCGCGTAGTTGACTACATATCTGGAAAGTTGGACCCCATGCGGAGCGCAGGCCATTTCCACGACACTTACGTCTGCTGCTTTTGTGAGAGTGGGGACCTGCTCAGCCAGTGGTGCACTTATGGCGGCGGCACGGCTGGATATGCAATCGGCTTTCATGGCGACAGCTTCGAGGGTTCCGAAGCCAAAAGACTCCCTTCTGCCCAGAGCGCGTTCGGGCAGGTCTCCTACGGAATATATCCCGAGGAGGAGGAGGAGGTTATTCGAATATTTGCAGAGCGAGTACTTTCAAAAGCCGAAAAGTCCATCGTTGATGATGATGATGATGTAGTCGGCTTCGTAGGCGTCCTCAATCTCCGGCTGGCGATAATCAAAAACCCCACATTTCACGAAGAGCGTGAGTGGAGATTGATTATTCAGACATACGAGGGAGAGGAAAATTCCGGTATAGCGTTTCGCTCAGGCCCGGCTGGCCTCACCCCCTATGTTCGCGTAGCATTTAAACCCGAGTCGGTGATCGAGGTAGTGGCAGGTCCTGGTCCACTTCCGCAGCAGCAGCACTCTGTGCGTCGACTTCTCGATTCTTACGGGTTTAAAGACGTGGAAGTGAAATCCTCCTCGGCACCTCTGAGATTTTAAATTCTAGTGAACACCGAGACGACCGGTATCGTGGCGGCGGGCTCTCCCGTCGTCCTCGACGTCCAGCCTGCTGGGGCGCCGAGCGTTCGTGTCGAGCGGGAGGATCGCCCTGCGGGCCGTGTGGACGCGCGGATGGCCCGGGGGCCGGTTCGGTCTCAATGCGGGGCATGACTAATCGACGTATTCGGATCTTTGGAGCCTTCGGTAACCAACTTTCCGAAATGGAGGAGCAGGGACGTGCGCGCGCCGAGACGTTTCACGATCTCCCCATCCAGGCGTCCCGCCTTGCGCTAGGAGCCCTCTCTCGGACCTCGACCTCCAAACCCCTCCGCGGCGTATGGAGTTCCTTGCCGTCCCCCTAGCCGTGGCCAAGCTACCTGATGGCAGCAGCGGCGTCCTGGGTACGCCCCTATACGTGGCGGCTGCTCCCCAACCCTGATCCAGCAGCATCGGCGGCCAGCACGCTGCGCAGCAGCCCAACGACCGCGCCAACGTCCTCAGTTCGAGGGCCGGGCCCGCTCTCGGCGCCACCTTGGAGTCGTGGCCGAGGGCGCTACCGCACCGTGTGGATCAGTTCCACGAAAGAAGGAGGCCGCAGCCTCCACGAACTCGTCATGCACCCGCTCGACCTCGTCGCGCCGAGCGACCAGGTCAGCCAGATCTTCCGCATGCCGCAAAGAGCTGGGCGCCTTCAAAGCCTCCGAAGCCGATCGCACAAGGGCAGTGTCGTCGCAGATCAGGCGAAGCCGCGCCAGCGCATGCTCAGCCTCCGCGCGAAGCCGGTAGGTCTCGTCCCGCTCCCCAGACCGCTGCTCCCCTGGCGCCTCCTCATTCTGCAGTCGCCACCGGAAGTAGAGGTTCTTGCGATACGCCATCAAGATGCCGATGAACGCGCTGAAAGTGTCAAGCTGCTCCTGCCGAAGCAGCTCCTGGCCGCGCACCTGATCCGCCCGCTCGGCCGAGCGCAGCTGAAACGAATAGGTGACCCACGCACCCATCAGCGTGCCCACAACAGCCACCACACTCGCTAAGACAGCATCCATGCCAACAGCGATACCCGCTTCGCCGGTTCGCCACAGCTCGGGACAGCTGGCTGGGGCATTCTGATTGCCGGGTCAGACCGCCAAAGCTTCCTCCCGCGGGAACGTCGCCAGACACTGCCGACAGATCAGCGACCGCGACCACCGGTCCCGCGCATCCTCCGCAGCCTGAGCCCGCGGCGACAACCACACGCCCACGCCCGTCCCGCCGGCCAGCAGCACAACGCCCGCGGCTATCGCACCCGTCACCAGCGCCACCACTACGCCTTGCACGCCGACGTTCCACATGAGTACACACACGAGCGTCTTTGAGTAGCTGCACCGATGCGCTGGCCACCGCAGGGCATTTGGATCTATGTCATGAACTTAACCTCGGGCAGGCCGCACCGCGACCCGCGGTGGTGGCTGCCACCGTTGCTGGGCGCAGCCGCGCTCTCCTCGCTGTTCGTCATAGATTTCCTCTTTTACTGCTTCGGTGTCATGGCCACCGATTCGTGCGGCCCTGACCATTGCCCACCAGGCGTGACCGTGCCCCTCACCGCAGCACCAGTGCTCTACGGGGCCGGAATCGTGCTCGTGCTGCTCTCAGCACTGCCGCCCTGGCGCCCCGCAATGCGGACCGCCCGCATCGGCCTGGCAGCCGCAGGAGTGACATCAGCCGCAATCGTGATACCAGTAGTGCTCACAATCCACCGCTGAGCCAGCAGCACCCGCCTGGCGCGACGCGCGAGCCGAGCAGGCGCGGCACTGCCGCTAGTGTGGCCCAACAGGGCGGCCTCGTGTCGAAGCGGAACTGAGTGCTCCTAGCTGGCCATACCGCTTAAGGGGCAGCCCGCACGCAGGTCACTTTGAGCACGCGACGGCCCCACCCGTCGCGGCTTCCTCCTTCACGAACGTCCCCGGACACCGAGGCTTTCCCCCCATCGCTTCGTCGCTGTTCCACGGCGGCCTGATGACGGTGCGAGCCTGAGTGCGCGGTGCTCCACACAGAGGGAATCGACCGTCATGCCCATGGATTCCAGGTGCCCGCGGCGTTACGCGACGGCGGGCTGGAGGGTCAGTGTGCCCGTGGCTGTGTCGATCGTGGCCTCGGTACCGAGTGGGATGGTTGGAGGGTGCGCACCGTGTCCAACGGGAAGCCCGCCAAGGACTGGAACGTCCAAGCGGGCGAGTTGGTCGCGCAGGACATCAACGAGGCCCCATCCCCCCAGCGCAGGGTGAGCCGTCGACTGCTCAAAGCCGAGGAACTGGCCGAGTGCGACGCCGCGCAGTCCATCCAGGGCACCGCTGCGGGCCAGTTGGGTCAGTGCGCGGTCAACCTCGCCCAGCCCGGTGCCCTTCTGGTGTTCGAGAAAGAGAATCGCGCCATCCAGGCTCGGCAGGCCGGCTCCGATCTCGGTGCGGACGGCGTCGAGGTTGCCGCCGACCAGGATGCCGGTCGCCACACCGTCCATACTGGCCGCGGCGCTTGCCTCAGCGGGGTCGCGGAGGAGAGTGACGGGATCGGTGGTCATCAGCGCCCGGCGCAGAGCATCCGCCGACGCGGCCCCCGACCATTCCTCGCTCCAGTCGGCAAACGGACCGTGCAGGCCGGCCAGACGGCACCGCGCCCACACGGTCAGGTGGATGTGGGTGATGTCGCTGAAGCCGACCACGGGTTTCGGGTCACGCCGCAGGGCATCGGTGTCCAGCGCATCCACGATGCGGTAAGTGCCCTTGCCGCCCCGGGTGGTGATGACGGCACGGACTCCCGTGTCCCGGAACGCGGAGTTCAGGTCGAAGGCGCGATCCTCGTCCCGGCCGGCCATGTACCCCCACTGGTCGAAGACGTGCTCCCCCAACTCGGCTCGCAGCCCCCACGAGGACAGCCGCTCGACGCCACGGGCGACTCCCTCACGGCTGGGTGGGCTGGCGGGCGAGACGATCCGCACCCGATCTCCGGGCCTCAACCGCGGCGAACGCAAGCTCTGGAGATTGTCGGGAGTATCCACCCGAGGATCCTCGCACCACCCAGCCAAGAGTGGCGAGACCGGCCAGCAGCCGGCTGACACGACGAAGCCCCGCCCGGAAGGGCGGGCCTACCCACACGCGGAGCTCACCCCGCCACCGCTTCCTCCCGCAGGAACACCGCCGGACACTGCCGCAAATCGGTGATCGAACGAAGCGGTTCTGATCACCGGGTGCAGTGGAAGCAGAGCTGGGCGCCCAGGACCCTTCACCCCCTCGTAGCCGGGCCAACCAGCCACCAATCGACAGCAACCTCGACACCGAACGCCTCACCACCGTGGAGAGAACCCGAGCAGACCGGGCCCAGTTCCGAAAGCCTACGGTTCATCGTGTCCGCTGCCATCGCCCGGACGCCTGCCTCGCCGAACTGGCGCAGCTTGCGGCGTGTGAGAGCGACGTATTTGATCACATTCGGCCAGTTCGGCGGACTGGTCATCAAATGGGTCGCCAATGCGAGGGCGAACACCTGGGCGTTGCCTTCCGAGGCCAGTCGCCGTGCCTTCACGACGTCGTCGCGCATCAGCGTCGGGTAATCCGCGGCGCTCGCAGGCCGCACGCCGGCAAGGTCGGCCGTGTACATGGCCTTTGCCTCCAGTAGCAACAAGGGCACCGACGCCTGCGCGTCCAGAATGGCCAGGTCAGTGCGCTTCCACTCTCGCGAGACCACCAAGTCGGGCAACTTCGTGCGCAAACTCCATGCGAGCCGATCCTGCACAGGCCGTTCGATTTTCGAAGTCAGCGCCAAGTACGCCAACTCGCCTGGCGCAAACGAAGCAGCGACACTCTCAAGACGCTCAACCAACAGCCCAGCATCCAGCCGACGCACCACTACCCCCTTCGCCCTGCCCTGTTACCGCAGCGCGGACACGCAAGCGCCATCAATCCCCCTCAGTCAGAAAAGCGACAGCCTGCCACCGGAACGGGACATTCGGCAGAGGCGCGCGGGGAGCCAAGTGGGCGCGCGGATGCGAGAAAGCCCCACCCGGGTAGGATGGGGCCGATCCTCGCGTGACTACATCAGTCGGTGAGCCAGCGAGAAGCTCGAGACGGCTCCCGCCAGCCACGCCGCCAGCGGCAGCGACACCAGCAACTGAAGATGACGACCCGCCGCCAACTCCAACCCCTGACGCCCAACACTGAGCCGCCACCGTGGCGTCTCACCAGACGGCTCGTCAGGGTCAGGGCCCATCCCCGGTGATACGAGTACAGTCATGACAGAGCTCTCCTCATTGCGTGTGGATCTCTACTGATCGCAGGGTGCAACCTGCTGGTCGGACCGGCCGGGCGTTAGCACGCCCGGCCTTTTCCCTGCGGCGACTAGGTGACTGTCGAGCGGCCCGACATGCCGAGAATCTAGTGCCGCATCAAGCAACGTTCGCCCCGTGTGCCGAACGGGTCCACGGCAGGTAGCCGTTGGATGCGGTCCGCGTAGTCTCGCGGGGTGCATTCTCATCTGAGCTTCGAGAACCCACCCGCGCTGCCTCACCAGGTGGTGGTCGAGACGTTAGAGCGGGCTCTGCGTGACCGCTCAGCAGAGGGCGAGGCGGCGGGAGTCCTGGTCGGCACCGTGTTGAACGACGACGCCGCGGAGTTCGTCGAGCACTGGTGCGTGCAGGTCGGGACGCGGGCTGTGCTGGGGAGTCCGCTGCTCGGGCTGGCTGGGCTGTGCCTGGGCCATACCGCTCGACGCTTTGGGCATCTCAGCGATGAGGCTCGCGCCCTGGCGGAGTCGCTGGCGGCGCGGGCCGAAGCTGACCCGTCGGATGTGGACGGTCGGGCCCTTGACGACTATGACGATGTCCGGAGCTTCCTTCACCTGTGGTGACGTCGCCTGCTGCCGCTGCTGTTGCATGTCAGGCTGCGTTCGCCCTGCTCACGAGGGCTTTGAGGCGCTTGTCGGCGGCGTTCTTGTTCCGCCAGATGATGTAGCGGCGGATCATGCTGCCCTGGGCCTTGTGGGTGGGGTGGCCGGTGCCATCGAGGGCGAAGTAGCGCAGGGCGGTGAACTGGGCCTCGATGCGGTTAAGCCAGGAGCTGTTGGTCGGTATGAAGGCGATCTCGACGTTGTTGGCCTCGGCCCAGTCGGCAACGCGGCGGCAGCGTTTGGTGGTCAGGTGCGCGGAATAGTTGTCGCAGATGATCGCGATGCGCTTGCCGACGGGGTGGAGGGAGCGCAGGTAGCGGCAGAACCCCAGGAACTTAGAGCGGTTCTTGGTCTCCTTGATGTGGCCGTAGAGCTGGTCTTTGCCCAGGTCGTAGGCGGCGAACAGGTGGCGGACGCCGTGCGGGCGCGTGTAGGTCGCGCGGCGGCGCAGGCGCGGCGCGCGATCGGGGTCCTTGTGCTTGCCGCCGCGTCCGGTCCACTGGCGGCCGGGGTGGGGCTGGAGATTGAGGGGACCGAACTCGTCCATGCAGAAGACGACTTCTGGCTCGCCCTCCTCGGGGATGACCTCGCCGTCGGCGATGGCGTAGAGGTGCTCGACGCGGGCCTTCTTGGCTGCGTAGTCGGGGTCGCGGGAGGTCTTCCAGGTCTCAGACGTTGAAAGGTGACGCCTTCCTCGCGGAGCAGGATGCGCAGGCCCTCGTGGCTGATGTCGTCGACCACCTCCTCGGCGACCAGGAAGTCGGCCAGTTTCACCAGGCTCCAGGTCGAGAACGGCAGGCCGTGCTCGACCGGCCTGGACTTGGCGATCTTCTTGATCTCACGGCGTTCGGGCAGGGTGAACGTCTTCGGCCGGCCACCCTTGTACTTGGGATAGAGCGAGGTGAAGCCGTCGGCGTTGAAGTTGTGGATCACGTCCCGGACCCGGTCCGGGCTGGTGAACGTCACCTCGGCGATCTTGGCCACGTCCATGCCCTGGGTCGACAAGAGCACCATCTGGGCCCGGCGCCAGGTCACCACGGATCCGGTGCCTCGGCGGACGATCCGCAGCAGGAGATCAAGCCGTCGGAGGTCGCACGGCGCCTGCGGGTGAGCCGGAAGTCCGTTTATCAGTGGCTGCAGTTGTGGCGGGATGGTGGTGCGCAGGCTCTGGCCTCGCGTGGCTCGAGTGGATCGCGGTGTCGTCTGTCCCCGCGCTGTCTGGAAAAGCTGGCTGGGTATCTGGAGCAGGGGCCGACCGCGCACGGCTGGGTGGAGGATCAGGTGTGGTGCGGCGGCGTGGGTGGCCACGCTTATCGGCAGGGAGTTTCACGTCTCCTACAGCGTCTCGGGTGCGACGAGGCTGATGCACCGGCTCGGCTTCAGTCCGCAGGTACCCGCGCGGCGGGTGGCCGAGCGTGATGAGCCGGCCGTTACCGCGTGGAAGGAGGCGACCTGGGCGGAGGTAAAAGAGCCCGGGCGGCCTGCGGGGGTTACATCTGCTTCGAGGACGAGGCAGGCTTCACCCGTCGGCCGCCCAAAGGACGGACCTGGGGCCGGCGTGGCCGAACACCTGTCGTGACGGTCAGCGGCCGGTGCTCGGGACGCTTGTCGGTGGCCGGGCTGATCGCGATGCGGCCCGGCTCCCGCACCCGGCTGTGCCACCGCCTGCGCACCCACCCCGCGGGCAAAGACAAACGCCGCAGCATGGGGGAACGGGACTTCATCGCGCTGATCGACGGAGTCCACCACCTCGTCAAGGCGCCGATCGTGCTCGTCTGGGACCGTCTGAACACCCACAACTCCCACGCCATGCGTGAGCTGATCACCCAGCGTGCATGGCTGACAGTTTTCCTGCTCCCCGCCTACTCACCCGACCTCAACCCCGTCGATTATGGCGGCACTTTCATGTGTCTCAAAGATCTCCAGTTATGTTGCCGGGACACGTGTCTCACGAAGAGGAGCCGCATGACGTTGAAGGTGGAAGCGCCAACAGATGAGCTGATCGAGGCAGTCGTGATCCGCCATCGCACGTCCCTCAAGCTGACGGCTACGCCAGACCTTGGCTTTGATGCCCTCGGAGTGCTCCAGCGGGCGGGGATCGCTGAGAGGCAGCAGTTCATCCTCGGCCCAGACGGTTCGTACGACCTGCACCTGAACCGGTTCCTGCGCGAACTGTCTGAGTGGGGTGTGCCGTCGAGCAATGGCATCGACGGCTACAGCTCGGACATCATGCTGGTCTGCCGTTTCCTCCACGAGGCGCGTGGAGGAAAGACCATCTGGGAGATAGACGGCCAGGATTTGCGGGCGTACAAGCGCGCTCGACTGCACGCTGAAGATCCGGACGACCGGGTCGGGGCGGGCACGTGGAATCGTTCCGTGGCCGCCCTCGACAAGTGGGTGCTGTGGTCTTTGGACGCGGGGCTGCTGACGGCAGAGCCGTTCCGGTACGTCGACAAGAACGTGATGACCCCGCAGGGCCCCAAGCAAGTGCGGGTGAACGCCGAGGCCGAGCCGACTTCGCGAAGCGCGGGGTCAATCAGGTTCCTGTCCTACGAGGACTATCTCTTGTGGCGGGACGTGGGGCTGCGTGGCTATCTGCCCGAAGGCGGCCGCGACCCGAAATGGCGTGGACGTCACGGCGACCGGAACGGCCTGTTCGCCGACCTCGTCGTCAGCACGGGAATGCGGCTGGGTGAGGCTTCAAGTGTTCTGGTGCCGGAGGTGCCGCCGCTGGCCCAAGGCATCGGGGACTTCCACCTCTCGCCTGCAGTGACCAAGCGGGGCGTGGCCCGCACGGTGTTCTCGCGGCGGCGTGTGCTGCGTGAGCTGCACCATCACCTGGCCTTCGAGCGCGATGAACTGGTCCAGCGTCAACGTGCAGCGGGAGCGTACGAAGGGTGGGAGGACCCATTGCTCGTCCGCCGGTCGAACCGGCAGGCAATGATCGTGGATGGACGCACGCGGGCTTGGACGTACTCCGATATCGGAATCGAGGACCGGATACGGCTGTTGTCAGTGGACGCGCGCGGTCGGGTGGGTGGCCCGTTGTGGCTGTGGCTGGGTGAGGACGGCCAGCCATTGAAGAGGTCGACGTGGCAGTCGGCTTTCCGCCGCGCGAACGAGCGGTGTGCGAAGTTCGGCATCGAGTACGAGGTCCATCCACACACGCTGCGTCACACGTTCGCCGTCCACATGCTCGGGTTGCTGCTTCGGCAGACCGTCCGGGCGATGGGTATGAGTGAGGATCGGCGTTTCACTCTGGCCCAGATCAAGCGGCTGCTGATCGGCAATCCGATGCGCAAGCTGCAGCTGCTGCTCGGGCACGCCCACGAGGAGACCGTTTACCAGTATCTGGACGTGCTGGACGAAGCTCAGGAAATCGTCCTGGCCGCGCTGGCGGAGTGGGACGAGCAGGCGTCGGTCCTCGATCGCATCAAGGTGCCGGCGGAGGCCGGCCGATGAGCAAGCGACGTGTCCGATTCACCTCGGCGCCCGAGGCTCCGGCAGTGCCCGAGTCGGTGCCCCGCCTGGGCCCTGTGGTTTGCACGGTGCCGATCGATGGCCAGGAAGAGGTAGTCGATCTCTCTGATCTGGGCATCCCTCGCCTGGCCCGGCCCATGGCCGTGGCCTTGCTGGAGATCGCCAGGCCGAAGGGACTCCTTCGAGACCGGGCCGAATTCCGCCGGCACCTCAAGTTTGTCCGTACTTTCCTCGCGTTCACCGCTGCGGCGATGCCCGAGCACGGCGACGAGCTCGACCTGGACGACCTGGAAGCGGACTTGTTGGACGCTTTCGAGGACAGGCAGATCGAGGCATACGGCGAGGGCAGCCAGGCTCCTCACACGATGATGCTCGCCTTGACTCGCATGCTGCGGCTGGTCAGCAAAGCGCATCCGGATCGGTTCAGCCTGGATTTTCAGTCACGCATCGCCTACGCGTCCGGGGAAAAGGCCCCAGACAAGAAACCACTGGACGCCTACCCCGTCCCGGTCTTCGACGCTTTCGAAGCCGCCGCATTGATCGAGGTCGGCAAAATCCGCGATCGGCTCCTGGAGGGCGAACGCCTTGCCCTCGCCGGGAAGGATCCTGATCACCATGGCTGGGACCGGCTGGAGAACGTCTTGTGGTGGGTATGGCACAACGGCCCGATCAGTCCCGAGCACGGCAGGAGCCGTGAACTGGCCCGCCACGGAAGGATGCGGGCAGTCAACGAGCGGCTGTTTCTCTCGGTGGCGGACCTGGCGCCGTTCCAAGTCCTGCTGGGCTGCCAGACGGGCATGGAGCCCGAGGCGGTCAAGGATCTGCGACCGGGATGCCTGGTGAACCCCGCCCGCGGCTTCGTGAGCGTGAACTACCTCAAGCGCCGTGCTCACAACGATCCGCACAAAACGCTGCGGGTTCGGGACGGCGGCAACCTCCGCTCACCCGGTGGCCTCATACGTCTGCTCATGCGACTGACCCAACATGCGCGAGAGCTGAGCGGTCTGGACGAACTGTGGATCATCAGTTTTCGCAGTAACGGCGCATTGGCAGGCGCATTTCGCGAGCGACTCGCACCCGATACTGCACACCGGCGCCGGTTCATGGCCACGCATGGAATCGACGTCATGAAAGACCGGGACGGGTCCCCTGTGAAGCTGGATTTGCGCAGATTACGCAAGACCTACAAGTCGAAGCAGTACTTGCGAGCCGGCGGCATCCTCCCGGACTTTGCCAGTGGCCACACTCCGCAGGTCGCCGGCAGCCACTACGCCGACATCGGTGCCCATGAGGAGATCCACGACCAGGCCATCGAGGCGGGTCTTTCGCAGGCACTCGCGGTCGCGCTTCCACCGCCGGTGGTACTGAACGACGACGGTGAACGGCTGGACGACGGCGATGCAGCTATAGCCCCTGAGGCCGTGCACGACGCGTTGTCTGGTGCTACGGACGTGTGGTTGTCGGCCTGCCAAGACTTCTTCGCCTCTCCATTCGCCGTCAAGAAGGGGGCACCGTGCCCGGTTCCGCCGTGGGTGTGCCTTGAGTGCCCGAATGCGGTGTTCACCACCCGTCATCTGCCGGCGGTGCTCTCCGCGCTGGGCACGATCGAACGGCAGCGCGAGGAGTTTTCTATCGCTGAGTGGAAGGCCCGCTTCGGGCTCGCGCACGAGCGCATCGTCACCGGGGTGCTCGCCCGCTTCAGTACACCCCAGATCACCACCGCCCGTGCCATCGCAGAGGCTGACGGGGCCCGGCTTGCCCTGCCAACCGCGCTCCTGGAGACCATCTGATGACCTCCGCCATTGCCCTTCCCACCTCCCGTCCAGCTCCCGAGCCGGACATCTACGTACTCCCCGCCCGGCTCACCCGAGGGAAGGCAACCCGAGGCCCCCGCTTCAGTGAGGACGTGTGGGATCTGAAGGAGTTCCTGCCCCGCGCTCGACGGGCAGGAAGTCGCATCGACTTCCGAGCCTTCGAAGCAGGTGAACAGAGGCAGACCGCCAAGGAGTACATCTACTCCCGCCTCCGCCGAGCCTCTGGCCGCTACTACAGGCCCATGAAGCCCACCTCAGTAAATGTGGAGGTCTATCGTCTGACGAAGCTCTTCCGTGACCTGCGCGTGGTCGGCATCTCTAACCTTGCCGATGTCGAACTCACGAACCTGGATGCCCTGCTGGCATTGTGGAAGCAGTCCGGCCTCCACAACACCGTGGCCATGGTCAACACACTCAAGCATGTTTCCGCGCACGGACCTTTCCTCAGCCACGACCGGCTGAGCTTGGTTCCGTGGCCACATCGCAGTGCCCAGCAGGTCGCTGGGTGGAAGCAAACGAACAGGGAGAACACCACACCGCGCATCCCTGAGGAAGTCATGCGCCCCTTTCTGGCCGCCGCCCTGTTCTACGTGCAGATTGCCAGCGGCGACCTGCTGGCTGCTCAGCGCGAACTGACGCGCCTCAAGTCGGAATTGCCGACTGGTCGCACCAGGCCTGGCAGCGTCAGGCAGCGGCTGGACGCCTTCATCGCCGGGCGAAGGGCCGAGGGGCGGGGCCTTCCTTCCCTACCTCTCCAACTTTTCCACAATGCCCCCGGGGCCGAGATCAGGGACGGGGTGGTGCAGGCCCCGAACTTGAAGATGATCCAATTGCTGATAAGCAGTCACGGCCTCCACCACTATCGCCAGCGCATAGTCGCTGCCGGAAACGAGCTCGGTTGGGAAGTGGGGGGCATCCCGGTGACCATGTCGCCATGGCCTGCCACCGGCAAGCCATGGCACCCCGGACTGTCTCGCCACACCGTCTTCACCGAGATCAACCATCTGCGAATCGCTTGCTGGGTGGTGATCGCCTACTTGAGCGGCATGAGGGATGACGAAACGGGGCGGAGTTGCATCTGATGCAGCACTCCGCAGGGTTCGAATAAGCGCGAATCAGCAGGTGACGGGCGCCTGCTCCGCCATCCTCTCGCACCGTGCGAGCGATCTACCAGTGGCTCTTGCGCTCCACCGAGGCTATCCCAACAATGTTGCACCTAACGCAACGGAGGTTGGAGTGGCGAAAGCTGCCGATTTGGCGGGTGCGGCACACCTGATGCTCGTGGACGGGATCTCCTACCTGGACCCCGAGCCGGCTGTGTTCGAGGCCATGCTGGAGGGGTGGACCAAGCAGCAGCGGGCCCGCTTTCTGAAGTGGGACGGAACCATCAAGCCGCGGCTGTCACTGGTCCGCCGGTTCGCCGAGTTCTCCAACCAGTACCCGTGGCAGTGGCAGTCGGCGGAGGTCGAGGCGTTCATCGACCACCTGCGCACGAAGACGCCGACGTTCACGGTGTCGAGCGGCCGGAACTACCAGAACCACCTGCGGCTGTTTTGCGAGTACATCACCGACCCGCGCTACGGCTGGATGTCCGTCTGTCAGGAGCGCTTCGGTGAGGTGCCGGTCCAGATCCTGCACGAGTGGAACACCGTCACCCATGTCAGTGAGTACGAGGGCGACCCGCGCCGTCGGCCGCTGACCTACGACGAGATCCAGGACCTGTTCGACGCTGCCGACGGGCGGGTCGAGGAAATCCGGAAGCGCGGCCGCAAGGGCGTATTGACCGCGATGCGCGACTCCGCCCTGATCAAGACCTACTACGCCTATGGCATGCGGCGTCGGGAGAACGTCGGCCTCGACCTCGCCGACCTGCGGCGCAACCCGAAGGCTCCGCAATACAAGCGCCACGGGGCGGTGTTCGTACGCTGGGGCAAGTCCTCCAAGGGCAGCCCGCCCAAGCGCCGCACCATCTTCACCGTCCCGGAGATGGACTGGATCGTCGACGACCTCGACCACTACCTGACCGAGGTCCGGCCCCGGTTCAACGTGGGCAAGCACCCGGCGATCTGGGTCACCGAACGCGCCGGGCGACTGTCACGCCGATCGGCGAACGAAGCCTTCGAAGCCGCCAAGCAGGCCGCTGACCTGCCCGAAGAACTCGAATTGCACTGCCTGAGGCATTCCTATATCACACATTTGACCGAATTTGATTACCCGGAAAGGTTCATCCAGGACCAGGCCGGCCACGGCTATGCCAGCACGACGGCCCTCTATACCGGCGTCTCGGACGAGTACCGCAACCGGCTGCTGCACAAGAAGTTGGGCCAGCGATTCCCCGGCATTTGGGAGGACCCGAAGTGATCAAGAAGATGGGCTACCGCTGGAACCTGCGCAAGCTCATGGCCGACAAGGAGATGTTCCAGACCACCGACCTGGTGCCGCTGCTGGCCGAACGGGGTGTCAACCTCTCGCGCGAGCAGGTCTTCCGCCTGGTCACGCAGCCGCCGCAGCGGCTGTCGATGGACACTCTCGCGGCTCTGTGCGACATCCTCGGCTGCCGGCCCAACGACCTCATCGAGGTTCAGGTCGTCAACGAAGAGGTACGCAAGACCGCCGGCGGCGAGACGCCCGGCCCGCTGCCGGCCGTGCGCCGGACCTCGATCCGGCGGCCGGAGGGCTTGTGACCGCCCCTTCTCCGACCGCCCCGTCGATCGTCGCCCGTCTTGCCGCGCAGGTTGCGCGGATGGAAGCTGCTACGAACGCCGCTGTCGGCCAGGTCACCAAGGTCCTGCCGGCCATCAGTACCGCCGATGCGAACGCGGCGTTGGAAGCGGCAGTGCCGATCCCTGTCCGCGGCGCCGCTCGGTTCCTGGAAGAACTCGCCGATCACATGGCCGCACACCCCGACGCCCTGACCTCGGGCAGCTCCCTCTGCCCACCGGTTCTGCTGCGGCTCGCCCAGGTGCTGCACGAAGCCGGACACCCGGTCGTTCGCCCCGGATGCGCACACTGCGGAAAGATCCGGTCCGACCTGCGGCAACTCCGCCCCGAAGGGCGGCTCTGCGGGACATGCGACGCCCGAAGCCGCCAACGCGAAACCTGCGCACGATGCCAGCGCGACGGCCAGCGCGTCGTCGCCCGACGCCCCGAGGGACCGATCTGCCATCGCTGCTACCGCGCGGACCCAGCCACATTCGAGGAGTGCGCCGAATGCGGGCAGTTCCGACACCCGGTGGTACGACGGGACGACGGCCGAGGGCTGTGCATCAAGTGCTGGAAACGCCCCATGCGCACCTGCGTGAGCTGTGGAAAGACCGCAGCCGCCGCCCTCGTTGACGACGACGGCGCACTCTGCCACCTCTGCTACAACCGCCATCGCCGGCCACGAAGGCTCTGCGGCAGGTGCGGACAGCTCAAGCGCATCGCCCGCAACGCGCGAGACGGGCAGCCGGACCTCTGCGACGGCTGCTACCAGGGCCCCGACGTGACCTGTTCGATCTGCAGCAGGGTCCGCCCCTGCGCCAGCCGCGACGAACAGGGTCAGCCGGTCTGCGCCACCTGCTATCAGCGTCATCGCAGCGGCGAGCCGTGCGCCCGCTGCGGCCGAACCAAGCCGGTCAACACCCGTTGGCCGATCGGGCCGGTCTGCATGACGTGCTACACCGCCGTGCTCCGCTCACCGGCCGAGTGCCCGCGCTGCGGCATGGTCCAGCCGCTGATCGCGCGGGATGACGACGGCGCCGAGATCTGCGGACCATGTGTCGGATTCGCCGCTGACTACATCTGCAAGCAGTGCGGCGGGGCAGGCAATCCTCACAGCCGCGGCCGATGCGCTCACTGCGTCCTCGCCGAGCGGGTCAACGCCCTGCTGGCCGGGCCCGACGGCACGATCACCCCACAGCTGGAACCGCTCGCGGCCGCACTGGCGGACGCTCCCTCACCATTCCCTGCTATCCAGTGGCTTAAGGAGAGCCCGAACACCAAGCTCCTCGCCCGGCTGGCGTCCGAAGGGCACGAGCTCAGCCACGAGCTGCTGGATGAACTCCCGCCCAGCCGGAACCAGCGATACATCCGCCAACTCCTCGTCCACACTGGCGTGTTGGAGGAACGCAACGAGGACATCGAACGCATCCCGGGCTGGCTGGAGCACGAACTCGCGGACAAGCCGGCCGCGCACGCCAGCCTCGCCCGCCCGTTCCTGCACTGGTTCCTGCTTCGGCGAGCACGCCAGCGGGCCGCCACACGCCGCCATCCGGCCTCCGCCGACCGCGACCTGCGGCGCCGCGTCAGCATCGCCCTCGACTTCCTGGCCTGGATGGACCAACGCGGCCTGGCCCTCGCCGACCTCGCCCAGGAGCATGTCGACGACTGGATCGCCGGGGCCACCAGCCAGCGGCGCTACCTGATCCGCTACTTCCTGAAATGGACCACGAGCCGCCGGCTCACCTGCGAACTGACCGTGCCCTCCATCCCGAGCCAGGAGCCCCAGAACCTACTCGACGACGAGGCTCGCTGGCGGCTCCTCCAACGCTGCCTGACCGACGATGCCCTGCCGACGGACGTCCGGGCCGGCGGCGCGATCACCCTGCTGTTCGGCCTGTCCACCGAACGTCTTTGCCATCTGACGCCTGAACACCTCAAGTTCGGTGACAAGCACGCCCACCTGGTCCTGGGCCGCCACCCCGTCCTGCTGCCTCCACGGCTCGCCGAGCTCCTTCGGCAACTTGCCGAACAGCCCCAACTGCGGCCGCAGCTCTCGCGAGCCCACCCAGGCCCTCGATGGCTCTTCCCTGGCATGGTCCCGGGCAAGCCGATCTCGACGCACGGCATGACCCAGAAACTCAACCGGCACGGCATCCTGGTTCGCACAGCGCGCAACGGGGCACTGGCCGCCCTCGCTGCTGATCTTCCCAGCCCGATCCTCGCCGACGTGACCGGGATGCACAGCCACACCGCGCTCCGCTGGGTCGCCTACGCAAGACGTGACTGGGCCGAGTACCTCGCCGCCCGCGCCGAGGAGGTCACCAGCAGCAGATCGCAGCGATCATGAGATCGGCTTCGTGGGGATCTGAGGTGGAGGCATTGGCACCGGATCGGCGCTGAGAATATGAACTGAATGAGCACGTCAACGGGGAGCCAGGAGGCCGTCTACCAGGGCTCGGAGCCCGTCCAGGTAGGTGTCCTCGGCGGTCAGCGGTGCCCAGTGGTCCGCGACCTGTGCCAAACGGGGTAGCTCGCCCGGGTCGAGATCGGCGAAGACTTGCTCCCGGTAGGTGGGACGGTCATCGTCTGTGCGCCGCCGGGCCGCTGTCACGCGGACCACGATTTCTCCAGCGGTGTAGTACCAGATCGCGCGGTAGCCGTGTACTGCCCGCTCGGGGGACAGGCCGCATTCGACCAGGCCGTCAACGATCTGCTCGACAAACCACAGAGCGGATGTGGCCATCAGGTCGTCGGCTGTCAGCACCTCCACGATCCACGGGCAGGCGGCGAGCGCCTCGTGGATCGTGGCAGCGGCGACGACGATCCGCTCGCGGGGCTGAGCAGGCAGGTCGGGTCGGTGCAGCGTCCGCGTGGCGTAGTCGTCCAGCAGCAGGACGAGCAGTTCTTCCTTGTTGCGGACGTGGTGGTAGAGCGCCATCGGCGTACTGCCGATCTCCGTGGCCAGCCGCCGCATGGTCAGCCGGTCCACGCCTTCCGTGTCCACGATCCGACGGGCCGTTGTGACGACCTCCTCGCGGGAGATGCGGGGAGGCCGGCCGAGGGTTTTGCGCGGTGCGGGCGGTTGCGGCATGCCCTCATCATCTCCCAGGTGTCGACAACGTCGATCCCCTGGCGCTATTTTCCTTACATGTATAAAAACTCGCGAGGGCGCCCCGGAATGGTGCTGGCAGCCGTGGCCGTCGCCCAGTTCGCCGTCGCCCTGGACTTATCCGTGGTCAACGTCGCCCTGCCCGCGATCCACACCGCGCTGGGATTCGCACCGCTCGACCTGTCGTGGGTCGTGCACGTCTACGCGCTCACGCTCGGCGGCTTTCTGCTGTTGGGAGGCCGCGCATGCGACCTCTACGGCCGACGACGGCTGTTCGTGCTCGGCTTGGCCGTCTTCGGGCTGTGCTCACTGGCGGGCGGGCTCGCCCAGACACCCTGGCAACTGATCGCCGCCCGCGCCGGCCAGGGCCTGGGAGCCGCCGCGGCCACGCCGGCCACGCTGGCGATGCTCACCACCACCTTCCCCGAGGGCCCGCAGCGCGTGCGCGCGCTCGGGGTGTGGAGCGGGGTGAACGCCGCAGGCGGAGCGCTGGGCGTGCTGGCGGGTGGGCTGCTGGCCCAGTACGCGGGCTGGCGCTGGGTGATGCTGATCAATCTCCCCATCGTCGCGGTGGCTCTCGCGCTGGTCCGCGCAGGCGTGCCCGCCGAAGCACGCCCCGCCCGGCGCGAGAGGCTGGATGTGCTCGGTGCCGTCCTGGCCACCGGTGGAGTCGGACTGCTGGTGACCGGTGTCGTGCGCACCGACGCCCAAGGGTGGGACTCCCCGGCCACATGGACGATGCTCGTCGCCGCAGCCATGCTCCTGGCCGCCTTCGTCGTCACCGAATCCCGGCATTCCGCACCGCTGTTGCGCCTGGGCCTGCTGCGCAGCCGCTGGGTCGCCGGCGCCAACGTGCTGGTCTTCTTCTCCACGGCCGGGCAGTTCGCGGCGTTCTACTTCGTGTCCCTGTACATGCAGCAGGTTCTGGGCATGGGTGCCGCGGCGACCGGTGCCGCGTTCCTGCCCTTCGCTGTAAGTCTGGTCGCGGGCACCCTCGTCGCGACCCGCATCACCGCGGCACGCACCCCCCGTGCGTCCCTGGTGCCTGGCGCCCTGCTGGCCGCTGTGGGCCTGGCCTGGTTCGCCTTCATCAGCCCCGACGGCGGATTCCTCACCGATGTGCTCGGCCCCTGCATCATCACCGGCACCGGCGTCGGACTAGTCATCGCCCCGATCGTCGCCGCCGCAACCACCGGCGTCGCCCGCCATGAGGCCGGCATGGCCTCCGGCCTCATGAACAGCTCCCGCCAACTCGGCGGCTGCATCGGCCTGGCCGCTCTGGCCACCATCGCCGCACACCGCACCGGCACGGCAACCGACCCCGCCGCAATCAACGACGGCTACGCCCTAGGCCTTGCCATCGCCGCCGCCCTCTTCGGGATCGCGGCCGTCGTGGCGATCACCGTGCTGCCTCGCCGCCAGGCCGAAACACCCGCCCTGCAACCCGCCACCGCAGAGAACCGACTGGAAGGAACGCCGTCATGACGACAACGCCCCCCTCACCCATCGACCTGTTCGCCTCGGCGCTGCACATCCACCCCGACGGCGATGTCCAAGCCGCCGAACGGCAGATGACGAACAGCAACTCCGGCGCCTGGCAGCTCGCGACATTCCACGTGGAGACCGACGCCGACGTACACGCCGACCACTGGGAGATGCACCCGCATGCCGAGGAGGCGGTGTGCTGCCTGACCGGCGGTGTCCGCCTCTACTTCCGTCCCGCCAGGCCCGACGACACCGAGGACATGGTGCAGTTGCAGCCAGGCACCGCCGTGATCGTCCCCCGTGGCCGCTGGCACCGCCTGGAGCTGGACGCCCCCGGCGACCTGATGTCGATCACCCTTCGCCACGGCACCCGCCTCGAAAAACGTACCGACACTCGCTGACAGCGGGGTGACCCGGCCGAGCCTGCCGCCGGGCCACCCGGCGGCAACTGCTCTGGGGAAGGCGGCCGCCGCAGGATGCCTCCTCGTTGATTCGTCCCCTGGGATCCGTCCACCCCTGGTAGAGCCCAGAGCCCCGGGCGTCACATACTCAGTGTCATCAGTCGGGGCGAGCGATATCGGGGAATAGTGCACGGTCGGAATAACCCCCTCCCGCCAGTAGTGCGGATGCTCCCCCGGGATTGCGCCGTCACTCAACCAGCTGCGGACGGACGCCTGCACCACAAGATCAGGGGCCGCGTCTTCAAAGGCCGCAAGCTCACCGGGGACGAGGCCGAGTGGGTCGTCCTGGAGGTCGTTCACGAGGCCGTCAAGGTCCTCAAGCAGATCAACAACGACCCGGAACACTTGTTCGGCCACTCCGACCGCAAGGACAGCGGATACGGATTGAGTAGCGATATGCCCAAACGCCTCAACGCCTTCCGCGACCACCTAAACGAGCTGTTCAGCGCGGATGGCGTCCCATACATCCCGTTTCCGGTCACCGACGCTGTTGGCCTGGAGGACTTGGACGAGGCGGAAGAGGCGGAAGGGGCGGAGACAGCTGACGAGGAACTCGGGCAGGAAACCGCCAGGGAGGACGAGAAGGAGGCTGCCGACTTGCCGTGGGCGTTCGATACGCGGCAGTTCCGCCGCACTCTGGCCTGGCACATCGCCCACCAGCCCTTCGGCGTCGTTGCTGGAACGCGTCAGTACAAGCACACCGCTTTCACGATCTTCGAAGGATACGCAGGCACCTCCCAGTCCGGCTTCGCCGACGAGGTGGCCTCGGAGAAGGCCGTGGCCAAACTGGACTACGTCGAAGACCTCTACCACGACTGGAACGAGGGCGGGAAGTCCGCCGGCGGGGCCGCGAAACGCATCGAGGCCGAGTTCGACCGCATCCGGGCCGAGCTCGGCGACCTGCCCGGTGCGGTCGCCAGTCCCAAGCGACTGCGGGCCGCACTACGGCACCTGACACGAACGTTGCATCCCGGCGTACTCAACGACTGCTTCCACCATGCGGAGACCGCGGTCTGCGGAAAGCGTGCGAAGAGCGTCGGCCGCCCACTGCCGATGCTGAACATGTGCCTGAGCTGCCCAAATTCCCGCCGCTCGTCCGTCCACGTGCCCCGCATCCAAAGTGCCCGCGATCTGGCGGCTGAAGAATTTGCTGACACTGCCGGATTGCCGCGCTTTCAGCAGATCGCCATCCGTGAACACATAGCGAGCTTGGACCACCTGATCGCCGAGATCACCGACCGCGAGGACGACTCAGCCGCATGAGCATCCCTACAGTCACCCAGACTGCCTTCGCCCGTCTCCAGCGTGAGCAAGAGGGCCTGGCCGGCCTGGATCAGCGGATCATGCGGGCTTTCGAGCAGCTCATGGACGGTCGCCCGGAGATCACCGACGGCACTGTCACCGCGGTCAACATAGCCGCTGAGGCTGGAGTCTCCCGCGCTTCCTACTACCGCTCGCCGGTCGCTGCCACGATCAAGGAGATCCTGGCCGCCCCAGAGGTGAAACGGCCTCAGACCGACGAGCTCAAGGCCGAGGTGACCCGCCTGCGTAAGGAACTGCGCGAGCTACATAAAGAGAAGGCAGCCGAGATCCGCGAGCTGAAGGACACCGTGGTCGTCTATGCCAACCAGATCCAGGTCCTGACGTTGCGTAAAGCAGAGCTGGAGGAGGACGCCCGCAAGCTTCGCACTCAGCTCGCTGACCACTCAGAGGGCGTCGTACGTTCCTTGCGCTAGCTAGGTGTCACGCTGGGGCTTTGGCATGCCGAGAGTGTTTTCCCACTCTGGGCATGCCAAAGCACTAGAAGCTGTCGGCAAACCATTTGAGGCCCCCTGAGTTGAGATGCGTGAACAGGTCGCCGGCGGCCAGGGGACCGTCCTCGATCGTCTCCGTGAGGTCTTCGACCTTGCACCGCATGGTGGGTGGCAGGCCAGCAATCTTGACCTCCTCCTCATCCGAAAGGTGGAAGCCGCACAGACCGCACAGGAGTCCATCGGCGGTCAGCTCCATCTCGTACAGGAGGGTGGTTTCCGGCACCGCCTTCAAGAACAAGGCCGCAGCGTCTACTTCACACGCCGGGCATCTACTGAGCGTCCGGAAACGCGTATTAGTCCGGTTCGCATCGATGATTATCAGCCCGGTCTCGCCGATCGTCTTGGCGATGCTTTCGACAGTCCCCTCGGGCATCGCGCCGAAACGGGCATCGAACCTGAAGCGAGCCTGGTTCATACGCAGGTGGACGGCCTTCTGCGCGAGGTCGAACTTGGTGTCGAGCGTTACCTGGACGGCATCGGACCATGCCCCCCAGAACGCGGTCCTGTCCTGACCAATATGGTCCAGGAGCCTGCAGATTGTGTCCACGAAGGTGCCCAAGTAGTCCTCAGCACTACTGGCTCCCAGGTGGGCAACGCCGTTCCGCAGCTCGATCAGGCCGTCCAGGTCCTCTGACTTCGGGAGGGCGCCCATCTTCCGCAGACGTGCAAGGGCAGTACTCGCTCCAATGGTGTGGAACCGTCGTGGCGGGGCGGTTGTGGCGCCGGCGAAGTGCAGCAGCATGTCGTCGCTGCCCTTTACCTCCGACAGCAGCGTCGGATGCACGCGGACCAGGGCGGCCTTTGCCAGCCGTTCGACGCCGACTCCCGCTTCCAGGAGGAAGACGTCGGTGTGCCCCTCCGCGTGGGCGTTCAAGGCGAGATGGGCGAAGTCCTTGGCTCCGGACAACAGTTGATCGAACGTGATGGTCGATGCCATGCCAAGGACGTTACCGGCGTCCGCGTAACGGCCGCAGGCGGTTTTGGCGCGAGGCCCGGGCGCTCTGAGCCTGATCTGCCGGGCTCGACTCGGCTCCTTTTGTGCCCGAAAGGCATGTTCCGTCGAGCACGAAACGCCTGGACCGAATTGGCCACGCCGGACAAAGCGAACCCAATGACGCAGGTCAGCGGCCCGGGCCGCCGATCTCACCACCGCCCGCTCGCGCTTGAGCTGTACTGGCCGACGCTCACAAATCGTCCCTCCCGCGCGGAATTTTCCGTTGAATCCTCGACAAGCCCAGCCTCCCCGTCCAGCACGGCGTGACACAGGCGCGCACTTCTCCCGATCGGACAAACGCCACAGATGCTGACCAAGGCCACAATCGACTCACATCGGAACGCGAGTCGAGGATCCATGGCTGGAGGTGAAGAGGTGGACCTCGTCCCATCGGACTCAAGGAGCTCATCGTGAGCATGTTTTGGATCTTGCTGTTTAGTGTATTGGGCAATATTTCGCACGCGTACTATCCGCGTCTGTTGAATGCTGCACTGCCGGGCCGAAGTACCGACCTTGGCTCGTGGCGCCATCTGTGGAGTCGACTCGCCGCAGCCTTGATCATCGGCGCGGTTACGTTGCCGTACCTGAGCACATTCGTCGGCTCGGCGCCGGTGAAGTGCCTCGCCGCAGGAGGGGCAGGATGGGGGCTCGGCGGTCTGATTACCGCCGCCCAGAACTGCAGTTGCCGGGGCGGTGATGGCCCCTGACAGACCCATGCAACGTTGAGATCCCCGACAGAGTCGGGGATCTCAACAATATCCCCGCGCTTGCCGCCAGGGCCGCCGGCGACGCACCCGCACCACCACCGGCACCAGGCCAGCGACTCATACCGGCCCTTGGCCTTGGAGTCTGCCCTACAGTCCCTGGCAGCGGCAGCATCGTCGCCAGCCCGAGCAACGATCTCCTGTGAGTGACGCCGCGCTGACCTTGGGTGCTACGTCGAGAACAAATGAGACACGGGCCTTGCGGTCAACCGCACAACGGATGAGACACTCGATCATGGGACACACGTAGTGCTCACATAACGCCGTATGGGTATGGGCGCACGTCAAACACAGCCTGGCCAACCTCGCCCTGGTCGCCCTCGACCGGCTCGAAACCCTCGTCCGAAACCGGCTCAAACGACTTCAGTATCGGACCGACACCCTCAAGGGCTTCATAGCCGGCACTGGTCTGACCCTCGACGATCCAACCTCACCCTGACAAGCCGAAGTCAGTAATGTAGTCGCGGCCCGGTGAGAACGATCACGGTCTGGTCGGTGCGAGGGTCTGATGATCGTGGAGCAACGGCATTCCGGACCGTGCCTCGTAGTGGCGGAAATGCCGTGGCATGAACCGTCTGGCACCCATGGCGGTTACTCATGCCTTCGATCGTGAGAGTGGTGCGCCCCGAGCAACCTTCACTGGCCGGGCTCAAGCACCTCAGCGCCGGGGCGATCTTCGTCGGGCATGCTGAGTCTCGGCCCCAGCACCAGTTGAACTCCCCCTCTGGTCGGAGGGGAGTTGTGCGATTATTTCCCAAGTCTTTCTGTCGTTAGGGGGTGGGGGTAAAGGACGCTGGCTTTTCGAGAAGATCGTCGGGGAAGCTGGGGACGACGACGTCGTTAGTGCAGAAGCCGAGAAGGAATGCAGTGAGGTGGCCATCAAAGATGAACCACTCCTCGCTGTCCAAGTCATTCACCGTGACCTTCCAGCTGTCAGGGTTCTCGGGAGGGTCCATCAGCCAGAAAACGTCATCGCCATTGCTCGTGACAGCGACGGGCTGGAGCTGACGCGGTGGGCAGGGCGGTTCGACCCACTCGCTCATCTTCTCTACCGCGTCGCGTGCACTTGGTGTCACCTTCACGATGTCGAGAGCTTCGTGGGCGGCGTTTGGCTGGAGGATGCTGAGGAATCCCTTAAAGCTGCCGGTTCCATAGTGTTCGACGAGTTCTTTGTAGTCGCTGGGCAGTTGAGTGCCCAGCGCGCGTTCGACGGCGGCCCACTCCATGGGTGAGTGACTCGGCTCCGGTGGAGGGCAGAGCTGCTGGAGACGGTTGAGGTCGTTCATCAGGGCTCCTGTAGCCAGGCGGGGTTTTCCAACTTTACATTCTGAAAAATCGGCCCGCCGCGTCCTCTTGCTTCAAGGTGGATATATCTGGGGATCTTGGCAGCGTCATTGTCGTACTCGAGGCGGACGTTGTAATGGATGGATCCTTGTTCCCTTACCGCTCCTCTGACCTGGAATTCGTATGCACGCATGTCTGGTGTGTTTACGGGCCTGTGGGTGATGGTGAAGAGGTTGGTGAGCTTGTCACCGGTACCTCCCAGCATGGCAGCGAGCATATGGCCTCGGGCTTGCCCGGCCGACTGGCCTGTAAAACCAGGCGGGTGCAGGTCTGATCTGGCACTGGTGCCTTCTCCGATCATGTCCCTTTCGACTCTTGCCCGCATCGTCTCAAGACGCCCGTGCCGGTCGCGGCCCCACTCGACACGACCACCCCAGGTGATGTCGTCACGGCACTTCTTGGCCAGGCCTAGGGGGTCTGTGTGTGCGAGGGGGTCCTCAACGTACGTGTACGGGTTGGGCGCCGGGACCAGCCCTAGGGGGTCGGGTGAGAGGTATCGGCCGGTCTCCGGGTCGTAGTACCGGTTGAAGTTGTAGTGCAGGCCGGTCTCGCGGTCGAAGTACTGGCCAGGGAATCGAAGAGGTGTGTATGCGGTGCTGCTTCGGTCCCATGCAGTGAGACCCCACAGTGTGCTGTCGGCCTTCCAGGCGATGCTGCCGCTTTCATCGACCAGTTCGGTCGGGGTGCCGTTCGGGCTGGTGATGACGAGGAAGAACTGACGGGCGGTTTCGCGTCCGTCGCGTGCATCGACCGTGCGCTCTGTCTGGGTGATGGGGCGGTCGCCGAGATAGTCCCAGGTGGTGACCTGAAGCGTGGGGTCGTCCGGGCGGCGGAGGGACTCCTCGACCAGGAGGTGGCCGTCCCACGTGAAGATCGTTTCCTCGGTCATGCTGCCGTGGCTGTCGTAGCACTGCTTGGCTATTCGGCGGCCCAGCGGGTCATAGCGGTACCGCCAAGTAAGCCCTTTCGGCGTGGTGACAGCAGTCAGTCGGTCTTCGGCATTCCAGGTGTAGCGCCAGGTACTCGTCTTGCCGCTGAGGCTGGTGCGCTGACGGGTGAGGAGTCGGCCTTGCTCATCGTGCTGGTAGTGGGTCCTCCCTGCCCGGATGATGAGAGAGCCCTGGTACACCCGTTCGCCTACAGCGGCTTGGCCTGGCAAGTAGGACGGCCAAGTCGCTGAGGACTGGTCGCCGGTCGCGGTGTATTCGTACTGCTCGCCACCACGATCGGCTTGAACCGCGACAATGCGACCGGCACTGTCGCGGCTGATGGCCCGCTGTCCCGTCACGTGGTCACGCAGCGAGAGGGGGCTTCCGTCACGGCCGTAGCTGTAGCGGCGCTCGTGCGTTGCGCCCGGCGTGCGCACTACCTGGTGAGTGACGTGGCCGTTGACATCCCAGGCGTGATCAACGCTGAGTACATTGTCGAGGATGCGGCGGGTCTCGCAGCCGAAAAGGTCGTGTGTGAAGCGCAGGTGGTGGTCGGCGACCTGGTAGGAGGAGACATCGTCGGCTGTGTCAAAGGCCCAGCGGCTTACTGAGCCTTGCGGCGTGTGACGTCCGGTGAGCCGTCCCATGGCATCGAACTCGCGTGTCAAGCGCCGGCCGTTGACGGTCTCCTGTACGGGTTGGCCAACCGGGCTGTGGGTCACGGTGATCTGTGCGTCAGCATTGCTGGCTTGCGTCATCACCCCCGAGGGACCGTATTGGAAGCGGGAGTCCGTCGTGCCGTCTTCGCTGGTGAGGCGTACGACACGGCCGAGAACGTCTCGCTCGTAGTGCAGGGTTTGGCCAGCGCGGTTGGTCTGCGCGGTGATGCGTCCGGCTGCGTCGTGCTGGTAGGTCATGACGTGGCCGTCGAAGTCGGTTTCGGCTGCCAGACGTCCGGCGGGGTCGTAGTGGTACTGCCAGCTGCGGCCGTCGGGGCCGGTGATCGTGGTCAGGCGCAGTTCAGCGTCGTGACCGAAGCGGTATTGGCTGTTGCCCGGGGCGGCTGTGGATGAGAGCTGGTCGAATGCATCAACGGCGAAGGTGGTGGTGCGCCCGATCCGGTCGGTGTAGCTGGTGAGATTTCCTTCTGCGTCCCACTCCCAGCTCTCGCGTGTACCGTCGGCCAGCTGACGCCAGGTGGGCTGTCCTTCGATGTTCCAGCCTTGGTGCACCACAGCGCCGGCAGCGTCGGTGGCCTGCACGATGCGGCCGAATTCGTCTCGGACGCAGGAGGTGGTGGTGCCGCTTGGATCGGTGACCGCGATGACGAGGCCGGCGGCATTGCTGACGAGGCGGGTGGCTTCCCCGCGGGGGTCGGTGACGGCTATCAGGTGGCCGGCAGAGTTGTAGGTGCAGTGAATGGTGGCGCCGGTGGGGTCAGTTTGCGTGAGCCGGTTGCCGCGTTCGTCGTAGGTGTAGCGCCATGTCTGGCCGTCGGCTTCGGTGATCTGGGTCGGCAGCCCGAGATCGTTGTAGGTGGCGTGGGTCTGAGTCCCGTCCGGGAGATGCGCGGTCGTCAGGTGGCCGTGTTGGTCCCTTTCGTATCGAGTGGTGTGGCCGAGTGCGTCGGTCACACTGAGTACCCGGTCGTAGTTGTCGTAGCGGGTTGAGGTCGTGTGGCCCAGCGGGTTGGTCTCAGCCACGACCTGGAGGCGCTCGTTGATCTTGTAGCGCGTGACGTGGTCCATCGAGTCGGTCACCGCGACGACACGGTGACCGGTTTCCGGATCGACGGGTTCGTAGGCGTAGCGGTAGCGCAGGTGTCCTTCGCTGCCTCCCTGTGCCACGCAGCGCCCGTGTGGGTCGTAGGTGTACTCGTAGCGACTGCCGTTGGTATCGATCCACGCCGTCATGCGGTGCTGGTCGTCGTATTCGTAGCCGTTGGGCAGACCGCTGGAGTTGGAGACTGCGGTGAGGTTGCCGGACTGGTCGTGTTCGTAGGCCGTCAGAACGAGGTCGGTGCCGTCCTCGCCTGCCGCGGCCAGTTGCAGAGTGGTAAGCAGACCGTGTTCGTCAGTGGTGAACTTGAGGTGGTATCCAGCTGAGTGGCGGATGGCCAGTGGTGCACCGGTCTCGTTGTCGTAGTCGAAGGTGATGTGGTTGCCGTTGCGGTCTGTGATCTCGTCGAGAAGCGCTAGGCCGCTCGTGTGCGAGACCGGTGTGAAATAGCGGGTGTAGCCGCTGCCAGGGTCGTGGATGGACCAGTCGCCCTGCTCGGTCACCGCCAGTGGCCACCGCGGGCCGCGAAGTGGGAGCACCTGCTGGCCGGCGCTGGGAAGCGGGTAGGGAAGAAGCATCCCGTCTTCGGTCACAAAGATGACGCCTTGTTCGTCGAACTCCAGGCGCTGGTCGACGGTCGACGTCCAGGAAGGCCCAATAGTCCGGCCGACGCTGCAGGAGGATTCAAATTTGCGGCTGAAGATCAGGGGCATGCTGCCGGGAAGCGCGATGTCTACCTCGCGCAGGTAGACCCGTCCAGTGGCCACGTCGACCGGGTCACCGCAACCCTTCTTGGTGAGGTCCACCCGTGAGTTGTTGTTCGGGTGCTCCTTGTCGAGCTGCTGCCGAGCCTTGCTATCCGCCCCGCGATCGCTGCCCTTCCAAGGGCTGTTCAAGCCGTTCGTGCTCGTCTTGGGAGCCTTGGGGGCAGGCTTGCCGTTTTTGCCCAAGCTCGAGAAGTGGTCGGAAAGCCCCTTGTCGTTCTCGTGGTGATTGGTCGCGACCTTCTTCATCCGCTGACCTGTCCCGTGGTACAGGTCCTCGACCGCCTTGCCCGCGTCCTTGCCGAGGGTCTTGCCCAGCTTCTCGGCGGCGTGCTCCAGCGCCTTGACGATCGGATTGCTCATTCGAAGCTCGCCCCCGCGGCCTTGGTCTGAAATTCGGCGGCGTGGCCGGCCACCGTCCGCGCATGCGCGTGCAACTTCTCCGCGCGCGCCTGCAACGCCTCCGGATGGATCGAGAAACTTTCCCCCGCACCGCCCCCGCCCCCGGAGACACCCAGCGCGGACTCGGCGGCCTGGAAGACCAGTCCGCCCACCGCCTTGCCGACTGTCTCGACGAGGGGATCGATGGCCGCCTCGATGACCTGGCCGATGATGTACTGCTCCAGCTGCTGGACGAGGTAGTCCATGAGCTTCTCGGCGGCCTCGATGACCAGCGCTTCGGCCGCTTCGGCGAGGCCGAGGGTGGCGACGGCGGCGGCCTGGTCGGCGACGAAGGTGATGGCCAGGACGGTCAGTTCGGCGATCGCCTCCACCTTCATCGCCACGATCGTGTCCGCCGCGATGTCCAGCGCATCGGCCACCACATGACAGGCGTTGACCAGCTCCGTCATATGGCTGTCGGACATCTGGCCCCACTTGGCCAGCAGCGCCTCGTACGACGCACCCTGGTAGACGTCCTCCAGCTGTTTGATCGTGGAGGTGGAGTCCTTGTGGGTGTCATCCACCTTCTGCGCGAAGTCCCGCACGTGGGACCCGAATTCGCGGACCTTGTCCTCGTCGATATTCGGCCAGTTCACCCCGATGAACTGAAGGAACGACACCACCTGCTCAGGCAGTTCGATCGCCATACTGCTCCCCCTGGTCGTAGCCATGACAGCCCATCAGACGACATTCAAGATAGGGCAATGCAAGGGCAAAGAAGTGTCCTGGGTACCGTCACCAGTGCATACGGAGCAAGGGCTACCCTGCATCCGCTCGCCTGCCTCCGCCCCTACCCCCTGTGCCAGTTCCGGGTGCCACGCAACCGGAGCGTCGGCACGGCCCGGGTGACATACCAGCCCGGAGGCCATAGAGGTGTCCCTGGGCGCTATGCGCGCACTCCGGCGCTCCTCACGAGCTGGCGGATCGAAGCTGCGGTCCCCCCGGCATCAGCCGCAACCAGGTCCGGACCAGCATGGAAAGGGATGAAGTGGAACAAGAGCTGTGCCAGGCCCAACGACTCCCGCCACCCAGCGAACGGCTGGTCCACCTCCGGCTCGGCCGACGGGATACGCACCGTCTCGTACTCGCTCTTAGTGGTCGGCTCAGGAAATTCTTCGGGGGTTGACGCAGGGTAGGGCCTGTGCTGGGTGAGCAAAGTCGCCCTGTTCCCGGGGCAGGCTGGGTTCTTGGGCGAGCTGAGCGCGATGTCGTGCACCCCGTGCTTGATCATCTCTGTGAGGCCGGCACTTGCCATCCGCGGCTGACTCGGGCGGGATTCGGCACCGCTTGAGCCGGTGCCGTATCAGTACGGCATGAGGCAAGTGCGGCCTCTCCTCGGAGCAAGCCCGCTTAGCTGGATCTTCAGGGGACGAAGGCAGAGTGGGGCACAAACCACCTGTCGCCGAGAGACCTCACCGGAGCCGCAAAGCCGGGGCAGAACACCTGGCCCGATTCTGAGATGACGCCGGGGGTGAACACGCCTGCTGGCGGGGTGAGTGTGGTTGTCCATGTGACCGGGGTGCCGGGTGTGGCCGGGCAGGTCACGTCGAAGGTGTTGGTGGCGGAGGTGGTGCCCCCGCCCACGTCGGCCTCAGTGGCGTTGAGCGTCAAGGTGTGCGCTGTGTTGGCGGTGGAACAGGTTTCGGTGCCGCCCAGTACCAGCGAGCCGCCGGAGAGCGAGTCGGAGTCCACGGTGGTGACGTCGTCGATGTTGTTGACGACATCGAGACTGTCGGTGGCGATCGTCGTCGGCGTTGAGGTGTCGGTCTCGGTAAGTGTGACCGTCACGTTGTTTCCCCAGGTGGTCCGGCCGGCCGGTGCGGGGACGGTGATGCTGAAGGCGGCCCCGGTGTCTGGGCATGCCTTGTCGACAGCGACGGTGTTGGCCTCGCCGGTTGTGTTGTCGGTGACCACGGACTGGATGGTGGCGCTGGTGCCCAGGCAGGAGTACGTGCCGGTGATGGAGATGGCGGCGGTGCCCGTGCCGCTGGCCTTGGCGTCGATGCCGTTGCCCGCGGGTTCGTTGGCGTAGGCGACGGTGGCTGAGGCGAGGCTGAGGACACAGCTGATCATTAGGGCCGTCAGTGCCCGGGGCGTGGTGGGCAGGTGTCTGATTATGGACATCGCTTGCGTCTCCCTTCGGCGGTGGGCCACCCACGGACCCACCGTATGAGGCGCCGGTATATCCGCCGCTGTACCCGCGGATAGCCTGCTCACGGCCTTCTGCAACAGGCTTTACTCCTGTTGCCTTGCGTGGCTGCGGTGCCGGGGCAGCGGCCTGTTGCTGGGGAGGCCCCGACGCTGGGAGTGTCTCGCTGGGAGTGGTTTTCGGACAGGCAGTAGGGCGGGCGTACGAGGGTGCACAAACGGTTCGCAGCGGTGCCCGCACGCCCCCAAGGTGCCGGGAATCCGATACGCCACGACCGGACCGGAAGTTTTTGCTCAACTCGCCAGTGCTGCTTCGGCGCTGGTGAAATCAGGCTGTGCCCTGTGATCAGTGTGGCGCGGACACCTGGCTCGACGCCTTCTACCTCGCGGTCATCTGCCGTGAAGCAGCCCGCCTCGACATGCTGGCCCGGATCCCGGTGTCCCTGCTGCGCGACTTCGGCGGCGCCCTGGACGAGTACACCTACGCCTGGGTGGAGACCCTCCAGAGCTTCTGGCTCCGCCGGGACGACCTGCGCACGCACCTGGTGCGCGCCGTGGACCTGAGTGCTCCCGAGCACGCCCGCGTCGTCGACGCGGAGGAGATGATCAAGCTCCGCTACCCGCCGATCATGATGCTCTACCGCTACCTGCGCAACGACGCCGCCGGTTTCAACGAGGCCCTGGCCGACGCCGTCCGCTGGCACAAGGAGTACTGGACCGCCGACGAGGACCGCGCCCACAACATCCTGGGCGTCGTGGCCCTCGCTCCGCTGGCGATCGCCTGCCTGGCGAAGGCCAACGGCATCCTGGTCGAGGTCGAGACCGACTACCTCCCCAAGGCCCTCCTCGACTTCGCATGGCGCGGCGAGTTCGACGCGTAACCCTTCGCGAAGGCCCGCACCACGGAGCGCGGTGCGGGCCTTGCATGTCTGCTGACGTGCCCGCATTCGTCCCGGCTGCTGCGAACGACGCACTCCAGTGGCACAAGGGGAATCGGAGCGATGAGAGCCAGGCCGCAGAGGCTAGGCCCTCGTTGTTACGGCTTGCTCGCCATGTCCTGCCTCCCCAACCGCGCGAGCTGCCCCATCGAGGTGGGGTCGTAGCGCCTACCCACTGCACTCCTGGAGCGTTCATGGCAGGGCGAGTTCCCTACCTGGGACGTCGCATCCAGCTCCCCGCTGGCCGCTTCCGGTGACGCTCCAGCCGCTCGTTGGGCCCAGCACCGCATTCCGACCCGAAGGGCCTTCTTCTGATCAATAGCGAAGGGGCTAAGGCCAAGCTGACCACCGCCGACAGAGTCCTGGCCACCGTGTTCTACCTGCGCAAACTCGGCACCTGAGACCTGCTCGCCCAGCTCTTCGGAGTCAACGGCAGCACCCTCACCAGGACCGTCCACCAGATCCAGCCCCTCGTGGCCGAGCACGGCTACACCATTCCACTCTCTACAGCCAGGTTCAGGACGCCCACTGACTTCACGGTGTTCCGCACGGACAACAGCCCCACGGAGTTCAAAATCAGCATGTTGATTCTCTGCGAGCCCTAACCAGCTTGTGCATGGTTGGCGGTGAAGTGTGATGGGCTCTAGACGACTCTGCGGCGAGGACGATCAGACGTTGGGGAGCTGCAACTCGTCCCAACTGGTCTTGCCGGGGATGCCGTTGGCGTCATCGCCTTGGAAGCCGAGCTTCTCCTGCCAGGCGGCGTAGGACTTGACATCGCCTGGGCCCCATATGTCGGTGTTGGTGCTCGGCTGGTACCGGTTGCAGCCTTCGGCGACGAGCCGCTGGTGCATTGCGGCGATGATCGGCGATTTCTGTCCGGCGTGGAAGAACGACGCACCAGGGAACGGCTCGGTATCCGGCCCGGGGACGGGGTGTGAATCCTTGAAGTGGTCGTACGCCTCCTGAGCCGCCGCGAGGACCTTGTCATAGATCTTGTCCATGTACGAGCCGGCGCATTCGGTCGAGGACCAGTGGTGGTGGTAGAAGAGGTTGCTCTTACTGGGGCGTTCGCCGATCACCTTGGCGAAGAGCCAGCCAGCGAGGCGCGCAGCGTTATTCCAGGTGGTCTCGGCGACCGTCCAGCCGGGCGCGAGCGTTGCGTTCGCCATTTCGATGCTGATCGAGCTCTGGTTGCCAGCTATGTCGCGGACGGCCCAGGCGTACTCGTTCACCCTGACGTACTGAGCGACGGCACCAGCGGAGTCCACATCGAAGTGGGCCGAAGCCGGACGTGTCTTCCAGCCGTTGAGCACACCCTGGTACGAAAGTCGCGACGTCTTGCCGTCGTTGTGGTGCAGCGTGACCGACGTCTTCCTGTAGGGCTTGTGGGTGACGTGGCCCGTCGCGCTGAGCTCGTCGATGAGGGCAGAACGAACGCCGACGCTGCCCTGGGCCGCGAAAGGATCGGGAGGTGTACGCACGGTGCGGGGTCGCACCCTCGCAGGTCACCGCGGCGAGCACCACCGCCTCCCAACCACGGTCAGGATGACGGTCCGCGCCGGACCGGCCGTCTGATCCATGGGCATCCCGTTCCCAGTCGATCGTTCTTCCGCACCGTCTTCACATGCCTGCCGGGCACACCCGCGCGCCGGCCATACCCCGCATCCCTCCCTGCGGACACCGGCCTCTCCTCCCATCGTCGCGCTTCAGGCCGCTGATCACCTCCTCGGCCGCTCAGGCGGCCAGGCCATCGATCGCCACGGCAAGGTGGCGGGGGCCGCGCAGGACGGGGTTGGCGCGGTACGGCGGCGGGTCCGCCAGCAGTCGTGGGTTCTTGAGCCGGCGGAAGAGCTGGGGCAGGGCGAGCTGCGCCTCCATCCTGGCCAGCGGGGCGCCGAAGCAGTAGTGGATGCCGGTGTAGAACCCGAGATGCTGGTTGTCCTCGCGGTCGGGAACGAACCGGTCGGGCTCGTCGAACCGCTTCGGGTCGCGGTTGGCCGAGGCCAGCAGGAGCCAGACCTGCGCACCCTTGGGAATGGTGGTGTCGGCGATGTCGATGTCGGCCAGGGCCGTGGTGAACGGGGCGAACTGGACGGGCGGTTCGTACCGCAGCACCTCCTCGACGAGCGGGACGACCAGGTCCGGTTCGGTCCGGAACCGTTCGAGGACGTCGGGGTGGCGCAGCAGCGTCAGCGTGGCGTTGCTGGGGCCGCGTTCGGCGACCGTGACCTCCAGGCCCCGCTCCCGGCAGACGGAGGCGATCTCGGAGCCCGTGAAACCGGCACCGACCACCAGCACCCGGCGTGGGCCGGCGGCGAGTTTCCGGTACAGCCGTGCGGCGTCGTCCCGGGTCCGCACCACGAAAACCCCGTCCAACGCCGCCTCTTCCGGATGGAACCAGGGCCGGGCCTTGGTACCGGTGGTGATCAGCAGGCGGTCGTACGGGACGGTGTCGCCATGGGCAAGACCCACCTGCTTGGCGGTCCGGTCGAGACCCGTGGCGGCCACGCCGAGACGCCATTCGGCGGCGACGTCGCGCCTGCGCGGCAGCGCGGTGTCCCCGGCGGGTTCCAGTCCCAGCAGCACCTGCTTGGACAGCGGGGGGCGGTCGTACGGCTCGTACGGCTCGTCGCCGATCAGGGTGAGCGATCCGGTGAAGCCCCGGTCGCGCAGGGTCTCCGCCGCGCGCAGTCCGGCCAGCGAGGCGCCGACGATGACGATGCGCCCCCTGCGCCGGAGGACCTCGGCGTCGGTGTCAGCCGGCATGGCCCTCCGCCGCCTCCACCGCCTCCGCCGCCTTCGTCGGTTCGTCGGAGTAGTCGACGAGGATGGCCTGGACCGGGCAGGCGGCCGCAGCCCGTTCCACTTGATCGCGCAGTGTGTCGTCGAAGCGGGAGGTGAAAAGCAGGGCCTCCTCGCCGTGCAGGGCGAACACGTCCGGGGCGAGAAAGGCGCACTGCGCGAATCCCTGGCACCGGTTGAGGTCGACGGCAAGCCTCATGGGAACCCCCGCTCCATGTAGGGACCGCGAGGACCGCGGGCTTGCGCGGCCGCTGCGTGCGGTCCACGGGATGGGTCGGCATGCCTCGCCTTCAGGATCGACTCGGTGGGAGGGTCTCGCAAGGTGGGAACGGCCGTGGCGGCGGCCCCGATGCCGGGCACGGTGCACCCGCGATGCCTCGGCTGCTGCCTGCGTGATCGACCACTGAGGGCGCGCCTGTGCACCGACCGTGTGATGGGGCGTCAATCTGCCTTGGGTGTCAACCTGCCTTAGATGCAGGCGAGTTGATGCGTGGACGCCGTCGCCGGGCCATCACGACGACCCGGATGACCTCGTAGCCGCCCGCGACGGCGAGCAGGCCGAGGGCGGCGCAGATCATCCAGTCGCCGGACCGGACGTACACGCTCCGGCCGCCCGCCAGCGGCACGGTGTACATCCGCACCGTGCTCGCCGTCGTCCCCAGACGCGGTCCGATCTGATGGCCGCCGGCGTCGTACACGGCGCTGATGCCGGTCAGCGTGGCGTCCACCATCGGTCGTCCCGTCTCCGCCGCCCGCACCGCCGCGAGCGAGGTCTGCTGGGCCGGCGCCCAGCTGCCCTGGAACGTCGAGACGGACTCCTGTACCACCAGCACCTGCGCGCCGCGTATGGCGAGATGGCGGCTCATGTCGGGGAACGCCGTCTCGAAGGAGATCATCGGCCCGATCCGGAACGAGCCGACATTCATGATCACCTGGTGGGTGCCGCGCTGCCGGTTCACCTTCGCGGCCCTGCCCACCTCCGTGGCCCACCCCAGCACCGAGCGGAAGGGGATGTACTCACCGAAGGGCACCAGCCGCATCTTGTCGTAGCGATCGCCGGTCGGCCCGTGCGGCCCCACCAGCACCGATGCCTTGTAGATGCCGCGCCGGTCCGCGCGTTGCGCATCCACGTTCACCAGGATGTCGGCCCCGACCCGCCGGGACAGGTCCGCGAGCCGGGCGGCCTGCCCCGGGTGCGCCGACAGGTCGAAGCCGACGCTGCTCTCGCCCCACACCACCAGGTCCGGACGGTGGCCTACGAGCTGCCGGGTCAGCCGCACCCCCCGGTCGAACCGGGCCATCGGCCCGCTGATCACCCCGGGCTGCACGATCGCGATCCGCACGCTGCCCGTGCGCGGCGGCAGCGGCACCAGCGACCAGACCTCGGCCACCAGAACGGCCACGGCCAGCAGGGCGGCCAGCGCCACCGTGCGGGCCCTGGGCAGCGCGATCAGCGCCGCGAGGGCGGTGTTGACCGCGACCAGCAGATAGCTCACCAGCCACACCCCGCCGACCGAGGCGAGCCGCAGGGCGGGCGGGACCTGCCACTGGCTCGCCCCCAGCAGCCCCCAGGGACCGCCCAGGTACTGCCAGGAGCGGACGACCTCCCCCAGCAGCCAGGCCGCAGGCAGCAGCAGCACTCCGGCCGCGGCCCTGCCGGGACCGGGCGTGCCGCCCAGCAGCCGCCGTACCAGCCAGCCGAACGGGATCCATGCCAGCCCGAGCAGCGCGCCGATCGGCAGGACGAAGACGGTGAGGTTGGGGATCAGCCACTGCTGGACGGCGATCACGCATCCGGTGCCGCCGAGCCAGCCGTCCAGCACGGCCCGACCGGGCGTCGCCGCCGTGCGGATCAGCAGGATCAGCGGGACGAGCGCCACATACGCCAGCCACCACAGCGACGGCTGCGGGAAGACGAGCACCGCCAGGCCACCCGAGGCGAGCGCCGCCGCCCCGCGCCACCACGGTGAGCGCAGCGACGGAGCGTACCTGCCGGCCGCCACCCGCATGCCATGCCTCCTCGTCGCGGCATGACTCCAGTGTCCGGTGACCGGCGGCCCCCTGCACAGCGGGCACTCCGGGCGGGCGATCGTTCAGATCGTCGCTGCGGTACCCGTATCGGCGTGGTGCAGATCGACCAAGGTGCGCACGGGCGGCGGCAGCCAGTCCCCGGACGGGGAATGGTGCGGGGAAAGCCGTTCGAGCACTTCGGCGGGCGTCGGTCGGCAGGCCGGGTCGTGGTCGAGGCACCGGGTGATGATGTCGGCGAAGCGGGCAGGCAGCAGGTTGAGGGCGGTCGCGAGGGATTCGCCGTCTGTGAAGGGCGCCGTTCCGGTGGCGTGGCACAGCACCATGCCGAAGGCGTAGAGGTCCGTGGCCGGGGTGATCGACGCGCCGGTCAGCTGTTCCGGGGCGAGGAACCCCTGTGTGCCGACGACATGGTTGGTGCGGGTGAGTGCGGTGCCGTCCAGGGTTCGGGCGATGCCGAAGTCGATGACGCGCGGACCCGCGCCGGAGAGGATGATGTTGCTGGGCTTGAGGTCGCGATGGATGATGCCGCAGGCATGAATGCCCTCCAGCGCCTCGGCGATGCCGGCGGCGAGGGTGTGCAGAGTCCGCACCGGAAGGGCACCCTGCTGTCTGAGGACCTTGTGCAGCGACGGGCCGGGAATGTACTCGGTGGCCAGCCAGGGCGGGTCGCTGTGGGCATCGGCGTCGACCACCGCCGCGGTATGGAAGCCGCCGACACGGCGCGCGGCTTCGATCTCCTGGATGAACCGGTCCCGGAACGTGGGATCGGTGGCGAACTCCGCTTGGATGACCTTCACCGCGACCAGGCGTTCCCCAGGGGAGCGACCGAGGTAGACCGTCCCCATGCCTCCCTGACCCAGCCGGGCTGTCAGTCGGTAGCGGCCGATATGGCGCGGGTCGTCGTGCTGAAGCGGCTGCTGTCCGGTGTGGGGGTCCGCCTGGGGAGCCGATGACGGTGGTGTGCTGTGGGCCGCCGTGTTCTGGCGAGGCGGCAGCTCTGCACCCTTGCCCCTCTCCACCGCGTCACGGACGTGCTTGTCCATCGAGTCGAGGAAGGAGGCCGGCGGCTCGATGCCCTTGATCTCGATGCGGTTGACGCGGATGCCCCACTTGCCGGCGGCCTCGACCAGGGTTCCGTACAGTGCGGCCCTGATCGCCTCGTGGGAGGTGAGGGTCGGCTTCAGGTCCATGACGCTGATGACGTTGCGGAGGGTGGCCGCGATGAGCTGCTCGATGGCCTGGATGTAGCTGGCGACTTCGTAGGTCGCGGCACGGACATCGGTGACCTCGTAATAGATCACGGTCTCGATGTCGACGAGCAGGTTGTCCCGGGTCCGCACCGGCAGCGGCGGGAACGACACGACCTGTTCGCGCAGGTCGATGCGGTTGCGGACGGAGTGGACGAACGGAATGACCACGTTCAGGCCCGCGTTGAGGGTGCGGACGTAGCGGCCGAAGCGCTCGACGGTGGCGGCGCTGCCCTGCGGGATGACCCGGAACATCCTGAACACGAGCACCACCAGGAGGATCAGGACGATCATGATCGGTTCCACAGCGGCTTCCCCCGGTCCCTCAGGCATTCCACATCCACGTCGCATGCTGCCCGGTGGAGTCTTTCAGATCCAGCCCTTGTGCGCGCAGGGGTTCATGGTGGGCGGCTGCTCTGAACTTCCCCTGAGGGGAACGGGGTTGGCCTGGTGCGAGGTCGGCTCGATGCCGGTGGACGCGCTATGAGGCGGGCCGGGAGGGAGCGGAACCGGGCCGCGGTCCGTAAGCGGTCAGGAAGCGGTTGCGGAAGGTGTCCATGCGCCAGACCGGTGCCTTCGGGGCGGGCATGAGGCCGGGCGTCCAGTGCCAGCCGGAAATGCGCTTCAGCACTGACGGGTCGTGGGCGACCAGGGTGACCGGGACGTCATGGCTCGCGTGCTCGCCGGAGACCTTGGCGAGGGGCTGGTGGTCGCCGAGGAAGACGAGGACGGTGTTCTTGGTGCCGTACTTCTTCAGGTACGCGATGAGGCTGTGCAGCGAGTACTGGATGGACTTGCCGTACTCGGTGCGTATCTGGGCGGTGTGCTGCCAGACGTCCGCGGGCTGTTTCCCCGCCTGGTGGATGGCGTGGTAGACCGAGCCGTCACCGATCTCGTTCCAGCCGATCATTTTGGGCAGGGGCGCCCAGGGGTTGTGGCTGGAGGTGAGGATGACGAACGACATCAGCGGCTTCGAGTGGTGCGGGTTGGCGCGCTGCTTGGCCTGCTCCGTGGTGTGGTTGCTCTTGCCGTGCTCCAGGCGCTCGAAGGCCGACAGAGCGAACTGGTCGGGCATCGTCGACCAGCTGAATTTCGGGCCCTTGTAGCCGAGGTCACGGGAGCCGTAGACGCGGTCGAGGCCGTAGAAGGACCCCTCCGGCCAGCCCTTGGTGAGGCCGGGCATGATGCCGACCGTTCGCCAGGCGCCGGTGCGTTTGAAGGCGCTGGTGAGGGTCAGGTGGTCGCCGGCGGTGAGGGTGCGGTAGCGCTGTTGGTTGTCGATCCACAGGCCCGACATGAACGTGGAGTGGCCCAGCCAGCTGCCCCCGCCATAGGTGGACGAGGTGAGCCAGCCGCTCCGTGCGGAGTACCCGGCCGCGCGCAGCTGCTTGGTCCCGTCCGCGAGGGCCGCGTCGACCCCCGGTGCCATCAACGGGTCCTCGATGGCGCTGCGCCCGTAACTCTCTATGAACGTGAAGATGACGTCCTTGCCGCGCAGTCCGGTCAGCAACCGGTTGCCCGGGGTGTGTGCGAAGGCGTCGGCGCCGGCCACTTTCGCGAACGCCTGCTCGTCCGCCAGGCTCGCCTGTACCTGCTGCGCACGGTTCTCCACGCCCCCGGCCGCGCTCTCTGCGGCCACCGGTACGCCGGCCTCCTGCACGCCGAGCGCCGTGCAGGCGACCCAGACGGTCCCGAGCGCCAGGACGGCACGGGTCGCGGCGGCGCTGTGCCGTGCCATGAGAGTGCCGAGCCGGACGACCGCCAGCGTCATGAGGACGAGCAGGGCGAGGGCGAGGGCCAGGGCTCCGATCGCGACACCAATGGCCTGCGTCCGGCCGATCGAGTCCTGAAGGAACGATTCGCCGTCGCCGAGCAGTGTCCAGTCGTACACCGGGTTGAACCCTCGGCCGAGCGCTTCGTTGAAGCCGATGTCGAGGAGGTTCAGCACGGTCAGCAGGCCGAGACCGGCGCCTGCGACGGCGGACGCCGCCCGCCTCGTCTTCGGTGGGAGGACGAGCAACAGGGCGGCGCCGAGGATTCCTTCCACCGGGATGCGTGCGAACTGACTGGGGGTCAGGAGGGTGAGCTGATTCGGCAGGAGGAGGGCGAGGAGGACGAGGAGCGCGGAGAGGGCCGTGGTGGCGTGGGCGAGGGTCCGTGCGGTGGACGGGTGACGGTCGCGCCAGGTGCCGCCTCCAGCAGTGTCGCCCTCCGCGGAGGCGTCGTTCGGTATCTGCTCCGCGGTGCCGTCCGGCGGCGGGCCCGCGTCCGTGAGCGGCTCTTCGGCGGTGGCCGCCTCGGCCGCCGTGTCCGCTGCGTCCGGATCCGGCTGCTTCGGCCGCTTCGGCTGCCGAGGAAAGCGCGTGGAGACTGACAACGCGAAGGTCCTTCCGTGCGGGGCCCGGTGGTGGCACGGCAGACCGGACCTGCGAGACCAGAACCGCCGCCCTCCTCTATACGGACGGGCGGCGGGTTCTGTTCAGTCGCGGGGCATCTCGCGGGGTGTGGGTCCCCGGAAGGAGCCCGGGGGAGTCAGCGGGGGGAGCTTGCGGGGACGGCCTCGGCCGTGCCCTCCCGCGCCCGCGCCAGCGCGGCCGCGTCCTGTGTGAACGCCCAGGACATCTTCGGCTCCATCACATACCGGAACACCCGCCGCACCGGACTCGTGCACAGCAGCGTGATCAGTGTGACCGCCAGCACCGTCACCACGATCTCGCCGACCGGCGTGCGCACCCAGGAGTAGGCGTCGTACCAGCCGAACCAGCGCGACATCTTGATCACGAAACCGTGCAGCAGATAGCCGTACAGCGTGCCCGCGCCCAGCTTCGTGAACCATGTCTGGCGCCGGGGCACCAGGGCCAGGAAGCACACGGTGAGCACCATGGCGCAGCCGAACAGCGCGAGTTCCATGACCGGGGAGACCCACGCCGGCATCCCGAAGTTCTGTACGGGGTCGTTCTGCCGGAACCATGAGACGTCCATGTGCTTCGCCGCCCAGTATGCGAAGACAACGGCGCCCAGCATGACCGGCACTGCCGCGATGCGGATCGCGCGCTTCCGCAGCAGTTCGAAATGGGCCGGCGTCAGGTGCAGTCCGATGACAAAGTACGGCAGGAACTGCAGAACGCGCCTTATGGCGAAGTCGTTGCCGATGTCGGGTGAGGTCGCCGCGAGCACGGCGATCGCCAGGGACAGCGGGATGGGCCACCGTACGAGCTTCCAGATCGGGGTGGTCAGCCGCCAGACGAAGAGGGCTGCCAGGAACCAGTCCAGGTAGTACGGGTTGGTGAGGCTGATCGGCTCGTGCGGATCGTCCTGAAGCCAGCGCTGGAAGAAGGTGTAGAGGACCTCGAACACCAGGTACGGCACGGCGACACTGGTGATGAGTCGCTTGAGCTTGGCCGGGGTGAAATCGAACCCGCGGGAGAAATAGCCGGATATGAGAATGAATGCGGGGATATGGAAGGTGTAGACGGTCATGTAGAGCGCCATCGCCGCCCGGCTGCTGTGGGTCAGCGGCTCCCATGAATGCCCCATGGCGACGAGGACGACCGCCAGGTACTTCGCATTGTCGAAGTAGGCATCTCTCCCGCCGGACGGGGGGTCGATGCGGGGGGCGGGAGCCTGCTGCCCTTTGGGCGCTGGATCCACAGTACGTAGGAGGGGTATGGCCGCGCGGAACATTTGAGGCACCCTAGCCCCGCGGGGGTCATGGGTAAAACCGTCCGCCGAATTTCTGTCGACAGCGGTAGTGGCCTGGCTCACGTTAGCCCAGGTGGGAGGCGTCTGCAACGCCGTGGCGGGCCCCTTGGGTGGCCTGAAAGATCTTGCCGTCCACAGGTCGGAGAGGACCCGGTGCCGGCCGCTCGCCGCCCGGCCCGATACTCACGGAGCCGCACCTTCGAGACGGGGCCGGGTGTGGTGACTTCTGCGAACTGGTGGGGGAACAGGCGTGGTTGGCGGGTTTTGTCATGGATCCGTAACGGCGCCGGGAAGGATGCAACGGGCGGGGCGCCCGTTGCATCTGGTTAGTCGGCGAGGCGCACCGGGCGCCTTCGCGAAGGGGTGGGTCTCACCATGTGGGGGAGATCCCGGTGGGGGAGATCCACGGGAGGGAAGTCCATGACCAGGACGAAGAAGACCGGGATGAAGGCGTGGGGCGGCCGTGCGGCCGTGGTCGGTGCGCTGGGCCTGGCGTCGGTGACGCTGGCCGCCGTGCCGGCGTTCGCCAAGGGGGGTGTGGACGTCACGGCGCCGCACACGGCGCATGTCGGCAAGACCTTCACGGTCAAGGCGTACGGGGACGACGACGCTGCCGGCTACCTGCGGGTATGCCTGGACAGCCGCAGCGCCGGGCGGGCGTGGCACCGGGTGACCTGCGGCGCCGTGGTCGACACGGGCGCCGAGGCGCGGGTCACCGCACACGTCAAGGCCGCGCACCGCGGCGCCCAGCAGTACCGTGCGGTTCTCTACGGCCTGAACGGCCCGCACGACCGCCATCCCGTACGCGAGAGGACCTCTGACCTGGTGAAGGTGGACGTCCGCTGAGTTCGGCAGCGCGGCCGCGGACAGTCGGCACCACCGCTGTCCGCGGCCGCGCGGTTCAGGACGACTCAACGGCTTTTCGCCGCGGCCGTCTTCCCCTCTGCGCCGCGGGTCTAGTGAGGCGACGACAGGACCTCGATCACGGCGCGCAGCGGCTCCGGCGACGTCGAGAACTCACCGAGGAAGGGATAGGACAGTTCCGTGACGAGGAACAGGTCGGCGGCCACCAGGACGCTCACCGCCCCGACCATCCCGTAGTGGATCGGGGCGCGCTCGGAGCCGAAAACGACGGAGAACCCGAGGATCAGCCCGCTGGTCAGCAGGACGGCCATCCACAGGGACGGGGGCGGGCCGCTGTCGGTGCGCGCTTCCAGCAGCCGTTCCGTGCGTGCGCTGCTCAACTCCCGCAACGACGACAGTGAGCTGGAGAGAAAGGCGCGCTGGGTGTCGTTGCGGGGCCTGATGGTCCCGTAGGCGCTGTGCAGGCGGTCCAGTGCCCGCTCGGCCTCGGGCGCGGTACGGCCGGCCGCGGCGGCGTACCACTCGGCCTCGGCCGCGCGTCCATACGCCGACAGGCCCTGCCGGATCCGTGCGGCCTCTTGCTTGCCGAACACATCGAGGCCCCTCGTCATCTGCACCGCCGCGGCGCCTTCGGTACGCGCCGTCTGGTCCGCCGCGTTCACCTGACCCCAGAGCGCGAGGACGATGAAGCCGATGAGGAACCCGTAGACGACCGCGACAACGGGGAACAGGAACGTGGCGACCTCGTTCTGCTCACCCCGCCTGAGGTGGGGGAAGCGGTGCCGTACCAGCGCCTGAGCGGCCGCCGTCCCGCCGGTGACACCCACGACGAGCCCTGCCAGCAGCAACCAGGATGGGACGTGGGTCACAATCCAACGGGTCACGGTCACTGACTCAAGGTAGCAGTCTGAGTACTGAGCGTGATGAGTCGAGTCGCTGCTCAACCTCCGGGTCGCGGAGGTTTCAGTGGAGGTTCCAGCGGAGGTTATCGGCCACCTCGCTCGCACGGTTCCCGGGCAACAGGGCCTGTGTGCCGCACTGGATCCGTCTGCTGAGAATGCCGCTCATCGTGGCATAGCGGGTATAGCAACCGTCTCCGGTCGGCCGGAGACGGCGGATGGGCCGGGCGTACCCCGTTCGTCCCTGGCGCAAATACGTCGGTCTTCTTCCGGCCGTCTCGACCAACATCATCTGACGTTGATTCACTTACGCCACAGGAGCCTCATGGGTCAGTCGGCCCACCGCGGGGCTCCTTCTTGATGCAGGCGCCCATACGGAAGGACCAGGATGTCGCAGCCGGAGCAGCCCGACCGTTCAGCGGGCCGGGCACAGCTCAGTCTCGGGATCGCCGCCGCGCGGAACCTGTCGACCACCACCAAGACCGTGCCGCAGATGCAGGGCCTCAGCTCGCGGTGGCTGCTGCGGATGCTGCCCTGGGTGGAGGTGAAGGGCGGCACCTACCGGGTCAACCGGCGGCTGGCGTACGAGGTCGGAGACGGCCGGGTGACCTTCGTCCAGGAGGGGGCCGCGGTCAAGGTCGTCCCCGCCGAGCTGGGCGAACTGCCGTTGCTGCGCGGCTTCGACGACGAGGCGGTGCTGCGGGCCCTGGCCGAGCGCTGCGAGCAGCGCGAGTACGAGCCCGGTGCGGAGATAGCCGGGCAGGGGAGGACCGTCGACCACGTCTATCTGATCGCGCACGGCAAGGTCGAGAAGCTCGCGCCCGGCCAGTATGGTGAGGAGACCCGCCGCGGCGTGCTGTCCGACGGCGGGTTCCTCGGCGGGCAGACGGTCTCCGACGAGCCCGGCACATGGGAGTTCACGGCGCGGGCGATGACGGCGTGCACGGTGCTGGCGCTTCCCCGGGCCGCGTACGAGGAGGTGGCGGGCCGGAACGAGGGGCTGCGGGTCCACGTCCGGCAGCGCCAGGCCGATACCGCACGGCCGCGGAACAAGAAGGGCGAGGCGGCCATCGCCCTCGCCTCCGGGCACTCCGGCGAGCCGGTGCTGCCGGGCACGTTCGTCGACTACGAACTCCGGCCCCGCGAGTACGAGTTGAGCGTCGCGCAGACGGTTCTGCGGGTGCACAGCCGGGTCGCGGACCTCTACAACGAGCCGATGGACCAGGTCGAGCAGCAGCTGCGGCTGACCATCGAGGCCCTGCGCGAGCGCCAGGAGTCCGAGCTGGTAAACAACCCCGAGTTCGGGCTGCTGCACAACGCCGACTACAGCCAGCGCCTCTCCACCCACTCCGGCCCGCCCACACCGGACGACATGGACGAGCTGCTCAGCATGCGGCGCGGGACGAAGGCGTTCTTCGCCCACCCGCGGGCGATCTCCGCCTTCGGCCGCGAGTGCAACAAGCGGGGCCTCGCGTTCGACACCGCCGAGGTCGGCGGGCACCCGGTGCCGGCCTGGCGCGGCGTCCCGATCCTTCCCTGCGGCAAGATCCCGGTCTCCGAGCAGGGCACCTCCGCGATCCTCGCGATGCGGCTGGGCGAGGGCGAGCAGGGCGTCGTCGGACTGCGGCAGACCGGGATCCCGGACGAGTACGAGCCGGGCCTGAACGTCCGCTTCATGGGCATCAACGAGCAGGCGATCATCTCCTACCTGGTCAGCACCTACTACTCGGCGGCCGTTCTCGTGCCCGATGCGCTCGGCGTTCTGGAGAACGTCGAGGTCTTCGGCACGCCGTCGTAAAGGGGGAGTCCGTGTCACTGCTGTCCCGTATCGCGGCGCCCGCGGCCCGTCATGACGTGGCGCGGCTCGTGGCCGCGCTGCTCGCCGAGCACCCGGAACCGGCGAAGCGGTCCGCCCTGCCGACCGGACCAACGGGCCTGGGCACCTCGGCCGCCCGGATCACCTCCAGGCGCAAGGAGGCTGCGGGCACCGGCGTCCCCGAGCTGTACTGCCCGCCCGCCCTGCGCGACGACCCGGCGCTCGCCGAGGAGGTCAACGTCCGCCTGTTGGCATGGGCGGAGGAGATCGGCCTCTACTCCGGCCGCCTCGACCGCGTCCGCGCGGCGGACTTCGGGCGCCTGATGATGCTGGCGCACCCCGACACCGACGATCCGGACCGGCTGCTGGCCGCCGGTAAGTGCGCCCTGGCGGAGTGGGCCACGGACGACTACTACTGCGACGACGAGACGATGGGATCCGCGCCCGCGCTGCTCGGCGCGCACCTCGGGGTCGCCTACGCGGCCATCGACCCCGCCCACCCTCCGCTCCGCTACGTCCCCGCCGTCGAGCAGGCCATGCGGGACGACCCGGTGCGCACCGCCCTGCGCTCCGCGTTCGCGCATATGGCCCGGTACGCGGACCCGTCCCAACTGGCCCGGCTGCGCCACGAGGTCGCGGTGCTGTTCGTGGGCTACGGTCAGGAGGGGTCCTGGCGCTTCCAGGGCCGGATGCCTGCCGTCTGGGAGTATCTGGCGCACCGTCAGATCAACAGTTTCGTCCCGTGCGTCGCGATGACCGATATGGTCGGCGGCTACGTACTGCCCGCCGCCGAGTACGCCGATCCGCGCGTCCGCCGCGCCGTGACCATGGCATCCACGGCCGCCACGCTCGTCAACGACCTGTACTCGATGGCGAAGGAACACCACTCGGACAGCGTGGAGTTCAACCTGCCGACCGTGATCGCCGCCGAGGAGGGCTGCACCCCGCGCGCGGCGATCGAGCGGAGCGCGGCGATCCACGACGAACTGGTCCGCACCTTCGAGACGGAGGCGGCGGCCCTGGCCGTGACCGGCTCACCGCAGCTGCGCCGCTTCCTCGCGGGGGTGTGGGCCTGGCTGGGCGGCAACCGCGCCTGGCACAGCGGCAGCCGGCGCTACACCTCTGCCGCCACCCCTTCCTGACTTCCGCACACTGCACGCCTGCAAGGAGCACCACTCGCATGACCACCACCCCCGCCCCCGTCCTGCGCACCGCGTACCAGAAGTCCGTGGCGGACTACTGGAACGCCGAGAAGGCCCCGGTCAACCTGCGCCTGGGCGACGTCGACGGCCTCTACCACCACCACTACGGGATCGGCGACCACGACCCCGCCGTCCTGGACGGCCCCGACGAGACCCGCGACGAGCGGATCACCGCCGAACTCCACCGCCTGGAGTCGGCCCAGGCCGACGTCCTGCTCGACCACCTCGGCCCCATAGCCCCCGGCCACCGCTTGCTGGACGCCGGCTGCGGCCGCGGCGGCACCAGCATCATGGCCAACGCCCGCTTCGGCTGCCGGGTCGACGGCGTCTCCATCTCCGAGGCCCAGGTCGAGTTCGCCAACGGCCAGGCCCGCAAGCGGGGTGTGGACGACAAGGTGCGCTACCACTTCCGCAACATGCTGGACACCGGCCTGCCGACCGGCGCGTTCCAGGGCATCTGGAACAACGAATCCACCATGTACGTGGACCTGTTCGACCTCTTCGCCGAGCACGCCCGCCAACTGGCCTTCGGCGGCCGCTATGTCGTCATCACGGGCTGCTCCAACGATGTGACGGGCGGCCGCTCCAAGGCCGTCAGCCGCATCGACGAGCACTACACCTGCAACATCCACCCCCGCAGCGCCTACTTCAAGGCGATGGCCGCCAACGGCCTGGTCCCGATGAACGTCGTCGACCTCACGGACGCGACCATCCCCTACTGGGAGCTGCGCGCCAAGTCGTCGCTGGCCACGGGCGTCGAGGACCCGTTCCTGACCGCGTACAAGGAAGGCAGCTTCCACTACCTGCTGATCGCGGCGGACCGGGTCTGAGGAGCCCGGCGCGGCGCCCTCCGCACGGAGGGCACCGCATGCGCGCTCAGGGCAGTTCGATGTCCGGCAGCAGCGCGATCTGCCGCTGGACCCCGTCGTCACCGCCCAGGGCCGGGAACTCCGTGAGCAGTTTCTCGCAGAGCGCGGCGAGCTCGGCCTTCGGCTTCTTGGTCGTGAACGCGTAGTACTGGAAGGGCGGCCCGGCGTGCACGGGCTGGTTCGCGACGAGCGGCGTACGCACCAGGAGGTCACAGACCGGGTACAGCAGCCCCTGCATCGCCGCGATGAAGGCCCGCTCGTAGCCGTACCGGACGCTCTTGGTGAACGGATCCAGGCTCTTGGGGGCCAGCGCTTCCATGGGGGTCCGGTAGATGGCGTCCAGCAGCGCCAGGACGTAGCAGTAGACGGCGTTGGAGAGCTCCATCAGGTCCTTGACGGGCTGGTCCGCCGCGACCGTCTTCAGGTCCGGATCGTCGAGCACCGGCCAGATGACCTCGGCGTCGTCGATCGTGTACTTCTGCTTGCCGTTGTCGTCGAGGACGACACCGATGCCGTCGAGACCCTTGGCGATGTCGGAGAACTTGGCGTAGTGGGACGCCTGCCACTTTCCGATCTCCTCCGGGGGGTGGTCGTCCGTGCGCACGATGGGGTCGGGCAGCAGGCCCTTGTCGTCCGGGGCTCCCTCGCCCTGGTCGACGATGATCTGCATCGCCTGGATCGCGGACGCCTCGTCGACGACGAGCAGTGGGTGGTCGGACCCGCCGTTCTGGTTCCAGTAGGCCCGGTGGTACTGGAACTTCCACAGATCCTTCTTCGCCCTGCCCTAGTCGATCGTCGGGCGGAGCGTGCGGATGCCCCGCTCGATGCGTGCGTAGAACTCGCCGAGGGAGTGGTACGGCTCGATGTGGCCGAGAGCCGACCCCTGCGGACCGGACGGCAGTTCGATCTGCAGGAAGGTGTTCCTGACCTGCTCGGAAGAGAGCTTCCGCAACCGCAGGGTCAGCTCGGGCTCGCGCTTCAGCATCGGGCCCGGGTAGGTGGGGATGACGCCCTTGTCGTACAGCCGGAAGCTGGTGTCCCCGACCGCGATCAGCAGATTGCGCACCAGAGTCAGGTGCAGCATCTCCTCGATCGCGACGCCGAGCATCGTGCGCTGCGCCGAGGCGCCGGCGGCCCACTGGGAGTAGCCGCGTGTCTTGATCGTGTAGGTCGCGTACAAGTACAGCGGAATCGTGGACAGTTCCACCTGTGCGGCGGCCTTCAGATGGTCGATCAGATCCGGCAGGGTGGTGATCTCCTGAGCCGGGGTCTTCGTGGTCATGGTGTGTCCTCCGATGCCGGTGCCGCTGGGTAGGAGACGTGCAGACGCTGGTACGCCGCCGGGCTCAGCTCCCGGGTGACGACCGTGAAGTCCCGCCGGGTCAGGGCGAGAAGGACCGGCCGCGGCGGGGGAGGGGAGGGGTCCTCGCGCCGGTGCACGGCCGCCAGGTAGCTGTGGACGGGTGCGCAGACCCGCAGCAGCCGCAGGGGCGATGCCGAGCCGAAGCCGTCCTCGGCGCCTGGCCCGTCCAGGACCTCGGTGAAGGCTCTCTCGAAGCGGATCAGATCGATCAGCAGGTCGATCCACGCCTCCCGGTCCGCGCCGGGCGCCGCGTCCGGCCGGGTACGGGCGAGATGAGCGGCGAAGCCGGCGCTGAGACCGGCCAGCGTGGGGGAGCGGGACGGGTGCGCGTCCAGGTAGTCGAGTGCGAACCCGTCGAAGAGCTCCCGGCCGAGCAGATGCACCGAACCCGGGTGCAGGGTGCGCATGCACTCCAGCAGTCGCAGCCGGTATCCCCGCTGGTGGACGAGGAGCCGCTCGCGCGCCGACTGCCGGCTGGAGGCGGTGATCGTATGGCCGGGGTCCTCACCCGTCGGACGAAGGATCACCGACTGCATCCAGTGCTGCACCGCGGCGAGCGAGGAGGCGTCAGCCACGCGCACCCCCTGCCGGGGCGGCTGAGCAGTCCCGCGCCCTGGTGAGTTCGGCCAACAGCTCGGGGAAGGGCGGCAACTTGTCGTCCCGCTCCAGCAGGGTGGACACGCCGCCGGTGAGTTCGGTGGCCAACCGGTACAGCTCCCACACCGGCTCGGCCACCGGTGCGTCGTGCGTGTCCACGATGTGTGTGCCGTAGTGGGTGTGCCCCGCGAGGTGCATCTGCACGACACGCTCGTGCGGCAGCTCCCTGAGGTAGCGCACCGGGTCGAAGTCGTGGTTGAACGCGGAGACATGGACGTTGTTGACGTCGAGCAGCAGCCCGCAGTCCGCCTCCTGCGCCATCCGCCCGAGGAACTCCCCTTCGGTGAGGGTGGAGGCACGGAATTCCACATAGCTGCTCGGGTTCTCCAGGACCAACGGCCGCTCCAGCACGTCCTGGACGATGCGCACACGCCGTACGACGTGGCTGAGGGTCTCCTCGGTGAACGGCAGCGGCAGCAGGTCGTGGGTGTTCACGCCCAGCACGCCCGTCCAGCACACGTGGTCCGAGACCCAGGGCGCCTGTACGTCGTCGGCGAGCCGCTTCAGCCGGCGCAGATAGGAGAGGTCGAGGGGGTCCGTGCTCCCGATGGACAGCGACACCCCGTGCAGGACGACGGGATAGCGTTCGGCGATCTCTGCGAGGGCCTGCCGTCGGCCACCCCGGGCGTCGAGGAAGTTCTCCGAGATGATTTCGAAGAAGTCCACGGGCGGAAGATGGCGGCGTATGTACGGGAGGTGCGGCGTCCGCAGCCCGACGCCGAAGCCGAGGTGGGGCATCCCCCTCCGCGCCTCGCTCACTGCGGCTGCGACATGTAGTCGTAGTGCGGCATCTGGCCGTCGCTGATGCCCTCACCCGGGGACGGGCCGAAGGTCTTGCCCGCCGCGTACATCCGTGCCTCGAAGAGCCGGCGGGCCTGCTTCCACACGCTTTTGCCCTTCAGCGGGCCGGCCGAGAAGACCCTGCTCTCGTTGATCGGACTGGCGCAGCTGCCGTTGTAGCGACAGTCCTGCTCGCCCGGGTGGAACTGCTCGTAGTCCGTGCCCGCGTAGCCGCAGCCGCCCTGGCCGCGGCAGGCCCCCTCGCCGTGACAGACGTGGAAGACGGTCGCGCAGGAACCCATACCCGCCATGGGGGCCGTCCCCGAGACGTCGAGCCCTGCGCAGGCATTGAGCCCCATGCACACGTGCAGTTCCCGGGCCAGTTCCTGGGGGAGTGGCGAGTCCCGTTCGGGGCCTTTCTCGGGCCCGTGGGCGGAAGGTGTGCAGTGCTTGCTCATGTCGATGGTTCCTCTCGGCTCGACGATGAAGCCCACACCCTGACAGGACGGGCCGAAAGGGTGGCAGAGGGCGATCCGGCACGGCCACCGGAATGAGCCACCGGGATCATGCGGGTGGTCGACAACGGCACGGGGGTGCCGCACGGTGGGAGGGGGACCGCGAGCGCGGCCGGTCAGGTCGGCGCGGGGGTCACTGGCAGCCGCTGCGGCCTAGTGGTTGAATGTGAAACAAATATTGGCTGGGAGGCAGGGTCCACCGTGAGCAATCTCGAAACGAAACCCATGGAGCTGCTATGCGGCGCCGCGGTGGACGGCGAGCGCCCGGTCGAGGCGGCTCGGGTGGAGGTGCTGACCGCCCGCGAGGTGCCCCTCGGCGGCCCCCGGGCGATGACCGTGCGGCGGACCCTGCCGCAACGAGCCCGGACCCTGATCGGCGCATGGTGCTTCGCCGATCACTACGGCCCCGACGACGTCTCGCTGACGGGCGGCATGGATGTCGCCCCGCATCCGCACACCGGACTGCAGACGGTGAGCTGGCTCTTCAGCGGGGAGATCGAGCACCGTGACAGCCTGGGCAGCCATGCCTACGTACGGCCGGGCGAGCTGAACCTCATGACGGGCGGCTTCGGCATCTGCCACTCCGAGGTGTCCACACCGGGGACCACCACCCTGCACGGCGTCCAGCTGTGGGTGGCGCTGCCCGAGGAACACCGCAATGCCGAACGGGACTTCCAGCACTACGCCCCCGAGCCCGTGCGGATCGACGGGGCCGAGATCAGGGTCTTCCTGGGGTCCCTCGCCGGCGAGGTCTCCCCGGTACGGACCTTCACCCCGTTGATCGGCGCCGAAATCCTCCTCCAGCCCCGCGCGACCATCACGCTCGCCGTGGACCCCGGCTTCGAGCACGGCCTCCTGGTCGACCAGGGCGACGTACACCTGAGCCACACCCCGGTGGGCCCCGCGGAGCTGGGCTACGTCCCCCCGGGCAGCGACGCGCTGACGCTGACGAACGCGTCGGACGACCTCGCACGGACGGTCCTGCTCGGCGGAACCCCGTTCGAGGAGGAGATCGTCATGTGGTGGAACTTCGTGGGGCGGTCGCACCAGGATATCGTCGAGGCCCGTTCGGCCTGGATGGAAGATGCGGATGGTGCGCGCTTCGGCGAAGTGAAGGGCTACGACGGCGATCGACTACCCGCCCCCAAGCTGCCGAACGGAGCCTTGAAACCACGCGGACGGGTGCGCTGAACTGCTGCTTTGGTCTTCAGCGGATAACGTCGAAGTCCTCCCAGACGGTGAGTGCTGCGGTTGTCACGGTGTTCGGCTCCTGGCGCTCGGTGGCTCCGATACCGGCCCGGCGAGGAGTACCGCAGGCTGACCGACGCCGAGCACCCAAGCGAGCGAGCGGCGGCGCCTCCTCGAGATCAGGGACAACCTCGTCGACCGCATCGCCGAGGCCCCACGAGAAGGCTGGCTCGGTGACGTCAAGGGCCTTGGAACCAGGCTTGAAGGAGCCAAGGGCAAGCTCGCTCGGATGGACGCGCAAACGGCAAGAACCAGACAGTCGATCTACCTAGGAATACCCTCGTTCGGCGAGATCGCCGCACGGGCCTGACCTGTGGCTTCGTCCACGAGAACGGAGGGCATGACGGGGGACCGCATTCCGAGCCATTGCTCGGCGTCCCAGGCATGGAACCGCTCTACCTCGATGAATCCCAGCTTCGCCGCGAGGCGCATCGAGCCGACGTTGGCAGTCTGGGTGTGGAGCACTACCGGCTCGCAGGGAAGGACGCCGTCGAACCAGTCGAGTGCCGCTGCGCACGCCTCGGCGGCGTATCCGAATCCCCACGCTCGCGGCAGGAACATGTAGCCGAGATCGACCTTCCCCGCAGCGGCCGGGCGACTGTGCTCCGGTGCTCTCCTGAGCAGGATCTGGCCGGTCAGCGCTCCATCGAGTTCAACGACGAAACTCCCGGGCCACCGCTCGGGCACCTCAGGCAGCTCGCGCTCGAGTTCGTCACGCGGGCGGGGGCCGCCGAGGTAGGTGTGCACCTCTGGTGAGGCGAGCAGTTCGATGAACGCCGCACGGTCCCGGGCCTCGGACTCGCGGAGCACGATCCTTTCGGTCCTGATCGAGGCAGGTGGCCAGGCGACGGGTCCGAGCTCAGTCATGTCGGCCACCTCATCAGCAGGCTCGGCAGCGAACAAGACTCGCAGGCCGATCAAGCCACGGGGCCCAGGCCCTACATCAACTACGGCTCCGTCAGCGCGCTGGCGGAGCCGTTTCCATGAGAGGAACTTCCGTGACCAGCACTTTTTCCATGCTTGGAGAGCTCGGAGCGTGCGCGACTTCAAAGTTCGGAGAAAGCCACGCAGGCACTGCTGGGATCGGGGCATGCGGAAATTCGCCGAACTCCTCGACCAGGCCGTCTCCCACATCGAGCACCTGCGCCGCGGGCTCAGCGATGCCTCGGACGCGGACCATGCGGAGGAGGCCGAGCTCAGCGCGAACCGCTGACCGGCAGCCCGCGGCGATGTCGGTGCGGGCGATCGACTGGAAGTACGCCATCGGGTCAGCGATGCCGGTGTGCTGAGCATGTTCCGTATCCGGCTGGCCGGGCACGGCATGGAACGTGTGGTCTTCGACCGGCTGGAGGACTGAGACGAGACAGGGGCTGGGCCCGCGCCGCATCAGTGCGACGCGGGCCCAGCCCCTTTCGGTCAGAGGGCGCCGCCGTCAGAAGGCCCCGGTGCCGTTGGGTGTGCCGAGGCCGGTCGGCCCGTCGTATCCCGGACCTCCGGTGCACAGGTAGCTGCCGCCACAGAAGCCGTTGCTGCCCGAAGTGACGTCGTGGAGCGCCGACGTGTGGCTGTACGGATACGAGCCGTTGGCGACCGAAGAGGTGTTTCCGGCCAGTGCGTAGACGCTCGCGATGATCGGCGACGAGACGCTGGTGCCTCCGACTTCGACCCATCCGTCGGCACCCTGTGCGAGACCGAGTTGAAGCCTGGTGTCGCACAACATCGCGCCGCCGCAGCTGTTGTACGTGTCGTAGACCGCCACGCCGGTGTGGGGATCGGCGACCGCAGCCACATCGGCGACGGTGCGCTTGGCACATCCGGAGTCATGCTGCCAGGACGGTTTGGCCTCGTACGCCGAGCAGCCCGAACCCGCCCCGCTCCACGCCGTCTCGGTCCAGCCGCGGGAGTTGGACGCCTTGCTCAGCGAGGTTCCGCCCACGGCGGTGACGTACGGGGAGGATGCCGGCCAGAAGACGCCGTAACCGGAGTCACCCGAGCTCGCTGTGATCGCGACGCCGGGATGGTTGAAGTGCGAGTCGACGGAGGTGATGGTGTTGTCCTCGGACCCGCCCCAGCTGTTGGAGACCGAGACGACGCCCGATGTGGTGGCGGCGGTGTCCTCGGCCGTCATGAGATCCGGGACGTTCGCCGAGTTTGCCTCGACCAGGAGGATGTGGCAGCTGGGGCATGTCGCCGAGACCATGTCGAGGTCGAGACTGATCTCCTCGGCCCATCCGTAGTCACCGGAGGGCATCGGCGATGCCTGGCCGCGCTGATTCACCTTGTGGAAGCAGCCGTTGGCGGTGGTGCACGACGGCAGACCGTAGGCGCTGCGGTAAGCGGCCAGGTCGGACTCGGCGTTCGGATCGTCCATGGCGTCGACGATCGCCACCGTCCGGCCGGATCCCGAGGTACCGCCCAGGTTGTAGGCGGAACGCAGATCGGACGGAACGAACCCCATCGTGGTCGGGGATCCGGTGGTGAACGGTGACATGCGGCCCGAGGGGGTGCGATGGGCTTTCATGACCCCGAAACAGCGGGCTTGTCCCGCTTTCGAGGGATGGACGCAGCCGAAGTCCGTCGTGCTTGCGGAGGGGGATGCGTGCGGGGCGGATGAGAGAGCGGCGGCCTGGACGCCGGTGGCCAGGCCGATGGTGAGGGCGGTGACGGTGAGTGTGAGCATCGCGGTGAGGGCGGCTACCGTCCGCCGCATCCGGCGTTTCAGTTGGTGGCGGTGGATCACCAGGGATCCGGAGGGTATCTCGCGTCGGTGCATCAAGCCTCCGTGCGGTTTCGGGGGGTTTCAGGCGGTTTGGAAGGGCCAGACCTGACGAAAAGCAGCACTGACAGACGGCATGTCAGGTCAGCTGCGGGCCGGTTGGTTCACCATGCGGCCGCCCTCTTGCGCTGGTCAAGGCCATGTCAATGCAGGTCTTGTGACGCTGCCGCGGTGAGCGAGTGAACCACCGTGGGTGCTGGTGTGTCCGCGCGAGTACTCACTACGCGGCCGCGAAAACCTCTGCGCCACCTGTGAGATGGGTTCCCTGACAGGACATCGGTCCCCGTCAAAGCCGGGGACCGCTCCGCGAGCGCCTTGAGGAGGCGTTGGTAGTCCATCGACAGCACCCATCAGGCCAGACCCCCACGCCACGCCGGCACCTGCGACTTCGGCTTCACCGCGATCCGGGGCGCCGTTCTCCCAGACCTGCCCGTCGGTCGGTGAGGCGCCTCGGGCACCGCTGCCGAATCCCGCGGACGGAGCCAGGCACTCCTGTTCGCGTCCCCGGACGCCGTGGGCTCGTCGGTCGGGCCGGTCGGTTCAGGCGGGTGAGTGCCCGGTGCGGCGGCGAGTGATCCTGCTGAGGAGGATGTCCACGGCGAGGAAGACGGCGAGCGGGATCCCGAGCAGCGGGACGTAGTAGCCAACGACGGCGACCATCGCGACGCAGGGCACCAGCACGTACACCGGCACCTGCCGCCAGGCGCCGCGGGGAGTCGGGCGACCGAAGACGGAGCCGCGGCCGCGCTGCCACCACATGCGGTATCCCCAGAGGATGAGGAGGATCAGGGCCAGGGCGAGGCCGGCCAGCGCGATCTGGTTGGCGAGGCCGAACAGCGTGCCGGTGTGGGCGTCGATGCCCCACCGGGTCAGTTTGGCCAGCACCGGGTAGTCGGAGAAGCGCAGCACATCGGTGACCTTGCCGGTGGCCGGGTCGACGGCGATCGAGTCCTGCTTCTCCGGCCAGCTGCGCTGGATCTGCCGTACGACGTAGGCGGAGGAGGAGTCTGCGGGCGGCACGATTTCGACCGGGTCGGACAGGCTCTCGGCGCGAGCCGTCTTCAGGACGGCGTCGAGACCCACGTCGGACCGTGCGCCGGAGTGCGAGCCCCTGTCCGTGCCGTTCATGTCCATGCCCGCCATGGAGCCGTGTCCCTCGTGCCCGCTCGACGTCGCGGTGACGGACGGGGTGGACTGGCCAAGGGCTTCGCGAAGGTCGCCGATGTTCGCTCCGGCGTACGTGGACCAGGTCAGGCCGGTCGCCGACAGGAAGAACAGACCGCCTGCCGCCCACACGCCCACCGTGCCGTGCAGGGTCAGGGAGCGCCGCCGCCCCGTGGTGCCGCGCACCTTGCGGCGGGTGCGGCCCCGGCCGAACCACAGCACCAGCCCGCCACCTGTGATCACCCACAGCCAGCTGGCGGCGAACTCGCTGTACAGACGGCCGATGTCGCCGAGGTGCAGGTCGCGGTGGAGCTCGTCGATCCAGGTGCGCAGCGGCAGGGCGCCGGTGGAGCCGTACTGCTCCAGCGCGCCGCGCACCCTGCCGGTGTAGGGGTCCACGAACACGGCGAGCGTGTGGTCGGCGGCTGTGCCCTTCACCCCGGACAGCAGTACGCGTGTGGTCGCTTCAGGCTGCGATGACGGCCGCACGGCGGAGATGGTGCCCTCGGGGTGAGCCTTGCGGGCGGCGGCCACCTGCTGGGAGATCGGCAGCTTGCGGTCGCCGACCGGGACGGTCAGTTCGTGGGCGTACACGATCTTCTCGGCCTGGAACGAGCCCGCGTACAGCAGTCCGGTGACCGCCGCGACGAGCAGGAACGGTGCGACGAACACGCCCGCGTAGAAGTGCAGACGCAGCACCAGCGGGCGCAGCGTGCGCAGGGCCGAGGGAGCCGCGACCGAAGCAGGGGCCAGGGCCGGCTCACCGGCATCGTCGGCCGTGCGGGGTGGGGCGGTGGTGGGCGGTTCGACGGACAAGGGGGCTGCTCCTGCGGCTCCTGCGGCGTACGGGTGTCACGTCAGCTGTCGGCCGAGCGGAACGGTGAGTTCCGCGCCGGTGGTGTGATGGGGAACACCCCGTCGGTCGCGAGGGTCGGGCGGCCCGGCGTCATGCCGCGACTGGAACAGGGAGTCACCGATGCGGGCCGCCTTCGCGTTGTTCCGTGTTGTCGACGACCTGTACCGCCGGACCATGGATGCCGATGACGGATACGCCGCGACTGTGTGATCCGCAACAGCGATGTGCGCCGGTAACGCCCCGAACGCCCTCATCAAACCGCGCAGGAACCCACCGCGCGACTGACCCCTCCCCCTCGCCGAGCTCCCCTTCCCCTTCCCCTTCCCCTTCCCCTCATCCCTCGTCGTCGAATTCCTCGTACTCCTCGGCGATGTCGGCAAGATGCTCGCGGAGCTCGGCGACAAGGGGGCTGTCATCGGCCCACCAGACGTCGGCTTTGCGCCTGCCGGAGGGCTCGTTGAGCAACGAGGGGGCGACCGCCCTCATCCAGGGGTAGGCGACAGCCGCGTCAACGTGCGTGTCCCAGTCGTCGACATCGAAGTCCATCTCGTCGTAGTCGCGAATCCTGGGGACGGGCACCGGCAACTGCTGCTGCTTGACCATCCAGGTGTTGCGGAAGAAATCGAACTGCAGGTGATAGCAGTCGTCCGTTTCGGAGAAGACGATCGGCGGGACGAGGAAGTGTGCCGCCTCGACCGTGGCAGCCACATCGAGGTAATTCGGGGGCGTGCCACCGGAGTTCCAGCAGGCCGCGAAGTTCACCGGGGCGAGCGACTCCTTGCCGAGAATGTGTATTTGGTTGCCCTGGACCGCGAACTTCTCCGGGTCGAGGACCACGTCCTGACCGAGCATGAGGAGGGGTGCCGGCATGATGTGCGCCTTGGCGAAGGTCTGCGCCGCCTCGTTGCCTTGCGTTCGCCATCCCGCATCTCATGCGCGAGGCGCAGTTCCAGCTCGATCAACCTGCTCCGGGCGTCGTTCTGCTCCAGCAGCACGTCGCTGTAGGAGCGCCAGGCGGCGACATCGTCCGGAGCCTCAATCAGTGCTCGTTCCAACGGCGTTCTTCCCATGGCAAGCACTCTAGGGATGGCCACTGACAATCGACCGGCCCCCTCAAGCGCTCGCGCCCACGACCGGTGGAACCGTCACCGCGTGCCTGTCTTGCTGGTGGTCGCAGCGGACGGTGTGCGGCCAGTGCGTGAACGTCCCGTCTGCTCGTTCCACCAGCAGCTTCCTGCCGTGGGCGAGGACGCCGCGCGGTCGCAGCCCGGTGAGGCTCGCGGTGGTGTACGCGGCGCTCAAACTGCCCAGGTCATGGACGGTGCCGATGCGGAACAGCGACTGGGTCTCGGCGATGGCTTCGTGGTCGCCCGCCCGTATGACCATGCGCAGGTCGGGAGCGACCGCCCGCGCGGCCACGGAGACCGCGATGTTGTCCAGATCGTCGGAGGCGACGGCGGCCATGGCCTGAGCCGTGTGGAGGCTGAGCTTGCGCAGCACGAATTTGTCGGTGGCGTCGGCGATGAGGACGGGCACGCCGAGCGCTCTGGCCAGCCGGAGGTGGGGGGCCGCCGGGTCGCGTTCCACGGCGATCACGCCGATGCCGAGGTCCTGCAACCGGGTGCACAGCCGCAGCCCCACCTGGCCGAGCCCGACGACCACCACGTGGCCGGCCCGCGGAAGCGCGCGGGGGCCCACCACGCCGATCGAGCGCGGGGCCAGAAGACGGTCGACCACACCGGCGGTGAAGACGGCGGTGAACACGATGGTGACGAGCATCGCGAGGCTGGCGAACAGCAGATAGGCGTTCGAGCCGTGGGCTGCTGCGGGGCCGACGGTCGACACCGTTCGCACCGCCTCGAAGAGGGCTTCCACCGGCGGGCGATGATTGAGGGTCACGGACCATATCCAGTCCGCCAGCAGCACCGCGAGCAGCCCGGCGAGGCCGGTCAGCATGATCCGCGAACTGCCGTCGTGCGGTCGCAGCTGCCCCCTGATCTTCCCCAGCCGGGCCCGGTACCTCAGGGACCGGGGTGGCCGGTACGGTTCGAGGCGCACCGTGTCCCCGTCCCAGCGGGCGCCGGCGTGGCCCGAGGGCGTCCGGGTGAGGGCCAGCAGGTCGGGCTGGAGGCAGGCGGCCAGCAGGGCGGGAGCGGCGACCTCGGCCGGCGAGGTGACCTGGCAGTTCGGCACCACGCCCATGAGTTGCTCGGCGACCGTCCGGTCGAAGACCGTCACCACCAGCGTGACGCCCGGACGGATGTGCTCGACCGCGAGCGCATAGCGCAGGGACTCGACGTCGTCGTCGAGCAGGATCGCGACGCCGGCCACCTCCCCGTCCAGCGCCCGGCGCAGATCCTCGTCCGTGGGCTGCGCCAGGTGACGCACGAAGTGTCCCGCCGATCGCAGGGAGCCACAGACCCGGCGTGCCACGTCGCTGCCGATCACGACGAAGTACCGCTCCGGTGTTCCGCCCCCGGGAAGCGGAACATCGGCCCCGTTCCGGTATGCCTTCTCGTGGGAGACGACGGAGACATCGTCACGGGAATGCTCCGAGAGCACAGCACAGTCGTCAGAACGATAGGGGTCGCAGCCGAGACAGCGGAGGGTCCGGCAGCCACCACAGCTGATGAGCAAGCGGCCGCAGTGGCACCTGGGGTCGCTCGGGTCAGCGGTCCGGCCACCCACGACCGGACGGCTGCGGACGGTGTCGGTTCCCGAGACGGACTGCCTGCCCGCGGTATTCATGGGTCTCCTCGCATCGGATGGTGGCGTGGCACTCCGGCCCATGACCAGGTCCGCAGACGAATCGAGCAGGCCGGATGATCAGCCTGCCGAGGCGAAGGACATGCGCGCGGCCACACCCGATCGCAGGGGCGGTCGTCGGGACCGCGGACTCGCTTGCTGCGGGATGCCGAGAGCGCTACGAGAGGCCAGGACACCGGCCCCGAGGAGGGCCGACCTGGCGGGCGAGGAACGCCGGGGGTCGCCCGGCGCGAAATCTCGCGTACGCCGACGGTAGGAGCGGTACGACGCCCGCGCCATGGGCAGATGCCACGCTCTCGGCCCCTTGATTCAGACAAATGCTCAACCGCTCCGACGGAGACCGGAGCGGTCGGCGACATCGGACACGTCGCTTCTGCCTACAGGCGACGGCCACGCCTCATTCCGCTCACGAACCGTCGCTCGGGAAGTGCCGTACCACCGTGTCCGGTCCAGGGCTCATCAGGGTTTCGTGTCCGTCGTCGAACCGGACGCGGTACGGAGGCGTGCCGTTGCTGCCCAGTACCTCGATGATTTCCGCCGTCCGATCGTGCTGCCCGACGATCCGGCCATGAACGAGAAGTCGATCACCCACGCTGGCCTGCATACTCTTCCTCTCTGAATGGAATGACGCCGTATGCGGCCATACCCATGTGAACAGAACTGCATGTGCTGTTTCACCCTGGGTGCCGTTGTTGTGATGAACCGTGCGCAGTAGGCACGTCCGGTGAAGGCCGCCGAGCGGTGGGGGGCGCGTGCCGTCGGGCGGGGCGGAGGCGGACGACGGCGTCGAGGCCGCCGCCGGGGGCTGCGTGGAGGGAGACCTTGCCGCCGCAGGCGCGGGTGAGTTGCCGGACCATGGGCAGGCCCAGGCCGGTGCCCTCGTGTTGGGCGTCGGCTGCGCGCCAGAACCGGTCGAAGGCGCGCCGCCGTTCGGCTTCCGTCATGCCGGGGCCCTCGTCGACGACGTGCAGTTCGGCCATCGGCGGTGTGCGGCCGCCGTCGCCGGCGGCGGTGACCGTGGTCAAGGTGATGGCCGTTCCCGGCGGAGAGGCGCGCAGCGCGTTGGAGAGCAGGTTGTCGATGATGCCGTCGAGTGCGCCCGGGACCGCCCAGACATGACCGGCTTTCGCCCCGGTCACGGTGATGTCGACGCCTTGTTCGCCGGCGAAGGCCGTCCAGATGGCGGCGCGGTCGGCGACTACGGTGTCGAGGTCCGTGGCCTCCGGTGTGATGGCGGAGTTCTCCAGGCGGGCGAGGGCGAGCAGCCCCTGGACCATACGGCTGAGCCGTTCCACTTCCGCGAGTGCTTCGTCGAGGCTGCCCTGTGCGCCGGGGGCGAGGTGGGGCTCGAAGTTCTCCAGGCGCAGGCGCAGTGCCGTCAGCGGGGTTTTGAGCTGGTGGGATGCCTCGGAGGCGAATGCCTGCTGGGCGCGGAGCAGGTGCTGGAGTCGGGTCGCGGTCCGGGTGAAGGAGGCGGACAGTCGGCGGAGTTCGGGCGGTCCGTGATCGGTGGCCGGGGGATCGGTGAGGCGGCCGTCCGCGAGTTGTGCGGTGGCGCGTTCCAGCGCCCGGATGGGACGGGTGATCGAGCGGGCGAGCGCGAAGCCGATCAGGGTGACGATGGCCAGTACCCCCAGTCCGAGGGCGGCGAGTACCGCCCAGGTGGTGTGGACCTTCTCGGTGAGTGCGCCGAGGGGGTGGAGGGTCCGTACGACGCAGGTGACGGCGTTGTCGGTGCCGGAGCTGCCGGGGACGGTGGCGAACAGGGCCTCGCCGTCCGAGGCCGGGGTGTCGCGGGTCCCGATGGCGGGCCGATTGTGCAGTGCGGTGGCCATGTCGGGCTCGGCGGACAGGTCTTTGCCGACGGTGGTGGTGGCGGGGGCGTTGTCGGTGTCCGTGCGGACGATGCCGTTGCGGTCGGCGACGATCACGCGGCTGCCGGTACGTCGGCTGTAGTTGCGGGCGAGCTCCGGCAGATCGGCTGCCAGTCCCCGTTCGAGCTTGTCCTCGCAGACGTCGGCGAGCGTCATCGCGCCCTGTTCCGCCGTGTTGGAGAAGCGGGACAGCTCGCCGCGCGCGTAGACGAAGCCGAACGGCACTTCCAGGGCGAGCAGGACGAGCAGCATGAGGCTGAGGTAGCTGAACACGAGGCGACGGGTCACCGGGTGCCTCCGTCGGGTCCAGGCGGTGAGGGAGAGGTGCCGTCGCGCTCGGCCGGGGGGACCAGGCGGAAGCCGATGCCGCGGATGTTCTCGATCCAGGAGGAGTCGCCGAGTTTGCGGCGCAGCGCGGCGATATGGACGTCCAGGGTCTTGGTGGGGCCGAAGTAGTTGGGTTCCCAGGCCGTATCGAGGATCTGCTGGCGGGAGCAGACGGCTCCGGGGTCTTCGGCGAGGCAGACGAGCAGGTCGAACTCCTTGGGGGCCAGGGCGATCGGCGATTGGTGCAGACGGACTTGCCGGGTGCGGTGGTCGATGGTGAGCGGTCCGATCCGCTGGGCACCGGTCGACCCTGCCTCGGCCGGGCCGCGGGAGGCCCCCGCCTCCGTACCGCCCGACGCCGGGTGTGCGGCCAGGGTGCGGCGAGTGACGGCGCGGATCCGGGCCACCAGTTCCCGTACGCCGAACGGCTTGGACAGATAGTCGTCGGCGCCCAGTTCCAGGCCGAGCACCCGGTCGACCTCGTCGTCCCTGGCGGTGATCATGATGATCGGTACCGGGGACCGGGCGCGCAGGGCTCGGCAGACGTCTATGCCGTCCATGTCGGGCAGCCCGAGGTCCAGCAACACCATCGCCGGTTCCGGTGCGGACAGGCCGTCGGCGCCGTTGCGGGCGTGTTCCACGGTGAACCCGAAGCGGTCCAGTCCTTCCATCAACGGTCCGGCCACCCGGTCGTCGTCTTCGATCAGCAGCACGCGCATGCCTTCAGGTTCGCAAACGTCAGGCCGCAACCGACGGAACCTCCCCCGAGTCACTGATCTTTCCCAGGTACGCAGGGTGCTGTGCTACCGGTGCATGGCTTGTCGGTGGCTTGGATGTCCGCCGAATGGCGCAACCTCCGGATGCGGGTTTCCAGAACATCCAACGCTGCGACAGCATTCGGTAAGGGAGAGTTAAGGACCCGAAGGTGCAATGAGTCGGGTAGTTGACCGGCTCGGAGCCCGCTGAGGAGCAAGCCCGGCCAGGATTCAGCGAATTCCGGCCAGGGACGCGACGAATTGACCCGCTCGATCGCCTGCAACCGCTCCTGGATTCGCTGTCGGATTCGGCATTACTCGATCCAGTACCTCTGTCATGACCAGCGCCAACTACACATCGAGGTCGCCCGGAACCGGAAAGGAATCGGCTCCGCCTGCTCATTCGCAAGGTGCTCGCTGTGTGTCCGCTTGCCATTCCCTTAAACGCCGTCCCGTAGTGTCGAGGAACAGACCGGGCCACAAGAGCTCCGAGCGGAACAAGTCCCCCACATCGCCCTGGAATACGTGGAACACCTGGAATGCCTGGGATGGCCATGCCGAACTCCTTCCCATGTGCCGTCTCCCCATCCTTTTCGAAAACGGAGGGTGACGATGCCTCAGACAACGAGCGACGAAGTGTGCACGACCGATGCACTGCGCACGATCGATGAACTGCGCCGTGTGCGACCGGATCTGGTGGAACCGTTCACGACTGCACTGCCGGGAGCCCGCGCAGCCGTGCTCGGCCGACTCTGGGGGGCGTTCGCGCGAGAACCCCTGCCCGGGGTGAGCGGCCGGCGCCGGGAGGCGGACACCTTAGTGGTCTCGCTGCAACACGGCGGCCCGCTCTCCGCGGCCGACTCCTGCTCGCGACGGTTCTCCCAGGTGCCGGAGGACTTCACCGTGACCGGGCCCGACGGGCCGGTCGGTGAACCGACGGAGCTGCTGGCGGAACTGGGGCCGCGGACCCCCGCCGCGCGGCGGCTGGCGGCCGAGCTCGACAACAGCGTGGTCAACCTGGCCCTGGCCCGCGCCGCCAACGCCAGGGGAATCGGCCCGCTCGCCGATTCGACCGACGCCGAACAGGCGGTGGTCGACGGCCATCCGCAACATCCGTGCTGCCGCACCCGCACCGGCATGTCGGTCGCCGAGGTGCTCGCCTACGCACCCGAGCACCACCCCGTCGTGCAGTTGGCCCTACTCGCCGTTCCGGCCGCACGCTGGCAGGGTTCCGGCCAATGGCCTCAGGAACTGCGCGACGGCGATACGGTCCTGGTGCCCGTACACCCGTGGCAGCGGGACCATGTACTCGTCCACCACCCCGAACTGGCCGTGGCGCAATCCACCCTCCCGGCCCGGCCGCTGCTGTCGCTGCGTACCCTCGCGCCGCTGGACGTTCTCCCGGGCCGCCACATCAAAACGGCGCTCGATGTGCAGCTCACCAACTACCGGCGCACCATCTCTCCCGCCGAGGTCGCCGACGGCCCACTCCTGTCGGACCTGGTCGCGGCGGTCATCGACAAGGCCGGTTACGGCGGCAGCCTGCGGGTCCTGCGCGAGCTGGGCGGGGGCGCGGTGCGCGTGGGCGGGCAGGCGTCCGCGAGCCTGGCCGCGATGATCAGGGAGTCCGCCGAGTGCCACCTCGACGCCGGGGAGATCGCCGTCCCGCTCACGGCGGTACACGCCACGGGAGCGGCCGTGGTGGCGGGCGATCCGGTGCGTTGGCTGGCGGACTTCGCCGGGCTCGTCCTGCCGCCCGCGCTGACGCTGCTGTCCATGGGGGTGGCCCTGGAGGCCCACGGCCAGAACACGCTCGTCGTGCTGCGGAACGGGCGGCCGGTGCGGGTGCTGTACCGGGACCTGGACGGGGTGCGGATCAGCCCGCGCAGGCTGGACCGGTGCGGATTCACGCTGCCGCCCCTGGCCGGCACCCGCGCCGGCGACGATGTGGAGGCGCTGCGCACCAAGCTGTTCGGCGGCCTGCTCAGCGGGGTCTTCAGCGAACTGGTCGATGTCCTCACTCGTACCCGGGCGGCGGATCCCCGCGCATTGTGGGCCGCGGTGGCCGACGTCGGCCGACGGGTGTACGCCGACCTTCCGGATGACGGGGACGCCGCCGCGTTCTTCGCCGACACGCTTCCCCTGAAGGCGACCATCGCCATGCGCCTGGCCGACAACCCGGGCAAGGCGCTGTGGACTCCCGTCCCCAACCCCCTGGCGCGCGCCCGTTCCCACGCCTGACCGCTCACCCACTCACCCGCTGACGCACCGAGTTCGTACGCATGGGAGCTACGGCATGACCACCTCCACGACACACGACGTCACCGCCACCCCCACCACACTGCCCGCCGACCGTGCCGAGCAGACCGCCGACACCGTCACCGCCCACACCTTGCTCAACTGCCTGATCCGCGAGGTATCCGCCCCCGAACATCAAGTAACCATCGACCACGGCCACTTACTGCTCCGACTGCCCCGCCGTCACCTCCTGCTGCGCGCCCGGCTGCGCCGGGTCTCGCTGATCGGCGCCCACCGCTTCCACGGCCCGGTGCAGCGGTTCGAGGACGGCGCCTGGGCGACGGTCGGCTGGCGGGAGCTGGCCGACTCCGTGCAGAACGAACTGGAACTGCGCACCGGCATCGCCAACGAGGAATTCCTGGCGCAGGTCGCCGACAGCCGCGAGACCATCCGCACCTCCCTGGAACAACGCCCCCACCGGCCCCGGCAGACGGACCCCTATCTCTCTTCGGAACAGTCCCTGGTCTTCGGCCATCGCTTCCACCCCACGCCCAAGGCCCGCACCGGAGACCCGGAGGACTGGCTGACGTACGGACCGGAGACCGGCGCCCGCTTCCGCCTGCGGCACCTGGCCGTACGCCGTCATCTCGTGCGCGAGGAGGGCGACCTGGACGGGCTGGACGCGCTGTGCCCGTCGGCCGACCCGGATTATCTGACACTGCCGGTTCACCCCTGGCAGTACCGGTTGTTGCAGGCCGACGACCGGCTGCGGGAGGCGCTGGCGGCAGGCGAGGTGGTCGACACCGGCGTGCGCGGGCCGGAACTGGTGCCGACCGCTTCGGTGCGCACGCTGTACCAGCCGGACGCCGACACCTTCCTGAAGTTCAGCCTGAACGTCCGTCTCACCAACTGCGTGCGCAAGCATGCCCGTTACGAACTGCCCGGCGCCGTCGCACTCAACCAGCTGCTCCAGCCCGTCTTCACCGCACTCGCCGACCGCTTCCCCCGCTGTGCGCTGCTGGCCGAACCGGGTTACCGCACGCTGGATGCCGACGGCGACACCGCACTGCTGGAGGGCCTCGCGGTGATCGTGCGCTCCGGCCTGCGCCCCCATCTGCGCCCCGGGGTGACGCCCCTGCTCGCCGCCGCGATCGCGGACGAGTACGCCACCAGCGCCGCCCACGTATCCCACCTGCTCGCCCGCGGCGACGGCGATGTCCTCGCCTGGTGGGACGCCTACCTGCGGCTGCTGCTGCCACCGGTGCTGGCCGCCTACTTCGAACACGGCATCGTTCTCGAACCCCACCTCCAGAACGTCGTCGTCGGGGTGCACGCCGACGGAACCCCGGCGCAGATGCTCTTCCGCGATCTGGAGGGCACCAAGGTGCTGCCCGGCCACCACCGGCACGCCCTCGCCGACCTGCCCGACGACGTCCGCGGGCCGCTCACCTACGACGCCGAGCGCGGCTGGAACCGGGTCGCCTACTGCCTTCTCGTCAACCACACCGCCGAACTGCTCGGCGCCCTGGCCGACCTCGCTCCTGCGCTGGAGCCCGCACTGTGGGGCCTGGTCCGCGACCACCTCGCCGCCTACGCCCGCACCGCCGGCGAACCGCCACGGCTGCGCGCCCTGCTGTCCGGCGTACCGCTGCCCGCCAAAGCCAACCTCCTGCTGCGCTGGGCCCGCCAGGCCGACCGGCATGCCGGTTACGTCCCCCTGCCCAGCCCGCTCGGCGAGGACTTCCCCCGCGAGGTGACCCCATGAGGCCCGCACTGCTCCACCACGTCCGCCAGATGACCGACGACGATCTGCCCGCCTACGTCTATGACCTGCCGAGCCTGCGCGAGCACGTCCGCGCGATCCGGGCGGCCCTTCCCGATCGCGTCGAGCTGCTGTACGCGGCCAAGGCGAACTCCGATCCCCGGTTGCTGCACACACTGGCCGGGCACGTCGACGGCTTCGAAGTGGCCTCCGGCGGCGAACTGCGCCACGTCCGCAGGCTCTTCCCCGACACGCCGATCGCCTTCGGCGGCCCCGGCAAAACACCGGCCGAGCTGGCCCAGGCGCTGAACGCGGGCGTACACCGCCTGCACGTCGAAAGCGCACACGAACTGCGCCTCCTCACCACCGTACTGGGCAACCGCACCATCGACATCCTGCTGCGCGTCAACCTGCCGGTCACCCTCGGTCCGGTCGCTCTCGCCATGGGCGGGCAGCCCAGCCCCTTCGGACTGGATCCCACACAGCTGGACCAGTGCCTGGCGGTCATCGCCGCCGACCGGCGCATCCGGCTGCGCGGCCTCCACGTCCACCTGGCCAGCGGACTGGACGCTCGCGCCCAACTCGCCCTGGCCAACGAGGTCCTGGCCTGGGCGGACGACTGGGCCGACACCCGGGTTCTCGGCCTGACCGAGATCAACATCGGTGGTGGGATGGGCGTCGACTACGCCCGGCCCCAGCAGGTCTTCGACTGGCCGGCCTTCGGCGCCGGCCTGCGCGCCGCCCTGGCCCGTCATCCCGAGCTCACGCTGCGGATCGAGCCCGGCCGCTCGCTCACCGCCTACTGCGGCTGGTACGTCACCCAGGTCCTGGACGTCAAACGCAGTCACGGCCAGCCGTTCGCCGTCCTGCGCGGCGGCACGCACCATCTGCGTACGCCCGCCGCCAAGCAGCACGACCAGCCCTTCGAAGTGATCCCGGACGATGTCTGGTTCCACCCCTGGGACCGTCCCGAGGCGTATGACGAAGCGGTGACGCTGGTCGGGCAACTGTGCACGCCCAAGGACGTCCTGGCCCGCGGGGTCACGGTGGAACGGTTGCGCGCCGGAGACCGGGTCGCGTTCGCCATGGCGGGCGCCTACGCCTGGAACATCTCCCACCATCAGTTCCTCATGCACCCCCATCCGACCTTCCACCACGTCGACGAAGCGGAGACCGCCCACGTGACGGAGCAGGCCGGTGCGGTGGAGAAGGCCGACGTGGCGACGGCGTCCGTCGGCGGCATGTCCGTCCGCCCGGCGTCATGAGCCTCTGCCGCCGCGTCCACGCCCACGTCCGCGTCCGTGCCCGTGCACGTCGTCGTCGCGAGGCTCCGAGTCCGGCGCTCGCCACGCTCACCGTCCGGAACTTCCGCCGCTACCTGATCGGACAGCTGACCTCCAACGTCGGCACCTGGATGCAGCGCGCCGCCCAGGACCTGCTCGTCCTCCACCTCACCGGCAACAGCGGCAGCGCCGTCGGCATCGTGACGGCATTGCAGTTCCTGCCCCAGACGTTGTTCGGCCTGACCGGCGGCGTCCTTGCCGACCGCTTCCCCAAGCGCCGGCTGCTGCTGATCACGCAGACGGCCATGGCGGTGCAATCGCTGCTGCTCGGCGTCCTGACCGTGACCGAGGCGGTGAACCTGCCCGCCGTGTATGCCCTGGCGTTCGCTCTCGGTACCGCCACCGCCATGGACACTCCCGCCCGCAACGCCTTCATCTCCGAACTGGTCGCCCGCGAGCGGGTGCCCGCCGCGGTCGGCCTGAACTCCGCCCAGTTCAACATCGCCCGTACCCTCGGCCCGGCCATCGCCGGCCTGACGGTCGCCGCCGCCGGCACCGGCCCGGTGTTCCTCCTCAACGCCGCGTCGTATCTGGCCGTCCTGTACGGGCTGCTCACCATCCGTCCTGCCGAACTGAGCAGCCCGGGCCCGCCCCGGCACGGCGGGACACGACTCCGCGACGCCTTCCGCCACATCAGATCCACCCCGGACCTGCTTCTGCCCATCACGCTCATCGGAGTCGTCGGCACCTTCGGCCTCAACTTCCAGGTCACCACCTCCCTCATGGCGATCACGGTCTTCCACTCCGGCGCCGTCGCCTTCGGCTACCTCTCGGCCGCCTACGCCACCGGCAGCCTCATCGGCGCGCTCCGCGGCGCCGGCCGCGGACAGCTCCCCACCGCACCACGCCTGATCACGGCCACGATGGTCTTCGGGGTGCTGGAAGCCGTGCTGGGCCTGATGCCCGGCTACGGCACGTTCCTGGCCCTGCTGATCCCGACCGGTTTCGCCGCGGTCACCGTGACCACGACCGCCAACTCCCTGACCCAGCTGCACGCCGACCCAGGTCTGCGCGGCCGCGTCATGTCCGTCTACTTCCTCGTCCTCTTCGGCGGAACGCCAATCGGCGCCCCCCTCGTCGGCCTGGTGTCCGACACCCTCGGCGCCCGCTCCACCCTGATCCTCGCCGGTATCGTCTCGGCGGCCTCCGCGCTCGCCCTCCCCGCACTGGTCACCGCGCGCACCCGACGGCTGGCTCGGAGCAGGAAGCCGGTCGCGCCGGCCGATGCACCCCTCACCGACACCCCCGGGCCGGCGCTCTCCGGCAAGGGGCCGACCCATCAGTCGACTTCCTGAGCACGGCCCTGCCGGGCGTGCGGCGGTGGAACGCCGGACCGCACCCGTCCGCACCCGTCCGTACCCGTCCATGGCACGCGCGAACGCGATACGCATTCGATTCCGCACGGAGCGTGTCCATTTATTCCCCCATGGGTACCTATCTCAGCGCATCTGGGACGAAGTGGGATTGCCTGGTCGCAGCGCCGCCGCCCCAGGTGCCGCCCGCGAGGCAGGGATAAGGAGGGGACCGGAATGGCGCGTTGGCGGCCGTTGCCCGCACCACTCGACGACGACACACGACTCCTGGTGGAACGGCTGCGCACACTCAAGGAGCAGACCGGCCTCACCCTGGTCGAGCTGGCCGCGCGCACCGCTTACAGCAAGTCCACCTGGCACCGGTATCTCAACGGCGACAAGTTCCCGCCGCGGCAGGCGGTCGAGGCGCTGGGGCGGCTGGCGGGCGCGGACGCCTCGCGTCTGCTCACGTTGTGGGGTGTTGCGCAGCACGCCTGGAGCCGCCCCCAGAACCCGGTCGCGCCGCCCGCCCGGCCGACGGAGCCCGAGCCCCGGTACCGCTTCCGTCGTACGGCGTTCGTGCTTGCGGCCGCCTTTGCGATCCTCGGGGCTGCCGCCCTTGCCGTACGGGCCATAACCGCCTCCGGCAACTCGGGGCGGGGCGCGACCCCGTCGTGCCGGGAAGAATCCTGCCAAGGGCGGTTCGCAGACCCCTCCGGGTGCACCGGGGACGCCCGCACCGAGAGCGCCGTGACCGTCGACGGGTACGTCGTACGGCTGCGATACAGCCCGGCCTGCGCCGCGTTCTGGGCCGAAGTGTCCCCGCACGCGAGCAGTGGCGTACGAGAGGTTTCGATCCAGGCGGGCCCGGAAGAACACCTCACGGCCTACCCGAATGGTGAACCGAACGGCACCAGCAGCCCGATGCTGGCACCGTCGGGTGGCTGGCCGGGGGAAGCCTGTGCGGTGGTGGCAGGGAAGCTGGCATGCACGAGCGAGGACGGGTCCAGGGTGACTCCCGCCCCTTCCGACGAACGTCCGGTGCGTGGCGCGGGAACGGCCGACTGAGGCGGAGCGGGACTGCGACATCCGGGCGAGCCCGCCCGTTCCCCGTCCCCGGTCCGGAAACGTCCGCCATGGCAACTCCAGGCAGACGACCGGGACATCCCATTTCATCCCAGAGCTTCGGGGAAATGCATTTTCGTACCTGACGCCGGAAACGTTCCGAGGCGCAGGGGCACATCCGGTGAACGTGCCTGAAGGACCGGATCCCCGCGTCGCAGGCGGCCCGAGAACCGCGGCGGCAGCACACGAAGCACTCAACCTCAGGAGCACTCATGATCTTTCGCACCATGCGGCACGCCGTCGTCGCCGCGGTCGCCACGGTCGCTCTCCTCCCCGCCTCGGCGGTGGCGGTCGGCAATCCGTCCCAGCCGCCCACCCGGCATGCCGCGCGTGTGCACCACGCCCGGCACGTCCGGCACGTCCGGCACATCCGGCACACGACGATGTCCCACAGCGCCATCGGAGGCACCCGGGGCCGCGTCGTCACGCGCATCGCGCCCCTCAACGTCCGCTCCGGGCCCGGCATCGGATTCACGGTGATCGGTTCGCTGCACCGCGGCGCGGTGGTGTACGCCGCCTACAAGAAGCACGGAACCTGGATCTGCGGCAACCGTCACTGGTACAAGCTCGCCGGCCGCACGGGCTACGTCTCCGCCCGGTACGTGCGCGTCGTCAGCGCCGTTCCCGAACAGTGACCCCGCGGGGCTGCTCCGCGGAGACGTTTCTCCCCACGGAGCAGCCCCGGAGCGGAGCCCGGCCCTGCCCGGCGGGATCCTTCTCCGTGCGGCCCGATTCTCAGCGGGCCATCGGCTCGTCGGTGAGGTAGGGCGGAGCGGGGTCGTACTGGATGTAACGGCGCACGGCACGGGCGTGATCGCGGCCGTGCAGCCGACCGACCAGCCAGAGTGCCATGTCGATACCGGCGGACACGCCCTGGCTGGTGACCAGTTCGCCGTCGACCACATAGCGTGCGTCGCGGACCACGGTGATGTTCCCGCGTGCCTGAAGGATGTCCTCGAAGGCGTGGTGCGTGGCCACCCGGCGGCCGCGGGCCGCGCCCGCCTCGTGCAGCAGCGCCCCGGTGCAGACGCTGGTGGTCCAGGCGACCTGGGCGGAGGCCTTGCGGATCCACTCGATCAGGACGGGGTTGGTCACCTCGGTGCGGGTACCGTTCCCGCCGGGCACCAGCAGCACGTCGAGCGGCGGGTGGTCGTCGAAGGTGTGGTCGGGCAGCACCCGCATGCCCTTGTTGCATCGGACGGGGTCCCGTCGCTCGGCGATCAGCACGGCGGTGTCCTCCTGCTCCCGGATCATGGCGGAGGAGGTGAACACCTCCCAGGGACCGACGAAGTCCAGTTCCTCGGCCCCGTCGAACAACAACAGCCCATAGGTCGTCATGCGTACTCCTTGATGGATCGGAATCTGTCCCGGTACTCGGACGGCGCGATGCCGACCTGACGGTGGAAAGCGCGCCGCAGCGTCTCCGCGGTACCGAAGCCGTACCGGTGGGCGATGACCTCGATGGGATCCTCGCCTTCGACCAGGGCCCGGCGTGCGGCCTCCACGCGCACCCTCTCCACGTACGCCGCCGGCGGCGTGCCGAGTTCGGCGGTGAACCGGCGCTGTAGGTGACGGGGGCTCAGGCCCGCGTGCGCGGCCAGATCGGCGATGCCGTGCCGGGCTCCGGGATCCGTGTGGATCGCCGACACCGTGGCCCGGATCGGGTCACTGGACGGCTGGCGCGACCACAGCGGCACGCTGAACTGCGACTGGCCGCCGGGCCGGCGCAGGTAGAGCACCAGTTCCTGCGCGACGGCATGGGCGATGTCCCGGCCCAGGTCGTCCTCCACCAGGGCGAGTGCGAGGTCCATGCCGGCGGTCACACCGGCCGAGGTCCACACCCGCCCGTCCCTGATGAAGATCGGGTCGCAGTCCACCCGCAGCTCCGGATGCTGCCGGGCGAGTTGCCCTGCACGGGACCAGTGCGTGGTGACCCGGCGGCCCTCGACGAGACCGGCGGCCGCCAGCAGGAACACCCCGCTGCACACCGAGGCGACGCGGCGGGCGGACGCCCCGGCCGCGGCGATCCACCCGGTCAGCGCGCCGTCCTGCGCCGCTTGGTCGACGCTGTCGCCGCCCACCGCCACCAGGGTGTCGATTCCGCGCGGGTCGAGATCGGCCACACCGTGTCCGGCCTGTACGGGCAGACCGCTGGTCGACTGGACCAGGCCGGCGGTGGGCGCCAGGACCTGGCAGTCGTAACCGCCTGAAAGCGTCCCCGCGTACTGGAACACCTCGTGCGGGCCGACCAGATCCAGCGACTGGAAGCCGTCGAAGATCACGAAGACGATGCGACGCTGTTGCATGTCTTCAGCCTGCTGACCTCGGGTGATGGCGTCAACGACGGGCATCCCACGATTCGCGCCATCACCAGCTGTGAGGCCAGCCCCGGCGGCCTAGTGACCTGCTGGCGCTGGAAGTTCGGGAAGGGCTGTCGGCGAACAGTCCCCGGTTTCCCCTGCCGCCCGCTGCCCGCTGCCCGCCGTGCGCGATCCCGGATATCGGCATGTGGACGAATCTGGAGCCGGAGATCCGGAATCTGTTTGTATGACCCTTCGGCCGGTGTTCCAGGAGGTGGCGGGCGGATGGTGTCCACGGAGCGGGTTCTCGCGTTCGCGGCAATGTCGCTGCTGGTGATCGTGATCCCGGGGCCCAGTGTGCTGTTCGTGATCGGCAGGGCCCTCGCGCACGGCCGCCGCACGGCCCTCGCGACGGTGCTCGGCAACCTCATCGGTTCGTACGTCCTGGTGATCGCTGTCGCATGGGGACTCGGTGCGCTGGTGGAGACCTCGGCGGCGGTGTTCATGGGCGTGAAGATGGCCGGCGCGGCGTATCTCGTCTACCTCGGTGTGCAGGCGTTCCGGCACCGCAGGGAGATGCGCGTGGCCGACATGGCGGCACCGGCGGGTGAGCGGCGCGGCGATCTGCGCACGATCCTGGACGGAATTCTCGTGGGCGCCACCAACCCCAAGGGGATCGTGTTCTTTGCTGCGGTGCTGCCGCAGTTCGTGGACCACACCGCCCGGCATGTCCCCCTCCAGATGATGGTGTTGGGCCTGGTCCCGGTCACCATCGGCATGATCACTGACACCCTGTGGGGCCTGGGCGCTTCGGCGGCTCGCTCGTGGTTCGCCCGCTCGGACCGTCGGCTCTCGATGGTCGGTGGTGCGGGCGGCTGCGCCATGATCGGCCTGGGCGTGACGGTGGCGGTTACGGGGCGCGCCGACTGAGCGGCCGGCCCCATGGGCACCGGGCACCAGCTGCCTCGCTCTTCGGCCCCGTCGGCTGAGGTGACGCCGTTGATCCTCACGGGCTAAGCCTGACCCTCATCCGTCTGCTCGTCGGGCAACCAGTGCAGCGCGAACCAGAGTTCCATGCGGACACCAGGGTCCTGGAGGTCGACGCCGAGGAGTTCCGCGACCCGTGCGAGGCGGTGGCGCACGGTGTTGCGATGGACCTGTAGGGCCGCGGCGGTGCGGTCCCAACTGCCGTGGAGGCTCAGCCAGGTTCGCAAGGTGTCGAGGAGGGCGGATGCGCCTGGCGCGCCTGCGCGAGCCAGCGGGGCGAAGCGGGTGCGGGCGAGCTCTCGGGCGGCGGCGGGGGAGACGAGGGCGTTGAGGGTGAGCGCCTCGTCGCGGTGGATGACGGCCGGTGTCCGGGTGGCGATTGCGCGCTGTAGGGCCCGTTCCGCCTGAGAGTCGGCGCGGGGCAGGTCGGCCGCCGCGACGGGTGCGCTGAAGCCGAGGGTCCACCCGAGAACGGCGGCCAGCGCGGGGGCACTTGGCGTGGTTTCCGGTGTGCCGGGGATCAGCGCCAGCAGGTGAGCGCCGTCGATGTGCACGTACGGGGTGCCGAGTGCGGTGGCCAGGGCGGCGAGTTGGGCCGGGTCTTCGTCGGGTCGGCTTGTGGGACCGGGCCGTGAGGGCATGTGCAGGTGGCGGCCGTGGACGACGATCCAGTGGTCGCCCGTCGAATCGTCGCTGGGCGCGAGTGCGGTCGCGACCTCGGCCGGGGAGGCGCCGAGCATGAGCCGTACGAGTGCGCCGACGCTGCGGGTCTCGGTACTGAGGGCGTGGCGGGGGCTGGTCAGCAGGGAAAGCAGGACCGTCGCCATGCCGGTCATCTGGCGGTGGACCATGGTCGGGGGTGCGGTGCCGGCCTGACCGAGGATCAGCGGGGTACCGGTGCTGTCCGCACGGGGCAGGGTGTGGACCGTCAGATGGACGCCCTCGACGTGGTGGGCTGCCGCCGCCGGCGGTGGGGGTCTGCCTTTCACATGGTCGCGGGTGGAGCGGGCGGTGGTCCGTTTGGCGAGGTCGCGCAGGAGTCGCGGTGTGGGGGACGCGGGCCGGGGGCCCGCGCTGAACAGTTCGTTGCCCTGGGCGTCGAAAAGGGCCGTCCATGCTCCGGTGCGGGTGTTGAGCTGCTGGAGGACGGCTTGCAGCGCATCAGGGCGGGCGGCGGCGGTAGTGAGCGCCGACTGTGCGTCGGAGATCTCTCTCAGATCGCGGTTGCGGGCCTCGGCGATCGCGGCGTAGGCGGCTTGGCCGACGGCGACGAACGGGGTGTCCGGCGGCAGTCGCAGCAGCGGCAGTCCGTGGCGGTCGCAGGCGGCGACGAGCTCGTGCGGAATCTCCTGGTGCACGGGGGCGACGCCGAATCCGAGCGCAGCCACTCCGGCGGCGACGACGCGTGCCACGTAGGTGTCGATGCCCTCCGCGTCCGGTGGGAGACGGACTCCCGCGGTGAGGAAGAGTTCGCCGCCGACGAGATAGGGCGTGGGGTCCTCGATCTCGGTGGTGCCGACCGTGCCGATGCGGCGGTCCTCGGCCGGCCCGGCGACCTGGCTCAGGCCCAGTCCGGGGTGGGCGAGCAGCACGCTGAGGGGGACGGACGGCTGAACGGTCTCGGTCTCGGTCATGAGGGGAGATCCTCCCAGCCCGGAAACCCCTGCTGGAGTGTCGGATCCATCCCATGCATGGATCCATATTGGATAAATCCAGCACTTCAGCGCCAGTGCGAACGGCCGATACGGTCACATGGACAACAGGGCACTCCTCGGCCCTGGCGGCGCTGCACCCACAGGGCACCACCCCGGCCCTGGCGGCGCCGCACTCGCCACCTCCCACGTTCTTCCTCAGCACTGCCGCGTGCCGCCCCTTCCGTGCCCGGCGCGCAGCAGCTGTCTCCCCTCAACAGCAGCCACTCGGCGGCCCGGCGCACCACCTGCGGGCCGTAGCGAATCGGAGGACCTGATGGCCGTCGACTACCTCGTCATGATCGGTTACTTGTTGGGCATCGTCGGCGTGGGTTGGTGGGGCAAGAAGCGTGCCGCGTCCAAGAGCGGCTTCCTGGTCGCCGGACGGCGGCTCGGTCCGCTCATGTACACCGGCACCATGGCCGCCATCGTCCTCGGCGGCGCCTCCACGATCGGCGGCGTCCGCCTCGGCTACACCTACGGTGTCTCCGGCGCCGCCATGGTCTTCGCCATCGGACTCGGGCTGTTGGCCCTGAGCGTCTTCTTCTCCGCCCGGATCGCCCGGCTGCGCGTCTACACCGTCGCTGAGATGCTCTCCCTGCGCTATGGCGGCACCGCCAGCGTGATCTCCGGCGTCGTGATGTGGATCTACACCCTCATGCTGGTCGTCACCTCCACCATCGCCTATGCCAGCGTCTTCGACGTGCTGTTCGACGTACCGCGCTGGGCCGCGATCGTCTTCGGCGGCACCATCGTCGTGGGCTACTCGGTGCTCGGTGGCATGTGGTCCATCACGCTCACCGACATGGTGCAGTTCGTGATCAAGAGCGTGGGCGTGCTCGTCCTGCTCCTGCCCGTCGCGGTGGTCAAGGCGGGCGGCTTCTCCGCCATGGCCGACCGGCTGCCGCACGGCTTCCTCTCGCCGACCTCCATCGGCGGGCAGACGATCTTCACCTATGTGCTGATCTACACCTTCGGCATGCTGATCGGGCAGGACATCTGGCAGCGGGTCTTCACCGCCCGCAGCGACAAGGTCGCCGCCTGGGGCGGCACCGTCGCCGGCGTCTACTGCCTCTTCTACGCCCTGGCCGGAGCCCTCATCGGGATGGCCACCAAGGTGCTCTATCCGCACCTGGCCAGCCCCGACCAGGCGTTCGCGACCATCGTCGAGCGTGCCCTGCCCGTCGGGGTCAAGGGCCTGGTCCTGGCCGCCGCCCTGTCCGCGATGATGTCCACCGCCAGCGGTGCCCTGATCGCCTCCGCGACCGTGGCCAGCAACGACGTCTGGGCCCGGCTGCGCCGCCGCATCCGCCCCACCACCGAGCTTGCCGCCGACCAGGACGAGCGCGACGAGGTCCGCGAAAACCGGCTCGCCATCGCGATCCTCGGTGTGCTGTCCATGGTCGTCGCCTGCCTGCTGGGTGATGTGCTCGCCGCCCTCACCGTTGCGTACAACCTGCTGGTCGGCGGCCTGCTGGTGGCCATCCTCGGCGGCCTGGTCTGGAAGCGCGGAAACCTCCAAGGAGCCCTGGCGTCGATGATCGCGGGCGGCGCCACGGTGATCACCCTGATGGTGACCCACGGCCTCCTCGCCAACGAACCGATCTACTACGGCCTGCTCGCCAGCTTCGTCGCCTACGTGGCCGTCAGCCTCATGACCAGGCCGACCGAGGAAGCGGTCATCGAGGCGTGGCGCCGGCGGCTGGCGGGGGAGCCGACCCCCACCGCCGAGCTCGCCGCCGCCTGACACCACGCCCCTCACCCTCCGTCGCCGTCCACACCTCGAAGCCCGTCCCCAGAAGGAGCCCGTATGACCCGGCCGCTGGCCGTTTTCACCGACCTCGACGACCTCGACCCGGCACCCGGGGTGGCGCTGCTGGACCGGGCGGGCTTCGACGTACGGATCGCCGACAGCGCAGATCCGGACGCCATCGTCCGAGCGGCCTCGGACGCCGTCGCCCTCCTGGTCGGGTACGCACGGGTGGACGCCGACCTCCTCGACCGGCTCCCGCACGTCCGCATCCTGGCCACCCTCTCGGCCGGTTACGACATGGTCGACACCGATGCGGCACGCGCCCGCGGTCTGTGGGTGTGCAACCTGCCCGACGCCGCGACCGAGGAGGTCGCCGTCCACGCGCTCGCCTCGGCCCTGTCGCTGGTCCGCGACCTTCCGCAGGCCGACGCCGTGGTGCGCCGCGGCGGCTGGACCACCGATCTGCCCCGGCTGCCCCGCCGGACCAGCGAGTTGACGCTCGGGCTGGTGGGCATGGGCCGTATCGCCTCCCGGCTCGCCGAGTTGGCCGCACCGATCTTCGGCCGCGTCACGGCGTACGACCCGCTGTGCCCACCCGAGCGCTGGCCCGCCGCCGTCCGGCGCATGGACCTGGACGCCCTACTGGCCGGCAGCGATGTGCTGTCCCTGCACGCCCCGCTCAACGACGCCACCCGCGGGCTCATAGGCCGCGCCCAACTTGAGCGCATGCCCGCCGGAAGCTTCCTGGTCAACGTCGCGCGCGGCGAACTGGTCGACCCCGCCGCGGTCCTGGAGGCCCTGGACGGCGGTCACCTCGCCGGAGCGGCCCTGGACGTCCTCCCCGTCGAACCCCCCGCTCCGGACGACCCCGTACGCACCCACCCCGGCGTGCTGCTCTCCCCGCACAGCGCGTTCCTCTCCGACGCCTCGCGGCGCGCCTATGTGGAACGCCCGGCCGAGAACGTCATCGCCTGGCACCGCACCGGGCGCCCGCTCACCCCCGTCGTCACCCCCGCCACCGAAGGAAACACCCATTGAACGCTTCGACGCACCACGCCGACCACGCCGACCAGGCCGCCACGGCCGCCGAGGAACTGCGTCTGCGCCGCGAACTCGCCGCCGTCTACCGCCTGGTGGCGCACTTCCGGATGACGGACCTGATCTTCACGCATATCTCCGCCCGGCTCCCCGGCCCGGAGAACCACTTCCTGATCAACCCCTACGGCCTGCTGTTCGAGGAGATCACCGCATCGAACCTCGTCAAGATCGACCTCACCGGCCGCCCGGTCGAGGACACTCCCCATCCCGTCAACCCCGCCGGCTTCGTCATCCACAGTGCCGTCCACGCCGCCCGGCCCGACGCCCACTGTGTCCTGCACACCCACACCAAGGCCGGCTGCGCCGTCGCGGCCCAGGAGCACGGTCTGCTCCCGCTCAACCAGATCTCCATGGAGTTCTACGGCAGGCTCGGTTACCACGACTACGAAGGCGTCGCCCTCAACCTCGCCGAACAGCAACGACTCGTCGCCGACCTCGCCGACCACCCGGCGATGATCCTGCGCAACCACGGCCTGCTGACCGTGGGCGAGACCCCCGCCCAAGCGTTCCTGCGCATGTACTACCTGGACAAGGCGTGCGAGATCCAGACCACGGCCGTGGCCGGCGGCGCACAGCTCATCACGCCCCACCCTGACGTCTGCGAACTCACCGCACGCCAACTCTCCGGCGAGGACGACAGCTCCGACCTCCAGGACGACAAGGCGTACGACCTCGCCCGGTCGGCACTGCTCCGGCTCGTCGGGCGCATCGCCCCCGATTACCAGGACTGAGCGGCGCGGAGCTGTCTGGCGGCGCGCACTGCCCCCCTGTGCCGATCCCCGGCCGGCGGGCGGGGCGCGTCGTGTCCCGGATGTCGTTGCCCCGGCTACTCAGCCACTCCGCCTTCCGTTCCTACCGGTCCCCCTTCCCCCTCTTTCTGAGGCTCGGTTGATTTCTCGCCGTCTGTTGATTTCGCATCACCGTTTGCCCCGTCCCGCTTCCCGCTCATCGCAGCCGCTGCGGTGTTCGTGACCGCTTTTATTCCGAAATACGCCGTGGTCACTGCCGTCACGGCGGTGAATGCACTGGTAAGGAGCGGGGCGAAGTTACTGTTTCGCGACTCGTGAATCCCGACGATCGCGGAAATCGATATGGCTCCCACGCTGATCAGAACGGCCAGGAGTCCAGTGATGGAGCGGACTTTCTCTGTGCATTCATCCTTGGTGCGCGCCAACATGAAGAGCGTGGCACCAATTGCGAGGATCGCCAATCCGACGAAGACGACGAGAACTATGCTGCTGGCGTCCATGGTTGCCGTATCCCTCCTGCGGTGCACCCGGGCTACTATGTCAATTATTGCGCGGGTGGGTGTGGTGCGCGCGCCGAGATGGATGAGTCGTCAATTGTCGACCGGTCAATTAAAGATGGTGCTCTGACCGTAGATCGTTGAGTGCCTTGGTGGTGAGGCTGTCTGCCGATGGCGGGGAACTCGGGTCGCCTCGGTGCACCGTCTGGGTAGGGTGGGGCAGTGCCCGAGCTGAAGCAGCTGCATGCTGGTCATGCCCCGGCGGTCCTGGCCTTCGAGCTGGCGAACCGTGCGTACTTCGCCGCCTCGGTTTCCGACCGCGGCGACGACTTCTTCGACCGGTTCGCCGACCGGTTCGACGCCTTGCTGGCCGAGCAGGACGCCTGTATCTGCGCTTTCCACGTGCTCGTCGACGAGGACGGTTCGATACTGGGCAGATTCAACCTGGTCGATATCGAGGATCGCGCTGCGGAACTTGGCTACCGGGTCGCGCAGCACGTCGCCGGCCGTGGTGTGGCGACCGCGACCGTTCGGGAGTTGTGCCGGTTGGCGGCGTCGCGGCACGGGTTGTGCACACTGCGGGCGGCCGCCGCCCACGCGAATGTCGCGTCCCGGAAGGTGCTGACCAAAGCCGGGTTCGTCCCGGTCGGCCCAGCCGACTCGGCCGACGTCGGCGGCAAGCCGGGCAACTGGTATCGGCGCGACTTGGTACTTCAGGGATAGTCCGCGGTTTTGTCGGCCGTCAGAGCCATGTGACGATCGCGAGGGTGATCAGCGCGGCGAGGCCCCCGAGCCCACCGAGGGCCGCGCACCGACGCCCCCAGCCGCACTCCGCCCAGGCCCGCCTGGTACTCGACGGTGCGGACCACATCCGTCATCGTGTAGCTCTTCTTCGCCGGGCGCACCGCGACGCGGTAGGTGCACACCTGGCTGAACCGGCGACGGGTCAGCAACTCCTGCCACTGCTGGCCAGGGCGTGCGGCGCCGACGAAACGGTCCGCAGCCCCGCACGGACCCCGGGCGGCCCTACCAGGTGATCCGGAGCTCGGCGAAGCCGCCCGACAACTGGCCCTCCTTCAGGCGGAGTTGCTCCACCGGAAGTTCCGGGCGCAGCTCCGGGAGGCGGGTGAACAGCTTGGTGAACATCGTCGTGAGTTCCAGGCGTGCGAGGGGGGCGCCGATGCAGTGCCAGATGCCGTGGCCGAAGGTCAGATGCGGATTGGGGGTCCTGGTGGCGTCGAATTCCTCCGGCCCGGTGAACGCCCGCTCGTCGAAGTTGGGCAGGCCGAGGTCGAACAGGACCAGGTCACCGGACCGTATCGTCACCCCGCCGAATTCCATGTCTTCGCTGGCGTAGCGCGGCGGCAGGACCGACCCGCCGGCCCGGGCGGTCCGCAGCACCTCCTCCACGGCACGGGTCATCACGTCGGGGTCGGCCAGCGCTGCCGCGCGCTGGGCGGGGTGGGCGGCCAGCAGCACCACGCCGTTGTCCATGATGCTCGCGACGCTGTCCAGCCCGGCGAACAGCAGCCCCATGGCCAGGTGTGCCACGCGGTCCTCGGGCAGCTCGCCGTCGTTCAGCCGGGAGATGATGTCGGGGCCGGGCTCGGCCCGCTTGTGCTCGACCAGCCCTTCCACGTACGCGAACAGGTCGCCCTGTGCCCGCATGGCGCTCTCGCGGTCGTCCAGCTTGGCGATGCCGGACAGCAGTCTGGTCAGCTCCGTACGGCGCTGCGGCGGCACTCCGATGACCTCGCAGAGGACCGTGAGGGCGAACGGCACGGAGAGCTCGCCGTGCAGGTCGCCGGGCGGCCCCTGGGCGATGAACGCGTCCAGCAGGGTGTCCGCGACCTCCTCCACCTTCGGCTGCATCTCCCGCACCCGCCGGGCCGAGAACAACGGTGTGAGCAGGCGGCGGGTCTCGGCGTGCTGCCGACGCCCGGTCTCGGCGTCGGCGTCGCTGATCAGCAGGTCCAGGAAGGGACTGCGGACGTACTGCGCGGCGGAGGCCGGGTCGGGGTGCGTGCGGCCGATGCGCTCGTCGTGCAGCAGCTGCTTGAGCTCTGCGTGGCGGGTCACCAGCCACGCGTCGTCCCCGGCGGGTGTGCGCACCCGGTGGATCGGCCCCCGGTCCTGCAAGGCGCGCAGCAGCGGGCTCAGCTCCAGCATCTTGGGCGGTTCGAGGTTGAGGCGGGGCAGGTCGTGGGAGGCAGGGCAGGTCATGGGGAGGCCCCTTACATGTACATGTGCTTCGTGAGGTGACGGGTAAGGGGGACGCTAGCCACGTCGGGACCGGGAAAACCCTACATATGGCCCGCCGTGGCGGCGGTCGTGCGGACCGGTGGAGGGCGGCAGCAACTAGGGAAACCCGCAGTCGACCTTGGGGAAGATGGCGGGGAAACGGTCGGACGTGCGTGTCGGCGCTCTGTGCCCCAGGTCCGGCATACCCCCGAGCGATTGGCGTCCTGATGTCGAACGAGGAGAAGCTGCGCGAGTATCTGAAGCGCGCGATTGCGGACCTTCACGAGACTCGTCAGCAATTGGACGAGACGGAGGCGAAGCAGCGCGAGCCCCTCGCGATCGTGTCGATGGCCTGCCGCTTCCCCGGGGGCGTCCGTTCGCCCGAGGAGCTGTGGGAGCTGCTGCGCGACGGCGTCGACGCGGTCTCCTCCTTCCCCCGCAACCGCGGCTGGGACCTGGAGGCGCTCTACCACTCCGACCCGGCCCACCAGGGCACCAGCTATGCGCGCGAGGGTGGATTCCTGCATGACGCGGGCGAGTTCGACCCGGGCTTCTTCGGGATCTCGCCGCGCGAGGCGCTCGCCATGGACCCCCAGCAGCGGCTGCTGCTGGAAACCGCGTGGGAAGCCGTGGAGCGGGCCGGTATCGACCCGGAGTCCCTCGCGGGCAGCCGCACGGGTGTCTTCGTCGGCACCGGGCACGGAGGGTACGACGCCGAGGGCGGGCGGCGCGCCGACGAGGTCGGCGGGCACTTGCTGACGGGCAATCACATCAGCATCGCCTCCGGCCGGATCTCCTACGTCCTGGGTCTGGAAGGCCCCGCACTGACCGTGGACACGGCCTGCTCCTCGTCGCTGGTCGCGCTGCACCTGGCGATGCATGCGCTGCGGCGCGACGAGTGCACCATGGCCCTGGTGGGCGGTGCGACCGTGATGTCCACGCCGCAGATGTTCGTGGAGTTCTCTCGCCAGCGCGGGCTGGCCCCCGATGGCCGCTGCAAGCCGTTCGCCGCCGCCGCCGACGGCACCGGCTGGAGCGAGGGTGTCGGACTGCTGCTCGTCGAGCGGCTCAGTGACGCCGTACGCAACGGCCATCCCGTCCTCGCCGTGCTGAAGGGCTCGGCCGTCAACCAGGACGGCGCGTCCAACGGCCTGACCGCCCCCAACGGCCCCTCGCAGCAACGCGTCATCCGCCAGGCGCTGACCGGCGCGGGCCTCGCCGCCTCGGACGTCGACGCGGTGGAGGCGCACGGCACCGGCACCACCCTCGGCGATCCCGTCGAGGCGCACGCCCTGCTGGCCACCTACGGGCAGCAGCGCCCCGCCGACCGGCCGGTGCTGATCGGCTCCATGAAGTCCAACATCGGGCACACCCAGGCCGCCGCCGGTATCGCCGGCGTGATGAAAATGGTCCTGGCGATGCGGCATGGCCACCTGCCCAGGACCCTGCACCTGGACGAGCCCACCGGGCACGTCGACTGGAGCGAGGGCAACGCCAGGCTCCTCGCGGAGCCCGAGCCCTGGCCGAGCGTCGGCCGGCCGCGCCGCGCCGCCGTCTCCTCCTTCGGCATCAGCGGCACCAACGCCCACGTCATCCTGGAACAGGCGCCCGCCCAGGAGGCCGATCCGGCACCCGAGTCGGCCAACGGGCCCGCCGCCCGGCCGGGCGCGCTGCCCTGGATCCTGTCCGCCCGTACCGAAGGGGCCCTGCGCGCCCAGGCCGAACGCCTCGGCCGCCACCTAAGGGACCGCGCCGACCTCGCACCGGCCGCCGTCGCCCACGCGCTCGCGGACACCCGGACCCTCATGGAACACCGCGCGGTACTCGTCGCGGGCGACCGGGAGGGGTATCTGCGCGGCCTGGACGCCCTCGCCGCGGGCCGCACCGCCACCGGCCTGGTCAGCGGCGTCGCCGCCCAGGCCACCACCGCGTTCCTCTTCGCCGGGCAGGGCTCCCAGCGGCTCGGCATGGGGCGCGAACTGCACGCCGCACACCGGGAGTTCGCCACCGCCTTCGACGCGGTGTGCGCCGCACTCGACCCGCACCTGGACCGGCCGCTGCGCGAGGTCGTCTTCGCCGAGGAAGGCAGCGCCGAGGCCGCCCTGCTCGACCAGACCGCCTACACCCAGGCCGCGCTCTTCGCCCTGGAAACCGCCCTGTTCCGGCTCGTCGAATCCTGGGGCGTGGCACCCCCGTTCCTCGCCGGGCACTCCATCGGCGAGGTCACCGCCGCCCACGTCAGCGGCGTGCTGACCCTCCAGGACGCCGCACGGCTGGTCGCCGCGCGCGGAACCCTCATGCAGGCGCTGCCCGCAGGCGGCGCCATGGTGGCGGTCCAGGCCACCGAGGAGGAGATCCGCGCCCGTCTCGCCGGCCAGGAGGACCGGGTCTCCCTCGCGGCCGCCAACGGGCCCGATTCCACCGTCATTTCGGGCGACGAACAGGCCGTCATCGAGATCGCGGCCCACTGGGAGGCGCAGGGCCGCCGCACCAAGCGGCTGCGGGTCAGCCACGCCTTCCACTCCCCGCACATGGACGGCATGCTGGAGGACTTCCGGCGCGTCGCCCGCGGTCTGACCTTCCACGCCCCCCGCATCCCCGTGGTGTCCACGGTGACCGGCGCGCTCGCCACCGAAGACGAACTGCGCTCGCCCGACTACTGGGTGCGGCAGGTCCGCGAAGCCGTCCGCTTCTGCGCCGCGGTGCGCACCCTCGAAGCCGAGGGCGTCACCACCTTCGTGGAGATCGGCCCCGGCGGCGTCCTCACCCCCATGGTCCAGGACTGTCTGACCACCCTCGACGAGCCCGTTCTCGTCCCTCTGCTGCGCACCGGCCGCCCCGAAGCCGTCGCCGTCACCGAGGGCGTCGCCACCGCCTTCGCACACGGCGTCCGCGTCGACTGGCCCGCACTCTTGGGCGCGCCCCACGCCGCCCCTGTGGAACTGCCCACCTACGCCTTCCAGCGCCAGTGGTACTGGCTGGACCCGGCCGACGACGAGGGGGAGGCGGCCGCCGCCGAAGCGGGCGAGGCCGGATTCTGGGCGGCCGTCGAACGCGAGGACCTCCAGGAGCTGTCGGCCGTCCTGGCCATCGACGGCAGCGAAGCGGACTCCCTCGGCAGCTTCCTGCCCACCCTCTCCTCCTGGCGCAGGCAGCGCCGGACCCAGGCCGCCGCGGACCGCTTGAGCTACCGCACCCACTGGGCCCCGCGGTCCGCCTCCCACGGCACCTCCGCCACCGGTCACTGGCTCGTCGTCGTGCCCGACGGTGCCGCCGACGACCCGTGGACCGCCCGCCTCCTGGACACGCTGCACGACCAGGGCCTGCACACCGACGTACGCGAACTGCCCGCCGACCACGAGCCCGACGCCTGGCCCGACACCCCGGTGGACGGCGTGCTCTCCCTCCTGGCCTTCGACGAGCGGCCCCACCCGCTCCTGCCCTCCGTGCCACGCGGTCTGGCCGCCACCACCACACTGCTGCGTGCCCTGGAGGGTGCGGGCATCCAGGCACCGCTGTGGTGCGTGACCCGCGGCGCCGTCGCCGTCGACCGGCACGAGGCGCCCAAGAGCCCCTTGCAGGCACAGATATGGGGCCTGGGCCGGGTGGTCGCCCTGGAGGCCCCGCAGAGCTGGGGCGGGCTCGTCGACCTGCCCGACACCCTGGACGGGCGGGCCGTCTCCGCGCTGCTGAGCACCCTCGGCTCGCAGGAGGACCAGGTGGCGATCCGCCCGGCCGGGGCCTTCGCCCGCCGACTGGAACGGACCGTACCCGGCGGCGACAACGGCGCCCAGTGGAGCACCCACGGCACCGTCCTGGTCACCGGCGGCACCGGTGCCCTCGGCGCGCACCTCGCCCACTGGCTGGCCGACGCCGGAGCCGAACACCTCGTGCTCACCGGCCGCCGCGGCCCGCAGGCCCCCGGTGCACCGGAACTCGCGGCCGCCCTCACCGACCGGGGCGTCAAGGTCACCCTCGCCGCCTGCGACGCCGCCGACCGCGATGCTCTGGCGGCCGTCCTCGCGGACATCCCGTCGCACCTGCCGCTGACCGGCGTCGTCCACGCCGCGGGTGTACTGGACGACGGCGTACTGGCCGCGCTCACCCCCGAGCGCTTCGAGACCGTACTGCGCCCCAAGGCGACGGCCGCGCAGAACCTGCACGAACTCACCCAGGACCTCGACCTGGACCACTTCGTGCTGTTCTCCTCGATCGTCGGCGTCCTGGGCAACGCCGGACAGGCCAACTATGCCGCCGCCAACGCCTACTTGGACGCCCTCGCCGAACACCGCCTCGGGCAGGGGCTCCCGGCCACCTCCGTGGCCTGGGGACCCTGGGCCGGGCGCGGCATGGCCACCGACAGCGACGCCGCCGACCGGATGAGCCGCGACGGACTGCTGCCCCTGGCCGCGGCCCCCGCGCTCGCCGCCCTGCGCCAGGCCCTCGCCCAGGGCATGACGCAGGTGACCGTGGCCGACATCGACTGGAGCGCATACGCCCCCGCCCTGACCGCCGTCCGCCCCAGCCCCCTCATCGGCGACCTGCCCGAGGCACGCCGCGCGCTCGGCCCCGCGGCCGGCCCGCGCCGGGAACGCTCTCCCCTGCGCGACCGGATCGGCGCACTGCCGCCCGCCGAACAGGAACAGTCACTCCTGACCATGGTGAGGGAGGAGGCCGCGAGGGTACTGGGACACCCCTCACCGGACACCGTCGATGCCCAACGCGCCTTCCGCGAGCAGGGGTTCGACTCACTGATGGCCGTCGACCTGCGCAACCGGCTCTCCGCCGCGACGGGCCTGCGACTGCCCGCCACCCTGCTGTTCGACCACCCCACCGCCCTCGCGATCGCCGCCTACCTGCGCGCCGAAGTCCTGGGCGCGGCGGGGCCCGCCACGGTCGTCCAGGCATCGGCCGCCGCCCTCGACGAACCGGTGGCGATCGTCGGCATGGCTTGCCGCTTCCCCGGCGGCGTGAACTCACCCGAGGCCCTCTGGCGGCTGCTGGCCGAGGGCGGCGACGCCATCACCCCCATGCCCGCCGACCGGGGCTGGGACCTGGACCGGCTCTACCACCCCGACCCCGACCACCAGGGCACCAGCTACGCCCGCGGCGGCGGCTTCCTGGACGGCGCGGCCGACTTCGACGCGGACTTCTTCGGCATCTCGCCGCGCGAGGCCCTCGCGATGGACCCGCAGCAGCGGCTGCTCCTGGAGACCACCTGGGAGGTGCTCGAACAGGCCGGGATCGACCCGGAGTCCCTGCGGGGCAGCAGCACCGGTGTCTTCGCGGGCACCAACACCCAGGATTACGGCACGGTCTTGGACGCGGCACAGGACGAAGCCGGCGGACACCGGCTCACCGGCAATGCGATGAGCGTCGTCTCCGGCCGGGTCTCCTACACCTTCGGCTTCGAGGGACCGGCCCTCACGGTGGACACGGCGTGCTCGTCGTCGCTGGTGGCCCTGCACATGGCGGCGCAGGCCCTGCGGCAGGGCGAATGCTCCCTGGCGGTCGCGGGCGGTGTGACGGTGATGGCCACCCCGTCCTCCTTCGTGGAGTTCGCCCGGCAGCGCGGGCTGGCCCCCGACGGCCGCTGCAAGCCGTTCGCGGCGGCCGCCGACGGCACCGGCTGGAGCGAGGGCGTCGGCCTGCTGCTCGTGGAACGGCTCGGCGACGCCCGCCGCAACGGCCACCAGGTGCTCGCCGTGCTGAAGGGCTCGGCCGTCAACCAGGACGGCGCGTCCAACGGCCTGAGCGCACCCAGCGGCCCGTCCCAGCAGCGGGTGATCCGACAGGCCCTGGCGAACGCCCAGGTGGCCGCCTCCGATGTCGACGCCGTGGAGGCACACGGCACCGGCACCACGCTCGGCGACCCGATCGAGGCCCAGGCACTGCTGGCCACCTACGGCCAGGAGCGGCCGCCGGAGCGGCCGCTGCTGCTCGGCGCGGTGAAGTCCAACCTCGGGCACACCCAGGCCGCCGCCGGTGTGGCGGGCGTGATGAAGATGGTGCTCGCGATGCGGCACGGCATGCTGCCGCGCACCCTGCACATCGACGAGCCCACCGGGCACGTCGACTGGACCGCGGGCGCGGTCGAGCTGCTCACCGAGCACACGGACTGGCCCGAGACCGGCCACCCCCGGCGCGCCGCGGTCTCCGCTTTCGGCATCAGCGGCACCAATGCGCATGTGGTGCTGGAGCTGCCGGCGGCTGAACCGTCTGCGGCTGAACTGCCTACGGCTGAACCGCCGGTCACTGTGACCGACGCGCCCGCCGCCTCCGACGGGACGGCGCCGCTGCTGCTCTCCGCCAAGAGCGAGAGCGCCCTGCGCGCCCAGGCGGCCCGGCTGCACGCCCACCTGGAGCGGGACCCCGCGCTCCGGCTCACGGACGCCGCGTACACGCTGATGACCCGCCGTACGGCCTTCGCCCACCGCGCGGCCGTCCGCGCCGTCGACCGTGAAGCCGCGCTGCGCGCCCTGACCGCCCTGGCCGCGGGCGAGGCCGATCCCGCCGTGGACACCGGCACCGTCCACACCGGCCGGGACGCCGTCCTCTTCTCCGGCCAGGGGTCGCAACGCATCGGCATGGGCCGGGAGTTGTACGGCCGCCACCCGGCGTTCGCGGAGACCTTCGACGCGGTCTGTGCCGCCCTGGACGCGCACCTGGACCGCCCCCTGCGGGACGTCGTCTGGGGCGAGGACGCGGAGCTGCTGAACCAGACCGCCTACGCCCAGGCCGGGCTGTTCGCCATCGAGGTGGCCCTGTTCCGGCTCGTGGAGTCCTGGGGAGTGCGGCCGCGGTACGTGGCCGGACACTCCGTCGGCGAGATCGCCGCCGCACACGTCGCCGGGGTGTTCTCGCTGGCCGACGCCTGCGCGCTGGTGGCGGCACGCGGACGGCTCATGCAGGCCCTGCCCGCCGGCGGCACCATGGCCGCGATCCGGGCAACGGAGGACGAGGTCCTGCCGCATCTGACCGACGGCGTCTCGATCGCGGCCGTCAACGGCCCGTCGTCGGTCGTCGTCTCCGGTGCCGAGGACGCCGTGGGCGCCATCGTCGCGCACTTCGAGGGGGAGGGCCGCAAGACCACCCGGCTGCGGGTCTCGCACGCCTTCCACTCGCCGCTCATGGACCCGATGCTGGCCGACTTCCGCGCCGTCGCCGAGGGCCTGTCCTACGGCGAGCCGGAGCTGGCCGTCGTCTCCAACGTCACCGGCGAACTCGCCACCCCGGACCAGCTGCGTACCCCCGAGTACTGGGTGAGCCATGTCCGCTCGGCGGTGCGTTTCGCGGACGGGATACGGGCGCTGGCGGCGGAAGGGGTGACGCGGTTCCTCGAACTCGGCCCGGACGGCGTGCTGTCGGCCATGGCCCGGGAGTCGGCACCGGACGACGCGGTGTTCACCCCCGTACTGCGCAAGGACCGCCCCGAGGCGGAGACCCTCCTCGCGGCCCTGACCCGACTCCACGTCCACGGCACCGAGATCGACTGGACGGCATTCCCCGCCGCCCGCGATGCGCATGCCGTCGACCTGCCCACCTACGCCTTCCAGCACCAGCGGTTCTGGCCGACCCCCGACCACACCCGCACCGGTGACCTGGGCGCCGTCGGCCTCGCGGCGACCGGACACCCGCTCCTCAGCGCCGCCGTGGAACTGTCCGACGGCGAGGGCCTGTTGTTCACCAGCCGCCTCTCGCTCCAGACCCACCCCTGGCTCGCCGGGCACGTCGTCATGGGCTCGGTCCTGCTGCCGGGCACGGCCTTCGCCGAACTCGCCCTCCGCGCCGCCGACGAGGCGGGCTGCGACCGCGTCGACGAACTGACCCTGGCCGCCCCGCTCGTCCTGCCCGAGCACGGCGGCGTACAGCTCCAGCTGCGGGTGGGCCCCGCCGACGAGTCCGGCCGCCGCACCCTGACCGCCCGCTCCAGGGCGGAGGGCGACGGCGACCGCCCGTGGGTCCAGCACGCCACCGGCGTCCTCGCGGAGGCAGCAGGGCGGTCGACGGCCGAACCCGGTCACGACTTCCACGCCGAGTCCTGGCCGCCCGCCGAGGCCACGCCCGTCGAACTGGCCGACCTCTACCCGGACTTCGCCGCGCGCGGATTCGACTACGGTCCGCACTTCCAGGGGCTGCAAGCCGCCTGGCGCCGAGGCGACGAGGTGTTCGCCGAGGTCGCCCTGCCCGCCGACGCAGAGGGCGACGCCGCCGCGTACGGGCTCCATCCGGCGCTGCTCGACGCCGCCCTGCACGTCGTCGCGTTCAACGGAGTGGACCGCGGCGTCGTGCCGTTCTCCTGGGAGAACGTCGCGCTGCACGCCACCGGCGCCTCGGCCGTACGGGTCCGGGTCGTCCGGCACAGCGGCGACACGGTCTCCGTCGACGTCGCCGACACCACCGGTGAACCCGTCGCCTCCCTCGGCACGCTCGTCCTGCGCGCGGTCTCCGCCGACCAGGTGGCGGGCGGCGCGAACCCGGTCGGTCGCGATGCGCTGTTCCGCGTGCAGTGGAACCCCGTACGCCTGCCCCCGGCCGGGGCCGCGGAAACCGTGGCGACGCTCGGCTCCCTGGCCGGCGCACCGTTCGACGGCTACCCGGACCTGGCGTCCCTGGCCCGGTCCGGTCGCGTGCCGGACGCGGTGCTGGTACCGGTGGAAGGCGGTTCCGGCGAGGCGGATGCGCCGTCGGACGAGGTGGTGGCGTCGACGCACGCCACGGCCGCCCGGGCGCTGGACCTGGCCCGGTCGTGGCTGGCCGATGAGCGGTTCGCGGCCTCGCGCCTGGTGTTCGTGACCCGTGGCGCGGTGTCCGGTGCGGATCTCGCGGGTGCGGCGGTGTGGGGTCTGGTGCGCTCGGCACAGTCGGAGCACCCGGGCCGCTTCGGTCTGGTGGACCTGGACGCTGATGCCGAACTGTCCCTGCTGCCAAGGGCGTTGGCGTCGAATGAGCCGCAGCTGCTGGTGCGCGGCGGTGAGGTGCTGGCGGCGCGGCTGGCCCGGGCGCAGTCCTCGCACACGGTGACCTGGAACCCGTCCGGCACGGTGCTGGTCACCGGTGGCACGGGTGGTCTGGGGCGCGTGATGGCGCGGCACTTGGTGGCGGAACACGGGGTCCGGAGCCTGCTGCTGGTCAGCCGCCGTGGTCCGGCCGCCGAGGGCGCCGAGGAGCTGGTGGCGGAGCTGCGGCACAGCGGTGCCGAAGTGGCCGTCGAGACCTGTGATGTCACCGACGCGGCGGCCGTGGCCGACCTGGTGGCCCGCCACCGGATCGGCGCGGTGGTCCATACGGCCGGTGTCCTGGACGACGGTGTGGTGGAGTCGCTGACGCCGGAGCGGCTGTCGGCGGTGCTGCGTCCGAAGGTGGATGCGGCCTGGAACCTGCACGAGGCGACCAAGGACCTCGACCTGGACGCGTTCGTGGTGTTCTCGTCCGTGGCGGGCACGATCGGCAGCCCCGGTCAGGCCAACTACGCGGCGGGCAACGCCTTCCTGGACGCCCTGGCGCACCACCGTCGGACCGTGGGTCTTCCGGCGGTGTCGCTGGCATGGGGCCCCTGGTCCCAGGACGGCGGTATGACCGGCACCCTCACCGAAGCCGACCTCCAGCGCATCGCCCGCCAGGGCATGCCCGAACTCACCCCCGCACAGGGCGTGGTCCTCTTCGACGCCGCGCTGGCGGCCGGTGACGCCCACCTGCTCCCCGTACGTTTCGACCTCGCGACCCTGCGCGACCAGGGCGAGGTGCCCCCGCTGCTGCGCGGTCTGATCAGGACCCGCGCCCGGCGCTCGGCGGTCGGCGGTTCGGCCGCGGTGGCCGGCCTGGTGGGACGCCTGAGCGGACGGGGAGCGGTGGAGCGGCGCGAGGCGCTCCTGGACCTGGTACGGGCCCAGATCGCGGTCGTCCTGGGCCACGCGAACCCGGAGACGATCGAGTCGACCCGCGTCTTCCAGGACCTCGGCTTCGACTCCCTGACCGCGGTCGAACTCCGCAACCGCCTCAACAACGCGACCGGCCTGCGCCTTTCGGCCACCGCCGTCTTCGACTACCCCACGGCGGACGCGCTCGTCGACTTCCTGCTGGACGAGCTGTTCGGCGCGCAGGAGGCGGCCGAGCTGTCGGCGCCGATGCCGTCACCGGCGGGGGTGGCCGACGACCCGGTCGTGATCGTCGGCATGAGCTGCCGCTACCCGGGCGGTGTCGGCTCGCCCGAGGACCTGTGGCGCCTGGTGTCGGAGGGTGTGGACGCGGTGTCCGACTTCCCCACCGACCGCGGTTGGGATGTGGAGAGCCTCTACAACCCCGACCCCGAGGCGCTCGGTACCTCGTACACCCGCTCCGGTGGATTCCTCCACGAGGCGGCGGAGTTCGACCCCGAGTTCTTCGGGATGAGCCCGCGCGAGGCGCTGGCGACCGACGCCCAGCAGCGGCTGCTGCTGGAGACGACCTGGGAGGCCATCGAGCGGACGGGCATCGACCCGGCGTCGCTGCGGGGCAGCCGTACGGGCGTCTTCGCGGGCGTGATGTACACCGACTACGGCGACCTCCTCGTCGGCGACCAGTTCGAGGGCTACCGCAGCAACGGCAGCGCGGCCAGCATCGCCTCGGGTCGCGTCTCGTACACCTTCGGTTTCGAGGGTCCGGCGGTGACGGTGGACACGGCGTGCTCGTCGTCCCTGGTCGCCCTGCACTGGGCGGCGCAGTCGCTGCGCTCGGGCGAATGCTCGCTCGCGGTCGCGGGCGGGGTGACGGTGATGTCCACACCGACGACCTTCGTCGAGTTCTCCCGGCAACGCGGACTGTCGGCCGACGGCCGCTGCAAGGCGTTCGCCGAGGCGGCCGACGGCGTCGGCTGGGGCGAGGGCGTCGGCATGCTCGTCCTGGAGCGTCTGTCGGACGCACGGCGCAACGGGCACCGGGTGCTCGCGGTGGTGCGGGGCAGTGCGGTGAATCAGGATGGTGCGTCCAATGGTCTGACGGCGCCGAACGGTCCGTCGCAGCAGCGGGTGATCCGGCAGGCGCTGGCGAGTGCGGGTCTGTCGGCGGCGGATGTGGACGCGGTGGAGGCGCACGGTACGGGTACGACGTTGGGCGACCCGATCGAGGCCCAGGCGCTGCTGGCCACGTACGGTCAGGAGCGGTCGGAGGATCGGCCGCTGCTGCTCGGCTCCGTGAAGTCCAACATCGGCCATGCGCAGGCGGCTTCGGGTGTTGCCGGTGTCATCAAGATGGTGCTGGCCATGCGCCACGGCGTCCTTCCGCGGACGCTGCATGTGGATGCGCCGTCGTCGCACGTCGACTGGAGCGCCGGTGCCGTCGAGCTGCTGACCTCCGAGGCCGCGTGGCCGCAGGGCGAGGGTCCGCGCCGCGCGGGCGTCTCCTCCTTCGGCGTCAGCGGGACGAACGCACATGTGATCCTGGAGCAGCCCGAGCCGGACGAGGACGATGCCGCACCGGACGCCTCGGTGACCGAGCCCGGCGCGCTGGCCTGGGTCCTCTCCGCACGGAACGAAGCCGCCCTGCGCTGCCAGGCCGCGCGCCTGATGTCCCTGGTCGCCGGCAGTGCCGCGCTGTGCGCGCGGGACATCGGCCACTCGCTGGTGACCGGGCGGTCGAGCTTCGCCCACCGTGCGGTGGTGTGGGGCCAGGACCGCGACGCACTGGTGCGCGCCCTGTCCGCACTCGCGGTGGGCGAGGCCGACGCCGGTCTGGCGGAAGGCTCGTCCGGCGCGGGGAGGACGGCCTTCCTGTTCTCGGGCCAGGGGTCGCAACGGCTGGGCATGGGATGGGAGTTGTACGCACGCCATTCCGTGTTCGCGGACGCTTTCGACGCCGTCTGCGCGTCCTTGGACGAGCACCTGGAGCGCCCCCTGCGGGACGTGGTCTGGGGCGAGGACGCGGAGCTGCTGAACCGGACCGCGTACGCCCAGGCCGGGCTGTTCGCGATCGAGGTGGCGCTGTACCGCCTGGCGGAGTCGTGGGGCCTGCGCCCGGACTTCGTCGCGGGGCATTCGATCGGCGAGGTCGCCGCGGCCCATGTGTCGGGGGTCTTCTCGCTGCCGGACGCCTGTGCGCTGGTGGCGGCCCGAGGGCGGCTGATGCAGCAACTGCCCTCCGGCGGGGCGATGATGGCGATCCGGGCGACGGAGGACGAGGTCCTTCCGCATCTGACGGACGGCGTCTCGCTCGCGGCGATCAACGGCCCGTCGTCGGTCGTGATCTCGGGCGCCGAGGACGCGGTGCTGGCCATCGCGGCGCACTTCGCGGGGGAGGGGCGCAAGACCACCCGGCTGCGGGTCTCGCACGCCTTCCACTCGCCGCTGATGGAACCGATGCTGGAGGAATTCCGCGCGGTGGTGACCCGGCTGTCCTTCGGCACGCCGACGATCCCCGTCGTGTCCAACCTGACGGGCCGCCTCGCCGAGCCCGAACAGCTCGCCCACGCCGACTACTGGGTCCGGCACGTCCGCGAGGCGGTGCGTTTCGCCGACGGGATCGAGGCCCTGCGGGCGGAAGGGGTGACACGGTTCCTGGAGCTCGGCCCGGACGGTGTGCTGTCCGCCATGGCCCGGGAGTCGGCACCGGACGACGCCGTGCTCGCTCCCGTACTGCGCAAGGACCGGCCCGAGGAGACGGCACTGCTGGGCGCCCTGGCGCAGCTGTACGTCCGGGGTGTGAGCATGGACTGGACGGCGCTGTTCGCCGGTTCGGGGGCGCGGTGGGCGGATCTGCCGACGTACGCGTTCCAGCACGAGCGGTTCTGGCCGTCGGGCGGTGTGGCGCGGCCGGGCGATGTACGGTCCGCGGGCCTGGGCTCGGCCGGGCACCCGTTGCTGGGTGCGGCGGTGGAACTGGCGGGCTCGGGTGGCCTGTTGTTCACGGGCCGGCTGTCGGCGTCCGCGCACCCGTGGCTGGCGGACCATGTGGTGCGGGGCTCCGTCCTCGTACCCGGCACGGCGCTGGTGGAAATGGTGCTGCGGGCGGCCGACGAGGTCGGCTGTGATCTCCTGGACGAGCTGACCCTCGCCGCACCGCTGGTGCTGCCCGCCTCGGGCGCCGCGATCCAGGTGCAGGTGGGGGTGGGCGAGCCCGATGCGGCGGGCCGCCGGCCGGTCTCGGTCCATGCACGGGAGGGCGAGGCCCCCTGGACGCTGCACGCCAGTGGAGCGGTGACCTCGGGCGCCACGGTGACCTCCTTCGACGCCACCGTATGGCCGCCGAAGGGCGCGGAGCCCGTGGACGTGGCGGACTGCTACGACGTACTCGCCGATGCCGGGCTCACCTACGGCCCGGCCTTCCACGGCCTGCAAGCGGCCTGGACGCTGGGTGGGGACATCTACGCCGAGGCAAGGCTCCCCGAGAGCACCGACGGCGACGCCTACGGTCTGCACCCCGCGCTCTTCGATGCCGCACTGCACGCGTCGGTGCTGGGCGGCGCGGAAGCGGGCGGAGTCCCGTTCTCCTGGGCCGGCGTGTCTCTGCACGCCTCCGGCGCCGCGCACCTGCGCGTCCGCATCCGCGAAGCGGGCGGCGCGCTGTCGGTCGCGATCGCGGACACGTCCGGTGCGCCGGTCGCCTCGGTGGAGTCGCTGGTGGTCCGTCCGCTCTCGGTCGGGCAGGTGCAGGCCGCCGACCGGGACGCCCTCTTCAAGGCCGACTGGGTCCCCGTACCGCTCACGGACGAGCGCGTCGAGCTGGGCACCGGCCCGGAGGGCGAGCCGCTGCGTACCTGCGCGGATCTGGACGCCCTGAAGAGCCCGGCGGTGCCCGGGACGGTCCTGGTCGCGCCGCCTTCCGGCGCTGCCGCGACGGTGGAGTCCGTACACGTCGCGGCCGCCTGGGCGTTGGAGATGGTGCAGTCGTGGCTGGCCGACGACCGGTTCGCCACCTCGCGCCTGGTGTTCGTGACGCGCGGCGCGGTGTCCGGTGCGGATCTCGCGGGTGCGGCGGTGTGGGGTCTGGTGCGGTCGGCGCAGTCGGAGAACCCGGGCCGCTTCGGTCTGCTGGACGTGGCAGACGATGCCGAACTGGCCCTGCTCACGGGCGCGTTGGCGTCGGACGAGCCGCAATTGCTGGTGCGTGGGGGTGAGGTACTGGCGGCTCGGCTGGCTCGGGTGCAGTCGTCGCACGCGGTGAGCTGGGATCCGTCCGGCACGGTGCTGATCACCGGTGGGACCGGTGGGCTGGGTCGTACGGTCGCCCGGCACCTGGTGGCGGAGCACGGGGTGCGGAGCCTGTTGCTGGTCAGTCGTCGTGGTCCGGACGCCGAGGGTGTTGAGGAGTTGGTGGCCGAGCTCAGGGGCAGCGGCGCCGAAGCGGTGATCGAGGCGTGTGATGTGAGCGACGCGGCGGCTGTGGCCGACCTGATCGCCCGGCACCGGATCAGTGCGGTGGTGCATACCGCGGGGGTCCTGGACGACGGCGTGGTGGAGTCGCTGACGCCGGAGCGGCTGTCGGTGGTGCTGCGTCCGAAGGTGGATGCGGCCTGGAACCTGCACGAGGCGACCAAGGGCCTGGATTTGGATGCCTTCGTGGTGTTCTCGTCCGTGGCGGGCACCTTCGGCAGTGCGGGTCAGGCGAACTACGCGGCGGGCAACGCCTTCCTGGACGCCCTCGCACAGCACCGCCGGGCGGCGGGTCTTGCGGCGGTGTCGCTGGCGTGGGGCCCCTGGTCCCAGGACGGCGGCATGACCGGCACCCTCACCGAAGCCGACCTTCAGCGCATCGCCCGCCAGGGCATGCCGCCGCTGACCGCCGAGGAGGGCCTGGCCCTCTTCGACGCCGCGCTCGGCAGCGCCGAACCCATGGCGCTCCCCGTCCGCCTGGACCTCGCGGCGCTGCGGGCACAAGGCGAGCCCCAGCCGCTGCTGCGCGGCCTGATCCGGTCGAGGACCCGCCGGTCCGGCGCCGCCGCGGCGTCCGGCATCGTGCAACGCCTCGCCGGGCTGTCCACGGCGGAACGGCGCGAGGCGCTGCTCGATGTCGTACGTGCCCAGATCGCGACGGTCCTGGGCCACGCGAGCCCGGAAACGATCGCCCCCGACCGGGCCTTCCAGGACCTCGGCTTCGACTCCCTGACCGCCATCGAACTCCGCAACCTGCTGGGCAAGGCCACCGGGCTGCGGCTTCCGGCAACGACCGTGTTCGACTACCCGACGGCCGATGCCCTGGCGGGCCATCTCCTCGACGAGCTGTTCGGCGCGGAGGCGGAGACGGACACCGGGACGTCCCTCCCGGTGTCCACCCTGCCGTCCCTGACGGACGATCCCGTCGTGATCGTCGGCATGAGCTGCCGCTTCCCCGGCGGGGTCGCCTCGCCGGAGGACCTGTGGCGCCTGGTGGCGGACGGTGTGGACGCCGTCTCCGACTTCCCGACCGACCGCGGCTGGGAGATCGACGACACCTACGACCCCGAGCGGGAGGGCGCCATCGCCACCCGCTCCGGTGGATTCCTTTATGACGCGGCCGAGTTCGACCCCGAGTTCTTCGGGATGAGCCCGCGGGAGGCCCTGACCACCGACGCCCAGCAGCGGCTGCTGCTGGAGACGACCTGGGAGGCGCTGGAGCGCGCCGGTATGGACCCGGCCACGCTGCGCGGCAGCCGTACCGGCGTCTTCGCCGGCGTGATGTACCACGACTACTCGACGCTGCTCTCCGGGCGCGAGTTCGAGGGCTACCAGGGCAGCGGCAGCGCAGGCAGTGTCGCCTCGGGCCGGGTCTCCTACACCTTCGGTTTCGAGGGTCCGGCGGTGACGGTGGACACGGCGTGCTCGTCGTCCCTGGTCGCCCTGCACCTGGCAGCGCAGTCGCTGCGCTCGGGCGAATGCTCGCTGGCGCTCGCGGGCGGTGTGACGGTGATGTCCACACCGCTGACCTTCGTGGAGTTCTCCCGCCAGGGCGGACTGTCGGCGGACGGCCGCTGCAAGGCGTTCGCCGAGGCGGCCGACGGCGTCGGCTGGGCCGAAGGCGCCGGAATCCTGGTGCTGGAGCGCCTCTCCGACGCACGCCGCAACGGGCACCGCATCCTCGCGACGGTGCGGGGCAGTGCGGTGAATCAGGATGGTGCGTCCAATGGTCTGACGGCGCCGAACGGTCCGTCGCAGCAGCGGGTGATCCGGCAGGCGCTGGCGAGTGCGGGTCTGTCGGCGGCGGATGTGGACGCGGTCGAGGCGCACGGTACGGGTACGACGTTGGGCGACCCGATCGAGGCCCAGGCGCTGCTGGCCACGTACGGTCAGGAGCGGTCGGAGGATCGGCCGCTGCTGCTCGGCTCCGTGAAGTCCAACATCGGCCATGCGCAGGCGGCTTCGGGTGTGGCGGGTGTCATCAAGATGGTGCTGGCGATGCGGCATGGTGTGCTGCCGCGGACGCTGCATGTCGACGAGCCGTCATCGCACGTGGACTGGAGCGCCGGTGCCGTCGAGCTGCTGACCTCCGAGGCCGCGTGGCCGGAAGGTGCTGGGCCGCGCCGAGCAGGCGTCTCCTCCTTCGGCATCAGCGGCACCAACGCGCACGTCATCCTGGAGCAGCCCGAACCGGACGCGGCCGAAACGGAGTCGATCAGCGCGGAATCGATCACGCCCGACACCGCACCGGTCGCGGCCGAGGGCGAGACCGCCGAATCCGGGACGCCGGTGCCCGTACTGCTGTCCGGCAGGAGCGCATCGGCGCTGCGGGCCCAGGCGGCACGGCTGCTGTCCCGTCTCGACGCCGATCCCGGGCCGCGACTCACGGACGTCGCCTACTCCCTCGCGACGGGCCGCTCGGCCTTCCAGCACCGCGCGGTGATCCTCGCCGCGGACCGTGCGGACCTGCTGCGCGCGCTGTCCGCCCTGGCCGAGGGCCACACCGAGGCGCCGGCCGTCGTGGCACAGGACCGTGCCCGCTCGGGCAAACTGGCCTTCCTCTTCTCCGGCCAGGGATCCCAACACCTCGGCATGGGCCGGGAGTTGTACGGTCGCTACCCGGCGTTCGCGGAGGCCCTCGACGCGGTGTGCGCCGCTCTGGACGCGCACCTGGACCGCCCCCTGCGAGACGTCATCTGGGGCGAGGACGAAGAACTGCTGAACCGGACCGCGTACACCCAGACCGGGCTGTTCGCGATCGAGGTGGCCCTGTTCCGCCTGCTGGAGTCGTGGGGCATGCGCCCGGACCAGCTGCTGGGGCACTCCATCGGAGAAATCGCCGCGGCCCATGTGGCCGGCGTCTTCTCCCTCCCGGACGCCTGCGCCCTGGTGGCGGCCCGAGGCCGTCTGATGCAGCAACTGCCGCCCGGCGGAGCGATGATGGCGATCCGGGCGACGGAGGACGAGGTACATCCGCACCTCACGCAGCAGGTGTCCCTCGCGGCGGTCAACGGCCCCTCGTCGGTCGTGGTCTCCGGCGCCGAGGACGAGGTGCTCGCCCTCGCGGCGCACTTCGAGGCGGAAGGGCGCAAGACCACCCGGCTGCGGGTCTCGCACGCCTTCCACTCACCGCTCATGGAGCCGATGCTGGCCGACTTCCGGGCCGTCGCCGACGGCATGACCTATGCCGCACCGCGCATCCCCGTGGTCTCGAACGTCACCGGCCTGCCCGCCACCGCGGAGCAGCTGTGCTCCGCCGCATACTGGGTCGGCCACGTACGCGAGGCCGTACGGTTCGCCGACGGGGTCGGCGCGCTCCGCGAGCAGGGCGTCACCACGTTCCTGGAACTCGGCCCCGACGGCGCGCTCTCCGCGCTCGCCGCCGAATCCGCCGCCGATGAGTCCGTACTGGCCCCCGTACTGCGCAAGAACCGCCCCGAGGCACCGGCCCTGCTCACGGCCCTCGCGCGACTGCACGCCCACGGCACGCCGGTCGACTGGTCCGCCGCCTTCGCCGGCACGGGTGCGCGGTGGGTGGACCTGCCGACGTACGCGTTCCAGCACGAGCGGTTCTGGCCGTCGGGCGGGGCGGCGCGCGCGGGCGATGTACGGTCCGCGGGCCTGGGCTCGGCCGGGCATCCGTTGCTGGGTGCGGCGGTGGAACTGGCGGGCTCGGGTGGCCTGTTGTTCACGGGGCGGCTGTCCCTGTCCTCGCACCCGTGGCTGGCGGATCACATGGTGCTGGGCTCCGTCCTGGTGCCCGGCACGGCCCTCATGGAACTGGTACTGCGGGCCGCCGACGAGGTGGACTGCGCCGCGGTGGACGAACTCACGCTCGCCGCGCCGCTGGTCCTGCCCGCATCGGGCGCCGCGATCCAGGTACAGGTATGGGTGGGCGAGCCCGATGACGCGGGCCGCCGGCCGGTCTCGGTGCATGCACGCGAGGGCGAAGGCACCTGGACGCTGCACGCCAACGGCGTCCTGGCGCCGGCGGCCGGGGCGGTGTCGTTCGATGCCGTGGTATGGCCCCCGCAGGGTGCCGAGCAACTGGACGCGGCGGGCTGCTACGAGCGGTTCGCGGACGCCGGATTCGCCTACGGCCCGGTGTTCCAGGGCCTGCGGGCGGCCTGGAAGCTCGGCGAGGACATCTACGCCGAGGTCGCACTCCCCGACGGCACGGACGGCAGCGCCTACGGCCTGCACCCCGCACTCTTCGACGCCGCGCTGCACGCGGCGCTCCTGGGCGGCGAGGGAACGGACGAAGGAGCCGTCCCCTTCTCCTGGAACGGAGTGACACTCCACGCCACCGGCGCCTCCCAGGTGCGGGTACGCATCCGTCCCACCGAAGGCGGTATGTCGATCGCCCTCGCGGACACCGCCGGTGCGCCGGTCGCCTCGGTGCAATCCCTGATCGCACGTCCGATCACCGCCGGACAGTTGCAGACGGGCGACCGCGACTCCCTTTTCACGGTCGGCTGGACCGCCCTGCACCTGACGGACGAGCCCGCGCACTCCCTCGCCCTGCTCGGCAAGGACACCGAGGGCATCCTCAACGCACTCTCCCTCCCGCCCCACGCGGACCTCGACGACCTCGCGGCGACGGGCGCCCACGACACCGTGCTCGCCCCGCTACCCACCCGGACCGCCGGAACGGCGGAATCCGTCCATGCCGCCACGACCGGGGCCCTGGACCTGATCCAGTCCTGGCTGGCCGACGACCGGTTCGCCACCTCGCGCCTGGTGTTCGTGACGCGCGGCGCGGTGTCCGGTGCGGATCTCGCGGGTGCGGCGGTGTGGGGTCTGGTGCGGTCGGCGCAGTCGGAGAACCCGGGCCGCTTCGGTCTGCTGGACGTGGCAGACGATGCCGAACTGGCCCTGCTCACGGGCGCGTTGGCGTCGGACGAGCCGCAATTGCTGGTGCGTGGGGGTGAGGTACTGGCGGCTCGGCTGGCTCGGGTGCAGTCGTCGCACGCGGTGAGCTGGGATCCGTCCGGCACGGTGCTGATCACCGGTGGGACCGGTGGGCTGGGTCGTACGGTCGCCCGGCACCTGGTGGCGGAGCACGGGGTGCGGAGCCTGTTGCTGGTCAGTCGTCGTGGTCCGGACGCCGAGGGTGTTGAGGAGTTGGTGGCCGAGCTCAGGGGCAGCGGCGCCGAAGCGGTGATCGAGGCGTGTGATGTGAGCGACGCGGCGGCTGTGGCCGACCTGATCGCCCGGCACCGGATCAGTGCGGTGGTGCATACGGCCGGTGTCCTGGACGACGGTGTGGTGGAATCGCTGACCCCGGAACGCCTCTTGGCGGTGCTGCGTCCGAAGGTGGATGCGGCCTGGAACCTGCACGAGGCGACCAGGGACCTGGACCTGGACGCCTTCGTGGTGTTCTCGTCCGTGGCGGGCACCTTCGGCAGTGCGGGTCAGGCGAACTACGCGGCGGGCAACGCCTTCCTGGACGCCCTCGCACAGCACCGCCGGACCGCGGGTCTGCCCGCGACCTCGCTGGCATGGGGCCCCTGGTCCCAGGACAGCGGCATGACCGGCACCCTCACCGAAGCCGACCTGCAGCGCATGACCCGCCACGGCATGCCGCCGCTGACCGCCGAGCAGGGCCTGGCCCTCTTCGACGCCGCGCTCGGCAGCGCCGAACCCATGGCGCTCCCCGTCCGCCTGGACCTCGCGGCGCTGCGGCGGCAGGGCGACATCCTCCCGTTGTTGCGCGGCCTGATCCGTACCCCGGGCCGACGCGCGGCGGCGGCCGCGGCGGAGGGCGACACCGCTGCCGCCTTCGCTCAGCGCCTGACCGACCTGTCGGCGGCAGAAGGGCGCGAGGTCGTACTGGGCGCCGTACGCGGTCAGATCGCGGGTGTCCTCGGACACGCCGAAGCCGCCGACATCGACCAGGACCGCGCCTTCCTGGACATCGGTTTCGACTCCCTCACCGCGGTCGAACTGCGCAACCGCCTGAGCGCCCTCACCGGAATCCGCCTGCCGGCGACCCTGCTCTTCGACTACCCGACGCCGGCAGAGCTCGTCGACCACGTCCATGCCCGGATCGCACCCGAGCCGACCGTCGGCCCGGAGGCACTCCTGGGCGAACTCGAAAGGGTGGAGAGGGCCTTCGGCGGACTCGACATCACGGAGGAGATGCACGAGCAGATAGCCGGCCGTCTGGAAGTCCTCAGGGCCAAGTGGAACGCCCTGCGGAACACGGCCGCGGCAGCCGGGCACGACGGTTCCCCGTCCGACGAGGACTTCGACTTTGAATCCGCCTCCGACGAGGACGTCTTCGACCTGCTCGACAACGAACTCGGGCTGTCCTGACCTGGAGGAACGGCGGCGCCCCCCGACCGGCTTCGTGCCGGGCGGGGGGCGCCGTTCGTGCCGACGGTCAGTGCCGTGCGGTCGGCCTGCCGAAAGGCGGGTCAGCCGATGAGCAGCGCCTCGCGCAGCCGCTCCAGGTCCCGCTCGCTCAGGCTCAGCCCGTCCCGCAGACGGGCGTCGAAGGCATCGGCGACGATATAGCGCGCGCCCGCGGGGACGCGGGCCGGGGCCTTGGTGCGCTGACTCGGCATGCGCAGGTCGAAGTCCGTACGGATGCCGAGGCGCTGGAGTTTGGCCAGGTCGGCGTCGGTGAGCGCGTGCAGGTCGTTGCTGCGGTAGAGGACGCCCATCTTCACCCACCGGCCGTCGGCGGTGCGACAGCCACCCACGTCGCGGAGGTTGGCGGCGCCCTCGAGGTGCAGCGAGCGGTCGGCGAGGGTGAGCGGCTCGCCCCGGTCGGGGACGAGACGGAACCATTGGCGGTCGGCGGCGGGCAGCCCGCGTACGGTGACGGTGGCCTCGGCCCCACCGCGCGCCACGGCCCGGTCACCGGCGTAGACGGTCACCGAACCGACGCCGGGCGCCTTCCAGGACACGGTGAAGGAGCCGTTCTTGCGTTGGGTCACCGTGGCATCGGTGAAGGGAATCCCCTGCACGGCATCTGCTGCGGGAGGCACGTGCCGACCCGCTGTGGTGGGCGCGCCGACGGGTTCGGCAGCGGCGAGGGGCACGGTGGCCCCCACTGCCGATACGGCGGCCACGAACGATACGGCGATGTGGCGAGCGGCCAGCACCGCCGCCGCGGAATGGCAATTCATATCGGGACCATACGGCCCGAAATGGTGTGGAATTACCTAGAGTCGGTGGAGAGGGGCGAGCCGGACACGGGTGGGGGGTGCGGGCGCTCGGCAGAGAGCACCCGCACCGGTCACCTCTCGGCGTCCATCAGCCGGAAGAGCTCTTCGTCACTGGCCGACACCAGGTCCAGAGGCCCACCGGGGCCGGCGCCCGTACCGCTGTCCGACCCCGTCGTCGCCGCGGTGACCGCTTTCAGGCGCGCCACCGTCTCCTGCGAGACCTCCGCACCGGCCGTCAGCAGGGACTCCAACTCGGCGACGACGGAGGCCACATCGCGGGCGGGGGAGGCCGGCCGTGCGAGTCGTTCGCGGACGAGTCGGACGACGGCCTTCGGCGTGGGGTGGTCGTATACGAGGGTGGCGGGCAGCCGCAGGTCCGTGGCCTCGATGAGGCGGTTGCGCAGTTCGACGGCGTTCAACGAGTTGACGCCCATCTCCTTGAACGTGCGGTTGCCCTCCTCGCCGTGGGGCTGCTCGCCAGGTGTCTCCTGGCCGCCGAGCACGGCCGAGGTCTCGGCGAGCACCAGGGCCAGTACGAGCGCATCCTGTTCCGCCTCGTCGAGACCGGACAGCCGGGCCTCCAGCCCCGGAGGCTCGTCAGCGGCCGGCGTCCCGCCCGCGGTATCCGCGGCGCCCGCGAAGCCCCCGTCGGCCGTCGGACCCGCCGGGCTCACCGGAGCCGACGCCAGCCAGAACCGCCGCCGCTGGAACGCGTACGTCGGCAGGGCGACGGGCCGGGCCCCGGGGAGCACCGCGTCCCAGTCGACGGGAACGCCCTGGGTGTGCACCCGGGCGACCGCGGTGAGCAGGGCATCCCGCTCCGGCACCCCGGAGCGCAGGCTCGGCACCACGGCGGTCCCGGGCTGCGGGTCGGCGGACTCCAGGCATTCGTCGATCATCGGCGTGAGCGCCGGCTCGGCACCCAGCTCCAGGAACCCGGTGACGCGCTCGTCCCGGAGCCGGTCGATCGCGTCCTTGAAGCGTACGGACTGTCGCACATGCCGCACCCAGTGGTCCGGGTCGCGCGCCTCTTCGCCGGTCAGCGGGCGGCCGGTGACGGTGGAGACGAGGGGAACGGCGGGCGCGGCGTAGGAGAGCGTACGGACGACCCCGCGGAACTCCTCCAGCATGGGGTCCATCAGCGGAGAGTGCGGCGCGGTGCTCACCATGAGCCGCCGGGTCTTGTGGCCGGCGGCGGCGAGCCGGTCCGTGAGGGAGACGAGCGGGGCCTCGGCGCCCGAGAGGACGAGGGAGTGCGGACCGTTGACGGCCGCGATCGACACCTCGTCCGCCGACTCACCGAGCCATGGCGTCACGTCGGCTTCCGTGATGCGTACCGCCACCATCGCACCGCCCGGCGGCAGCGCGCCCATCAGCCTGCTGCGGGCCGCCACCAGGGTGCACGCGTCCTGGAGGCCGAGCACGCCCGACACATGGGCGGCGGAGATCTCGCCGACCGAATGCCCCACCAGGTGGTCCGGGACCACGCCCCAGGACTCGAACAGCCGGTACAGGGCGACCTGGACGGCGAACAGGGCGGGCTGTGTGAAGGTGGTGTCGTCGAGACGGGCCGCGTCCTCGGAGCCGGGAGCCGCCCACATCACCGAGGTCAGCGGCCGCGCCAGCAGCGGATCCAGTGCGGCGCACACCTCGGCCAGGGCCTGGCCGAAGACGGGGAACGCCTCGGCCGCCGCGCGCCCCATGCCGTTGCGCTGGCTGCCCTGCCCGGAGAAGACGAAGGCCAGCAGGCCCGGCGCGGAATCGTCCAGGGTGACGCCCGGGGCCCGCTCACCGCGCCCGAACCGCTCTGCCGCGGCCAGCAGTTGAGCCCGGTCCGAGCCGCTGACGACGGCCCGGTGCCGGTGCACGGTACGGGAGGTGGCCAGGGCATGGGCGACGTCCCGGGCCCGTAGACCGGGGTCGGCGGCCACGCGCTCGGCCAGGCGGCGCGCCTGCGCGCGCAGCGCCGGCCGGCTCCGGGCGGACAGCACCCAGGGCGCGGCCGCGTCACCGGACGACGGCTCCGTGAGTCGAGCCGGTGGGGAGGCGTACGGCGCCTCCCCGGGCACCGGGCCCCGCGCCTCCGCTCCCGGCGCCTCTTCCAGGATCACGTGCGCGTTGGTGCCGGTGAGCCCGAACGAGGAGACCCCCGCCCGGCGCGTACGTCCGCTCTCCGGTGGCCAGGGCCGGGCCTCGGTCAGCAGCCGTACCGAACCGGCGGTCCAGTCCACCTCGGCCGAGGGAGCGTCCACGTGCAGCGTCTGCGGCAGGACGCCGTGGCGCAGCGCGAGCACCGTCTTGATGACCCCGACGACCCCGGCGGCGGCCTGGGTGTGCCCGAAGTTCGACTTCACCGACCCCAGCCACAACGGCCGTCCGTCGGGCCGCTGTTGGCCGTAGGTGGCCAGCAGGGCCCGGGCCTCGATGGGGTCGCCGAGCGGGGTGCCGGTGCCGTGCCCCTCCACGGCGTCCACGTCCTGCGGCGTCAGCCCGGCGTCGGCCAGGGCCTGGCGGATGACGCGCTGCTGTGCGGGTCCGCTCGGCGCGGTGAGTCCGTTGGAGGCGCCGTCCTGATTCACGGCGGAGCCCCGTACGAGCGCCAGGACACGGTGTCCGTTGCGCCGGGCGTCGCTCAGCCGCTCCAGCAGCAGCAACCCCGCGCCCTCCGACCACGCGGAGCCGTTCGCGGCGTCCGCGTACGCCATGGAGCGGGAGTCGGGGGACAGCGCGCGCAGCCGGGAGAAGTGTGCGAAGGGCGCCGGGGTCGCCATGACGGTGACGCCGCCGGCCAGCGCCAGGTCGCTCTCGCCCGACCGCAGGGACCGGCAGGCCAGATGCAGGGCGACGAGGGAGGACGAGGAGGCGGTGTCGACCGTCAGCGCGGGGCCTTCGAGGCCGTAGGTGTAGGCGATGCGCCCCGAGATCGCGCTGTTGGCGGCCCCGGTGATGAGCATGCTCTCCCATGCGCTGGGCACGGCGGACGCGTGGGTTCCGTAGCCGCGGTCCATGGCGCCCGTGAACACGCCCGTACGGGTTCCCTTCAGGGACCGCGGGTCGATGCCCGCCCGCTCGAAGGTCTCCCAGGCGGCCTCCAGAAGCAGTCGCTGCTGCGGATCGGTCGCCGTCGCCTCCTGGTCCGACAGGCCGAAGAAGCCCGCGTCGAAGTCGCCCGCGTCGTGCAGGAAACCGCCTTCGCGCGCGTACGAGGTACCCGGGCGATCGGGGTCCTCGTCGAAGAGCCGGTCCAGGTCCCAGCCGCGGTCCGCGGGGAAGGCGGACATCGCGTCGGTGCCGTCGGCGAGCAGCTTCCACAGGGCGTCGGGGGAGTCGGCACCGCCCGGCAGCCGGCAGGCCATGCCGACGATCGCCACCGGGTCGGCGTCGTCCGCCGGGATCTCCCGCGGCTGCTCCTGGGGCGGCTCCTCCTGCTCGGCCAGTACGCGGGCGACGGCCCGCGGAGTGGGGGAGTCGAAGGCCAGGGTGGCCGGGAGCGGCAGCCCGGTCTCCTCCCGCAGCAGGTTCCGCAGCCGCACCGCGTGGAGGGAGTCCAGGCCGAGCTGGCGGAAGTCCTTGCCCGGGGAGAAAGCGTCCTTGTCCTGGGGGAGGGGGACGGCCGCGCCGCCGTCACGCAATACCCGGTCGACGCAGTCCCGTACGAGTTCCAGCGCCTCCTCGACGGTGTAGGGCGGGACCGCGCCGAGACGGGCCGGAACGGACACCTCCTCAAGGTCGGCGAGCAGCCGCCGCAGCGCCCCGCGGTCGAGCTTCCCGGCAGGGGAGAGGGGCAGCTCGCGCACGGTGACCAGTTCGAGGGGGATCTTGTGGTCGGCGAGCCCCAGCCGGCGCAGGAACGCGGTCACTTCGCTCAGGCCGATCGTGCCGTCCGCGTGGTCGGTCACGACCAGGCACGGGTACTCCCCGAGCCGGTCGTCCGGTGCACCGGCCACGGCCAGCGGGCCCAGGCCCGCAAGGCCGGAGAGCAGCTCTTCGACCTCGGTGGCGCTGAACTTCCGGCCCCCCGTATTGATCAGTTCGGCCGCCCGGCCGTGCAGCACCACCACGCCGTCCGCGCCGAGGCTCGCGAGATCGCCGGTCCGCAGCCAGCCGTCCTCGGTGAGCGCCGAGCGCGTCAGCTCCGGCTCGCGGTAGTAGCCGCGGAACAACCCCGGCCCGCGGTACTGGAGTTCACCCCGTCGGCCCGCCGCGCACACTCCGCCGTGCTCGTCGACGACCCGCACCTCCACCCCGCCGACCGGCTCGCCCACACAGCCGTCGGGGTGGTGGGCCCGGGTGCGGGTGCCGGTGCCGATCTCGGACATCCCCCACACCACGACCAGTTCGCAGTCGAGGACGGTGCGTATCTGTACGGCGAGCGCGGGCGCGAGGGCGGCCCCCGCCGTACGCACCTGGTACGGAGCGAAGCCCGCCGGCTCGTCCGTCCTGGCCAGTCGCGCCATGACGTCCCGCAGTTGGGCGGGCACGGCGAACACGACGTGGGGGTCGTGCTCCCGCGCAAGTTCCAGGAAGCGGTCCACGTCCCAGCCGGTGAGCAGGACCTGCGCGCAGGCGGCGAACAGCGCCGCGTGCAGGGACTGGAGGCCGAACAGATGGGTCATCGGGCAGGCCGTCAGGACCGGACCGTCGAAGGCGTCGGCGGCCTCGGCGGTGACGGCCGCGGTGTTCGACAGCAGACCGTCGTGGCTGTGCACACACAGCTTGGGCCGTGCCGAGGCCGTGCCGGACGAGGGGACGAGCACGAGCGGCATGTCGGGGGTGACGTCCACCGGCCGGGGCCCGCTGCCCGCCCAGGCCGCCAGCAGGCCGTCCAGCGACCCGACCTCCGGATCCTGGCCCCCCGCCTCCGACACCCCGGCCAGCAGCACGCCGCGCAGCGACGGCACGCCCTCCAGTAGCGAACGGGCCGTCGCCGGGCTCTCGTTCCCGGAGCCCGACAGGACGAGCAGGACGGGTTCCGCCCGGCTCAGCAGCGCCTGGACCTCCGGGGCCGGGGTGCCGTGGTGGATGGGCAGCAGGACCGCTCCGACGGCGGCGACGGCCAGGTGCAGGGTCGGAAACTCCCCGCAGTTCGGCAGCCGCACCGCCACCACGTCGCCGGGTGCGATACCCGACTCCTGCAACCCGCGGGCCAGTGCGTCGACGTCCGCCCGCCACTGCGCCCAGGTCCAGGAGCGGTGCCCGTCGACGAGGGCCACCGCGTCGGGGGCGGATTCCACGGCGGCCTCGAACACCTCGGGCAGGGTGTAGCCGCCCAGTTCCCGTGTGGTGTCGGCGGACGGCCGGATCGCGTAGTCATCTGTGTGGACGGGCACCATTACTCCCGGTCTCAGCTCTCGTGCACGGTGATCGCCCCGGACGGGCACAGGGCGCCGGCCAGTCGGGCTTTGGTGTGCTGGTCGGGGCCGGGCTCGGTGAGGAGGGTGACGAGTCCGTCGTCGTCCTGGTCGAAGAGCGCGGGCGCGTTGAGCGCGCACTGGCCCGCTCCTACGCAGCGGTCGGGGTCAACGGTGATACGCATGTCGATATGTCTCCTGCGGTGGATGGGGGCCGCCCGGCGGGCCGGGCGCGGCTACCAGCGGACGGGCAGCTCGTTCAGGCCGTAGAGCACGCCGTCGTACTTGATGTCCAACCCCTCCGCGGGCACGGCGAGTTGGAGGTTCGGGATGCGCTCGAAGAGTTTCCGGTAGGCGACTTCCATCTCGATGCGCACCAGGTTCTGTCCCAGGCATTGGTGGACGCCGTAGCCGAAGGCCACATGGTGGCGGGCGGACCGGGAGGGGTCGAAGGCGTGCGGGCATTCGAAGGCGTTCTCGTCGTGGTTGGCGGCCGCGACCAGCGGCACGATGCCCTCGCCCGCCTTGATGAGCTGCCCGGCGATCTCCACGTCCTGGACCGCGACGCGCAGGGATACCAGGTCGGCGACGGAGTGGAAGCGCAGCGTCTCCTCCACGGCCCGGTCGTCGCCGATCCATTGCGGGTTCGCCAGCAGGGTGACCACGCCCAGGGCGATGTTGTTGGCCGTGGTCTCGTGCCCGGCGATGAGCAGCAGCATCAGCACGCCGGACATTTCGTGGGGGGCGATGGCGCCGGTCGCCAGCAGCCGGGTGATGAGGTCGTCGCCGCCCCACTTCTGCTTGATCTCCACCAGGCGGTTGATGTACCGCAGGAGGTCCTTGGCGGCGGTCATCCGGTCGTCGTCGCTGGAGGAGCGGAGGGAGACCAGGACGCGGGTCCGGGACTCGAAGAACTCGCGGTCGGCGGGCGGCACGCCGAGCAGCGCGGAGATCACCAGGGACGGGATGGGCAGGGCGAAGTCGGCGACGAGGTCGGCGGTGTTGCCGGCGGCCAGCATGAGGTCCAGTTGGGCGTCCACCGTGCGCTCGATCGCGGGCTTCATCGCCCGTACCCGCCGGACGGTGAACTCCGGGATGAGGGCCTTGCGGAACCGGTCGTGCTCGGGGGAGTCCATGCCCACGAACCAGCCCGGGATCTGGTCCTGCTTGGGTACGCCCAGGTTTCCGACGTTGGGGAATCCCTTGTGCTGGGGGTTTGAGCTGATGCCCGGGTGGGTCAGTACGGCGCGTACGTCCTCGTGCCGGGTGACCAGCCACACCCGTTTGCCGTCGGACAGCTGGGAGCGGACCAGTCCCTGCCGGCCCCGGTAGTCGGCGTAGTCGGGCGGTGGGAACGGCACGCCGGGCTTGCGCACCGGAAAGTCGATGGCCGGCGCATCCGTCTCGGGCGAGGCCGGGTCTGTGTACGTCATGGGTGGGTATTCCCTTTCTGACGGACTGACGGGCCGTCAGTTGGCGCCGTAGAACGCGCGGACCCGGTCGATCACGAAGTCCTGGTCGGTGGCGGTCAGTCCGGTGTGGGTGGGCAGGTACAGCCCGTCCTCGGCGAACGTATGCGCCTTGAGCGAGGGCCAGTCGGGGTGGAAGTACATGGGCTGCTGGCTCATCGGCTTGAAGAACAGCCGGGTCTCGATCGACTCACCGGCCAGGAACTCCCGCAGCTCCGCGCGGCGTTCGGCCCGCAGGTCGTACATCCACAGCACGTCCCGCGGCGGCATCAGCGTGAGACCGGGAACTCCGGCGAGCCCCTCGTCATAGCGCCGCTCGATCTCCCGCCGCGTGGCGAGGATCTCGTCCAGCCGCTCGACCTGGGCGAGTGCGACGGCGGCCTGCATCGCCGTCATCCGGAAGTTGTAGGCGACCTTCTTGTGCAGGAAGCTGTGGTCCCTGGTGAAGGCCATGGCGCGCAGATGCGCCAGCTGCCCGGCCAGTCGGGGGTCGTCGGTGAGGCAGATGCCGCCCTCGCCCGCCGTGATGATCTTGTTGGCGAACAGCGAATAGCACGCGATGTCCCCGACCGGGCGGACGCCGTGGGCCTCGGCGCTGTCCTCCACGACCCGCAGGTTGTACTGGTACGCGAGGTCCATCACCGCGTCCATGTCGCACCGCCGGCCGTAGATATGGACGGGCATCACGGCCTTCGTGCGGGGCGTGATCTTCTCCTCGATCCGTGTGACGTCGATATTGAGGTCGTCACCGCAGTCGACGAACACGGGCGTGGCGCCGGTGTAGGTGACCGCCCATGCCGAGGCGATCATCGTGAACTCCGGGACGATCACCTCGTCCCCCGGGCCGATCCCCAGCGCCCGCAGCGCCAGCGTGAGCGCCGCCGTCCCCGACGAACAGGACACGCCGTGCGCGACGCCGTTGTAATCCGCGAAGGCCCGCTCGAACCGCGCGACCATCGGGCCCTGAGACGATATCCAGCCGTCGCCGACGGCACCGGTCACATACTCCAGCTCCCGGCCGTCCAGAGCGGGCCTGGACACGGGGTACTTGAACGACATCCGCTGCCTCTTCCTTGTCTTTCTCGTGGTCCTCGTACGGTCGGCACTGCTACGCGGCCTTGACGTCCTCCGCGATGATCCGCTCGATGTTCCGCTCGGCCAGCGCCGTGATGGTCACGAAGGGGTTGACCCCGATGGAGCCCGGGATGAGCGCGCCGTCCGTGACGTAGAGGTTGTGGTAGCCCGCGACGCGGCCGTATCCGTCGGTGGCCTTGCCCAGAACGCAGCCGCCGAGCGGGTGGTAGCAGAAGTCGTCGGAGAAGTTCTTCAGCTGCGGACCGAACAGGTCGTAGCGGTACATCGTGCCGTTGGCCCTGTTGATCCGGTCGAAGAGCGACTTCGCGGCGTCGACCGCGGGCGTGTTCTGGTCCCGCGTCCAGCGCAGCGCGGCCCGGTCGGTGGCCTTGTCGTAGACGAAGGTGCCGCGCTCGGGGTTCTTGGTGATCGCCAGATAGAGGCTGACCCAGGTCTCCAAACCGGCGGGCATCGGCGCGATTTCGGCGAAGACCGGGGCGGTGGGGTTGTTCCAGTCGTCGATGCCCAGGGCGGGGATCGAGGACTGGTGGGCCCCGGTGGGGTTCCAGACGTGGTTGGCGCGGCCGGTCATGATGTTGCCGTTGGGGCCCCAGCCCGCGCCGACCTCGGCGTTGAGGTCGGGCAGTGCGCCGGTGTCCCGGGCGCGTACCAGCAGCTCGGTGGAGCCGAGGCTGCCGGCGCCGAGGAACAGGTGGCGGCAGGCGATCTCCTTGTGGGCGACGGTCTTGCCGTCGGCGTCGTTCTGGTCCACGGACAGCACATAACTGCCGTCCGGCTGCTGACGGATCGCCCTGACCTGGTGCAGGGTCTCGATGGTGACCTTGCCGGTGCCCAGCGCGGCGGCCAGGTAGGTCTTGTCCAGGCTCTGTTTGCCGTGGTTGTTGCCGTAGATGACCTCGCCCGCCAGCGCGGACTTGGGCGCCTCACCGGCCGCCTCGCGTTGCATCTGGCCGAAGTCGTAGACGTTGGGGACGAAGGTGGTGCTCAGGTCCGCCTTGCCCGCCTGTTCGCGCGAGACCCGCGCGAACTTGTACCACTCCGTCGCCTCGAACCACCCCTTGTCGATGTGGTTCACCTTGAGCATGGAGTTGGCGCGCGGGAAGTACCGGTCGTACATCTCGGCGGCGTCCACCCGCGGGAGGACCTCCTCGAAGTACGAGCGCTTCGGTACGACGGCCATTCCGCCGTTGACCAGTGAGCCGCCGCCGACACCCCGCCCCACGTACACCGACATCTGGTCGAAGTGCACCTTGTCCAGCACTCCTGCGTACGGATCGATGTCGCGGTTGATCACATCGAGCCACAGGAACGAGCCGAGCGGGGCCTCGGTGCGGGACTTGAACCAGCTGGAGCGGCGGTCGGGCGAGAGCATTCCGCAGAAGACGTTGCCGTCGTCGGCGGGCTTGTTCCACAGCTGGCCCATTTCGAGCATGAGCGTGGGAACTCCGGCCTCACCGAGCCGCAGCGCGGAGACCGCGGCGCCGTATCCCGTACCGATCACCACGGCCGGTACGAACGAGCCGCTGCGGGCCCGCGGGCTCTTCTCGTCGGCGGCCGCGGCACGCGGGGCCGCGGAGATCGTGGTCATTCCGGCGACGGCGGCGCCGCCGAGGGCGGCCAGTCCGAGCAGACGGCGCCGTGACAGATGCTGGTTCTGCTGGTTCTCGAACATGCTGGTGGTACCCGACCTTCGCCGACAGGATTCGTCCCCGCAGGGCTGTTCCGCGGGGCCGCCCCGGTGGGGATCGCGGACCGTGTCCTTCGGCCCGAGCCGCCGCGCGCCACCATCCTGGTCAGGAAAGACTGGGGGAAATGCCAGACGTGTGCGGCGCCGCCGTCGCTCCGGTCCCCGCGGTCGCATGCAGCCGGGCGTAGGCCCCCTCGGCGGCCAGCAGCTGGTCGTGGGTGCCGCGTTCGACGATGCGGCCGTCCTCCATGACGAGGATGAGGTCCGCATCGCGGATGGTGGAGAGCCGGTGGGCGATGACGAAGCTGGTACGGCCCGCACGCAGCGAGTGCATCGCGCGCTGGATGAGGACTTCCGTGCGGGTGTCGACGGAGCTGGTCGCCTCGTCCAGGAGCAGGATCGAGGGCCGGGCCAGGAAGGCCCGGGCAATGGTGATGAGCTGCTTCTCGCCCGCGCTGACGTTGCCCGACTCCTCGTCCAGGACGGTGTCGTAGCCGTCCGGCAGGGTGCGGATGAAGCGGTCGGCGCAGGTGGCGCGGGCGGCGGCCACGATCTCCTCGCGCGTCGCGTCGGGGCGCCCGTAGGCGATGTTCTCGGCGATGGTGCCGGAGAACAGCCAGGCGTCCTGGAGCACCAGGCCGATGTGGGAGCGCAGGTCCTCGCGGGTCAGGGCGGTGATGTCGGTGCCGTCGAGGAAAATGCGCCCCGCGTCGGTCTCGTAGAACCGCATGAGGAGGTTGCCCAGGGTGGTCTTCCCCGCGCCGGTCGGACCGACGACCGCCACGGTCCGGCCGGGTTCGACGGTGAGGCAGAGGTCCTCGATGAGGGGGATGTCGGGGGAGTAGCGGAAACCGACGTTGTCGAACCGGACGTGTCCACGGGCCCGGGGGAGGCGCGCGGGCCGCTCGGGGTCGGGGCCTTGTTCGTCGGCGTCCAGGAGGTCGTGGACCCGCTGTGCGGAGGCGAGGGCGGACTGGAGGCGCGCGGCGATGCCGGCGACCTCCACGATCGGCTGGCTGAACTGCCGGGAGTAGAGGATGAACGCCTGGACGTCGCCGATGGACAGGGCCCCGGAGACCACGCGCAGCGCGCCGACGACCGCCACGACGACATAGCCGAGGTTGGAGACGAACATCATCGACGGCTCGATGGCGCCGGAGACGAACTGGGCCCGTGCGCCGGCGCGGTACAGGGCGTCGTTGTGCTCGTCGAAGACCCGCTCGGCCTGCTCGCGCCGCCCGAAGCCCTTGACCAGCGCGTGCCCGGTGTAGACCTCCTCGACATGGGCGTTGAGCGCTCCGGTGGCGGACCACTGCTGGGTGAACCGAGGCTGTGCGCGCTTGCTGATCCGGGCCGCCACCACGGCCGACACCGGTACGCAGGCCAGCATGATCAGTGCCAGCGGCGGCGAGATGGCGAACATCAGCACCACCATGGTCAGCACGGAGAACGCCGCCGTGATCAGCTGGCTGAGGGTCTGCTGGAGGGTCAGCTGGAGGTTGTCGACGTCGTTGGTCACCCGGCTGAGCACCTCGCCGGCCGGGTGGCGGTCGAAGTACCGCAGCGGCAGGCGGGCGAGTTTCGTCTCCACGGATTGGCGCAGTGCGAAGACCACACGCTGGACGACGGCCGTGACCAGCCGCCCCTGGACGAGGGTGAGGAAGGCGGCGGCGGCGAAGAGCGCGAGCGCCGTCAGCAGCACACGGGCGATGCCGTCGAAGTCGACTCCCCTGGATCCGTGGGTGTGCCGGATGCCGTCGAAGAGGAGGTCGGTGGCCCTGCCCAGGAGCATCGGGCCCGCCGCGTTGAGCGCGACGCCGCCGATGCCGAGGGCGACCGCCGCGGTCACCCGGGCGCGGTGCGGGCGCAGCAGTCCCAGCGTGCGGCGGGCGGGGCCGCGCCGCGCATGCCTAGCGCTGTCCGTCGAGACCATGGACAGCCTCCTGAAGGGTCGTGGCGGCCGCGGCGTCCGCGCCGGATCCGCCGTGGTCGCCGGTGAGCGCGGTGAGTTGGGACCGGGCGATTTCCCGGTACGTCGTACTGGTGCGCAGCAGCTCCTCATGCGTGCCGGTGGCGGCCACCCGCCCCGCGTCCAGGACCACGATGCGCCCCGCGTGGCGGACGGTGCTGACGCGCTGGGCGACGGTGACCACCGTCGCCCGGGAGATCTCCGGCTCCAGGGCGGTCCGCAGCGCGGCGTCCGTGGCGTAGTCCAGCGCGGAGAAGCAGTCGTCGAAGAGATAGATGTCCGGCCTGCGCAGCAGGGTGCGGGCGATCGCCAGGCGTTGCCGCTGCCCGCCGGACACATTGGTGCCGCCCTGGGTGATCGGCGCGTCGAGCCCCCCGGGCAGGTGCCGTACGAAATCGCGCGCCTGGGCGATCTCCAGTACGCGCCAGAGTTCGTCGTCGGTGGCGTCCGGGTCGCCGAAGCGCAGATTGCTGGCGACGGTGCCGGAGAAGAGGTACGGCCGCTGCGGTACGAAGCCGACGGTGCGGCGCAGCACCTCCGTGTCCAGCGTGCGGACGTCGACGCCGCCTACATGGACGGAGCCGTCGGTGGCGTCGAAGTGCCGCAGCACGAGGTTGAGCAGGGTGGTCTTGCCGCTGCCGGTGCTGCCGAGGACCGCCACCGTCTCGCCGGGCCCGACGCTCAGATCGATATCGCGCAGCACCGGATCCATCGCTCCCGGATAGCGGAACCCCGCTCCGTACAACGCCAGTTGGCCGGCCGCGGGCACCGCGCGGACCGGTTCGCTCGGCGCCGCCACGCTCGGCTCGGCCGCCAGCACCTGCTGGATGCGCTCGGCCGAGACCCTCGCCCGCGGCATCGCCAGGCATACGAAGGTCACCATCACCACCGACATCGTGATCAGCGTCAGATAGCTCAGAAACGCGCTGAGCGCACCGAACCGCATCGCCCCGGCGTCGATGCGGTGGGCGCCGAACCACACCACGGCCGCCATGAAGGCATTGAGGACCAGCAGCACGAGGGGGATGACGGTGGCCAGCAGCCGGCCGACGCGCAGCGAGATGTCACGCAATTCGGAATTGGTGCGGCCGAATCTCGCGCCTTCATGGGCGTCGCGCACAAAAGCCCGTACGACGCGGACGCCGGTAATGCGTTCGCGCAGCAGCCCGTTGATGCGGTCCAGGTGTTTCTGCATACGAGCGTAGAACGGATCGGTGCGGCCGAGAATGAGGCCGAAGGACATTCCGACGGCCACCATCAGCGCCACCAGAAGCAGGGACAGCGGGATGTCCTGCTGAAGTGCGAGCGCAATGCTGCCCAGACACATCAGGGGCGCCGACACCACGACGCCGAACGCGGACACGGCGAGCAACTGCACCTGCTGCACATCGTTGACGGTCCGCGTCATCAGCGACGGCGTGCCGAACTGCCCGACCTCGCGGGCCGAGAAGTCCAGCACCCGGCGGAAGACGGCCGAGCGCAGGTCGCGGCCCAGCGCCATGGCCGTACGGGCACCCAGCGCCACCGCGGCCACGGACGCCGCGATCTGCACCAGCGCCACGGCCAGCATGGCCAGGCCGGTCCGGGTGATATAGCCGCTGTCGGCCCTGACCACGCCGTTGTCGATGACCGCGGCGCCCAGTGTCGGCAGGGCCAAAGTGGCCAGGATCTGCACCAGTTGCAAAAGCCCCAGCCGGGCGACGGAGCGCCCCTGGGGCCGCAGATGGATTCGCAGAAGGCTGAGCAGCACCGGGCGACGCTCCAGGAGACGGCAGACCCGGCCGGCGGTCCGCAGGAAGGGCGCCGGCCGGGCCTGGACGGGGCAACACCCGGACAGTGCAGCGCACCGCACACCGGAAAATCCCTAGTGTCCCGGCAGCGGGGCGCCGCGTGCCGCACCGGATCCGGCTGCGCGCATTGGCCAACAATCACCCGGTGGTGGGGACTCGGGGGAATTCCCTAGTGTGCCCGGAATTTCTTGACATCGTGACCGGCCGCTTGGAAGCGTGCAATGACCCAGCGTCCGGACCGCGGCAGTTTTTCGATTGGGCCGGCCGATGCCGGCCGATGCCATTCGACGCCAAGAGACCAAGCAGCCAAAAGGCCAAGAGGCCGAGCAGCCGACTCGGCCTGCGTTTGGGCGGTCTGTTCTATCCGGAGAAGAGGAATGAGATGTCCAAGCGTGCGCTGATCACAGGAATCACCGGGCAGGACGGCTCCTATCTGGCCGAGCACCTGCTCTCGCAGGGCTACCAGGTATGGGGCCTGATACGGGGCCAGGCGAACCCCAGGAAGTCGCGGGTCAGTCGACTGGTGTCCGAACTGTCCTTCGTCGAGGGCGACTTGATGGACCAGTCCAGCCTGTGCTCCGCCGTCGACACGGTGCAGCCCGACGAGATCTACAACCTCGGTGCGATCTCCTTCGTCCCGATGTCCTGGCAGCAGCCCGAACTCGTCACCGAGATCAACGGCATGGGCGTCCTGCGCATGCTGGAGGCGATCCGCATGGTCAGCGGGCGGAACGGCTCCCAGAGCGACAGCGGCGGGCAGATACGCTTCTACCAGGCGTCCTCGTCGGAGATGTTCGGCAAGGTCGCCGAGACCCCGCAGCGCGAGACCACCATCTTCCGCCCGCGCAGCCCCTACGGCGTGGCGAAGACCTACGGGCACTTCATCACCCGTAACTACCGTGAGTCCTTCGGGATGTACGCGGTCTCCGGCATGCTCTTCAACCATGAATCCCCGCGCCGCGGTGCGGAGTTCGTGACCCGCAAGATCTCCCTCGCGGTGGCCCGCATCAAGCTCGGCTACCAGGACAAGCTGTCCCTGGGCAACCTCGACGCCGTACGCGACTGGGGCTTCGCCGGCGACTACGTCCGTGCCATGCACCTGATGCTGCAACAGGACGAGCCGGGCGACTACGTGATCGGCACCGGCCAGATGCACTCGGTCCGCGATGCCGTCCGCATCGCCTTCGAGCATGTGGGCCTGGACTGGGAGGACTACGTCAGCATCGACCCCTCGCTGGTACGCCCGGCCGAGGTGGAGATCCTGTGCGCGGACCCCGAGCGCGCCCACGCCCAGCTGGGCTGGAAGCCCTCCGTCGACTTCCCCGAACTGATGCGCATGATGGTCGACTCCGACCTGCGCCAGGCGTCCCGCGAGCGGGAGTACGGCGACCTGCTGCTGGCCGCCAGCTGGTAGTCGGGCCGGACGCACGGATAGCCCGGCGCGCCATGGGTGCCCCGGGCGTATCCGGTGCGGCGTCGGTGCGTCGTGCGGGCCCGCTGTCGTGCGGGGTGCGGACACTAGGTGATTTCCGGCATTCCCCCTTGTCGAATGGACGTGTGGCAGCTGCATTCCACAGACAGCCGGGGCCGGCGATCGGTGCCCGCATCCCGCCGGACCGGTCCGGCGCCATCGCGAGGAGGAGCCAGCAGTATGACGACGACCACGGCGGAAGGGCTCTGGGCCCGGTGCTACCACCCGGCGCCGCAGCACCGGCGCCAGCTCGTCTGCTTTCCGCACGCGGGCGGTTCGGCCTCCTTCTTCTTCCCCGTATCGGCACAGCTGTCATCCGTGGCGGAGGTGCTGTCGGTGCAGTACCCCGGCCGCCAGGACCGGCGCACCGAGACCAGCCCCGGCGACATCGGAGCCATGGCCGATCAGGTGTACGCGGCCCTGCGGAACCGGCTCCGGTCGCGGCCGACGGCGTTCTTCGGGCACAGCATGGGCGCGATGGTCGCCTTCGAGGTGGCCCGGCGCCTGGAGGCCGACGGAGGCGAGCTGACGCAGTTCTTCGCATCGGGACGCCGCGCGCCCTCGCGCTACCGCGCGGAGAGCGTCCACCGGCGTGACGACGACGGGATCGTCGCCGAACTGAAGCTGCTCTCCGGCACGGACGCCGCGATCCTGGGCGACGAGGAAATCCTGCGCATGATCCTCCCGGCGATCCGCAGCGACTACACCGCGGTGGAGACCTACCGCTGCGACCCCGGGGCGGCGATCAAGGCGCCGATCACCGCGTTGACCGGTGACGACGACCCCAAGACGACACTGGAGGAGGCCGAGGGCTGGCGCGCCCACACCACGGGCGCGTTCGACCTCCGGGTCTATCCCGGCGGTCACTTCTTCCTCAGCTCGCAGGCTCCGGCCGTCCTGGCACTTCTGCGTGAACACCTCACCGCCGCGGGAAAGCCCGCGGCGTGAGGTGCGTTTCCGTGCGGCCGGCCCCAGGGTCCGGCCGACTCTAGGGTCCGGCCGACTCTAGGGAATTCCGAGACAAACACCGTCGAAACTGGGCGAGTGGCGTGCGGTACGTCGAGCTGCCTCGTGCAGGGCACGCAGATCACTCAGTCGCTGTGGAACAGCCGTCCTCAGGCCGGATGTCCGCATCGAAATCCTCTGCTGTCCGCCGGTCTTGAGATGGGTTGGGTTGAACGTGGCGAACATGGACCAGGAACAGAAGCTCCGCGACTACCTGAAGCGGGCCAGCGCCGATCTGCGGCGCTCCCGGCAGCGGGTGGGCGAGCTGGAGGCGGCGGCCCGCGAGCCGATCGCGATCGTGGGGATGAGCTGCCGCTTCCCGGGAGGCGTACGCAGTCCCGAGGAGCTCTGGTCCCTGCTCGCCGCCGACGGGGACGGCATCACCACGTCCCCCACCGACCGCGGCTGGGAGCTGCTGGCCGAGGACGCGGCGGAGTTCTCCGGCGGATTCCTGCACGACGCGGCCGAGTTCGACGCCTCCTTCTTCGGGATATCGCCCCGTGAGGCGCTCGCCATGGACCCGCAGCAGCGACTGCTGATGGAGTCCTCCTGGGAAGCCTTCGAGCGGGCCGGTATCGACCCGGCGGCGGTCCGGGGCACCAGGACGGGCATGTTCGTCGGGGCGATGCCCCAGGAGTACCGGGTGGGCCCGGACGACGACGTCCAGGGCTTCGCCCTGACGGGCACCACCACCAGCGTCATCTCGGGCCGACTCGCCTACTTCTTCGGGGCCGTGGGCCCGGCGGTCACCGTCGACACCGCCTGCTCGTCCTCCCTCGTGGCCCTGCACCTGGCCGCCCACTCCCTGCGCCAGGGCGAGTGCTCCCTGGCGCTGGCCGCCGGCGTCACCGTGATGTCCAGCCCCACCACCTTCGTGGAGTTCAACCGCCAGGGCGGGCTCTCCGCCGACGGGCGCTGCCGCTCCTTCGCCGACTCCGCCGACGGCACCGGCTGGTCCGAGGGCGTGGGCGTGCTGGTCCTGGAGCGCCTCTCGGAGGCCCGTCGCAACGGGCACGAGATCCTGGCCGTCATCCGGGGCTCCGCCGTCAACCAGGACGGCGCCTCCAACGGGCTGACCGCGCCCAACGGCCCCTCGCAGCAACGGGTGATCGAGCAGGCGCTGGTCAGCGCGCGGCTCTCGGCCGACGAGGTCGACGTCGTCGAGGCGCACGGCACCGGCACCACCCTGGGCGACCCGGTCGAGGCCCAGGCGCTGTTGGCGACCTACGGCCGCAACCGCGACGACGACCGGCCGCTGCTGCTGGGCTCCGTCAAATCCAACATCGGCCACACCCAGGCGGCGGCCGGCATGGCCGGCGTCATCAAGATGGTGCTGGCCATGCGGCACGGCCTGCTCCCGCGCACGCTCCATGTGGACGCGCCGTCCTCGCACGTCGACTGGACGCAGGGAGCCGTGCGCCTGCTCACCGAGCAGACCGCCTGGCCCCAGGGCGAACAGCCGCGCCGGGCCGGCGTCTCCTCGTTCGGGCTCAGCGGCACCAACGCGCACACGATCCTGGAGGAGGCCCCGGCCGCCCCCGAGGAGGACACGGAGCCGGCCGCCGCCGAACCCGTGGCGGCGGGCGCCGTCCCCTGGCTCGTCTCCGGCCGCACCCGTGAGGCGCTGCGCGCCCAGGCGGCCCAGCTGCTCGCACACCTCACGTCCGGCCCCGCGCCCCTGGACGTGGCCTACTCCCTGGCCACGGCCCGCTCCGGCCTGGAGCACCGCGCCGCGTTCACCGCGGCCGACCTGGACGGTGCCCGCGCCGCCCTCACCGCGCTCGCCGACGGCACACCGGCCCCGGGTCTGGTGCAGGACACCGCGCGGACACGGTCCAAGCTCGCCTTCCTCTTCGCGGGCCAGGGCTCCCAGCGGCCGGGCATGGGGCGTGAACTGGCCGCCCGCTTCCCCGTCTTCGCCACCGCCCTGGACGAGGTCCTCGGCCACTTCGACGAAGGACTCGAACGGCCCCTGAAGGACGTGCTGTTCGCCGCCGACGGCACGCCCGAGGCCGCCCTGCTCGACGAGACCGGCTACGCCCAGCCGGCGCTGTTCGCGCTCGAGGTCGCGCTGTACCGGCTCGCCGAGTCCTTCGGCATCACGCCGGACTTCCTCGCCGGGCACTCCATCGGCGAGATCGCCGCGGCGCATGTCGCCGGCGTCTTCACCCTGGCCGACGCCGCGGCCCTGGTGCTCGCCCGCGGCCGCCTCATGCAGGCGCTGCCCGAGGGCGGCGCCATGGTCTCCCTCGAAGCCGCCGAGGACGAGGTCCTGCCCCTCCTTGAGGACCGGCAGGAGCGCGTCTCCATCGCCGCGGTCAACGGGCCCCACGCCGTCGTCGTCGCCGGTGAAGTCGACGACGTCACCGCCGTCGCCGAGCACTTCGGCGCGCTGGGCCGCAGGACCAAGCGGCTGCGGGTCTCGCACGCGTTCCACTCCCCGCTCATGGAGCCCATGCTGGCGGAGTTCCGCGCGGCCGTCTCCCGGCTCACCCCGCAGGCGCCCGTGATCCCGGTCGTCTCCGGCCTGACCGGCACCCTCGCCACGGTGGAGCAGCTGACCTCCCCCGACTACTGGGTGGACCACGCCCGCCACGCCGTACGGTTCGCCGACGCCGTCGCCTGGCTCGACGGCCACGGCGCCGCCACCTTCCTGGAACTGGGCCCCGACGGCGTCCTGTCCGCCATGGCCCAGACCTGCCTGGCCGCGGACACGGACACCGCCGCCGAGGGCGTCCCGGCCACGCTCGCCGTGCTCCGCCCCGGCCGCCCCGAGGCCGAGACGCTCACCGCCGCGCTGGCGGGTCTGCACACCCGCGGTGTGGCCGTCCAGTGGGAGCCCTACTTCCAGAACACCGGCGCCCGGCGCGCCGACCTGCCCACGTACGCCTTCCAGCGCCGCCGCTACTGGCCCAAGAGCGTGCCCGCGACCGGCGGTGATGTGCGCGCCGCGGGCCTGGGCGCGGCACACCACCCGCTGCTGACGGCGGCCGTGTCGGTCGCCAACTCCGACGGGCTGCTGCTGACCGGACGGCTGTCGACGCGTACCCACCCCTGGCTCGCCGACCACGCCGTGCGCGGCACTGTGCTCCTGCCGGGCACCGCCTTCCTGGAGCTGGCCGTGCGCGCCGGGGACGAGGCCGGCTGCGGCCGGGTGGAGGAACTCACCCTCGCCGCCCCGCTGGTGCTGCCCGAGGAGGGCGGCGTCCAGGTGCAGGTGTGGGTGGGCAGTCCCGACGCGTCGGGACGCCGCGCCGTCAGCGTCCACTCCCGCCCCGACGGGCCGGAGGAGCTGCCCTGGACCCAGCACGCCGCGGGCACCCTCGTCGCCGGTGAGCACCATGCCGGATTCGACGCCACCGTCTGGCCGCCCGCCGACGCGCAGGAGCTGGACCTCGACGGCTTCTACGACCGGATGGCCGACACCGGCTTCGGATACGGCCCCCTCTTCCAGGGCCTGCGCGCCGCCTGGCGCAGCGGCGACGACGTCTATGCCGAGGTGACGCTGCCCGAGAGCAACGGCGCCGACGCCGCGTCCGCCGGGTCGTTCGGCATCCACCCGGCCCTGCTGGACGCCGCGCTGCACGCCGCGGCCTTCGTGGACCTGGGCGAGGACGCCCGCGGCGGTCTGCCCTTCTCGTGGCAGGACGTCACCCTGCACGCGAGCGGGGCGAGCACGGTCCGGGTGAAACTGACCCCGGCCGGGGACGACGCGGTGGCCCTCGCCGTCGCCGACACCACCGGCGCCCCCGTCGCCTCCATCGGCTCGCTGGTCCTGCGCACCCTGCCCGACGAGCAGATCGATGCGGCCAACTCCCTTGTCCGCGACGCCCTGTTCGAGATGCGCTGGAGCGAACCGCGCCAGGCCGCCGGGGAGGCGCCCGCCTCGGCCGCCGTCCTCGGCCCCGACCTCTTCGGCCTGGAGCGGGCTCTTGCGCCGACGGGCCTCACGGTCACGGCGCTGCCCGGCCCGGACGCCGCCGCGCCCGCCGCGGACGTGGTCCTCGCCCCCGTCGAGGGGGCCGAGGACGACATCGTCACCTCCGTGCACGCCCGCACCGCCCACGTGCTGGAGCGCCTGCGGACCTGGCTGGCGGACGAGCGGTACGCCGCCTCCCGGCTGGTCTTCGTCACCCGTGGCGCCGTCGCCACCGACGCCCGGCAGGCACCCGACCCGGTGGCCGCCGCCGTCTGGGGCCTGGTACGGGCCGCGCAGAGCGAACACCCCGGCCGCTTCGGGCTGTTGGACCTCGACCCCGGCACCGCCGAACCCGCCGCGGAGCCGCTGCTGCGGGCCCTGGCCCTGTCCTCGGACGAGCCCCAGACCGCCGTCCGCGGCACCGCCGTGCACACCGCGCGGCTCGCCCGCGCCCAGACGTCGGGGACCGCTGCGGAGTGGGACCCCGAGGGCACCGTGGTGCTCACCGGGGCCACCGGCGGCCTGGGCCGCGTACTGGCCCGCCACCTGGTCGCCGAGCGCGGCGTACGTCATCTGCTCCTGGTCAGCCGCCGCGGCGCCGACGCCGACGGCGCCGAAGAACTCGTGGCCGAACTGGCCGAGCACGGCGCGCAGGTGGCCCTTGCGGCCTGCGACCTGGCCGACCGCGCCGCCGTGCGGCGACTGCTGGCCGGTGTGCCCGCCGAGCACCCCGTCACCGCCGTCGTGCACAGCGCCGGCAGCCTCGACGACGGCGTGATCGACTCGCTCACCCCCGAGCGGATCAGTGCGGTCCTGCGGCCCAAGGCCGACGCCGTCTGGCACCTCCACGAGGCCACCCGGGATCTGGACCTGGCCGCCTTCGTCGTCTTCTCCTCCCTCTCCGGCACCGTGGGCGCGGCGGGCCAGGGCAACTACGCCGCCGCGAACGCCTTCCTCGACGCGCTCGCCCAACTGCGCCGCGCCCAGGGGCTGCCGGGGCTCTCCCTGGCCTGGGGCCCGTGGGAGCCCACCGCGGGAATGACCGGCGGTCTGACGGACGAGGACCTTCAGCGCCTGGCCCGGATGGGCACGCCCGCGCTCACCGAGGAGCAGGGCATCGCCCTGTTCGACGCGGCCACCGCCACGGATGCCGCCGTCCTGCTGCCGACCCGGCTCGACCTGTCCGTCCTGCGCGTCCAGAGCGAGATACCGCCGCTGTGGCGCGGCCTGATCCGTACCCCGGCCCGCCGCTCGGTGGTCTCGGGCTCGGAGACCGCCGTCACCCTCGTACAGCAGCTGTCGCGGCTGGCGGAGACCGACCGCCGCGAGGTCGTGCTCGACCTCGTGGCCGGACAGGTGGCCGCCGTGCTCGGCCACGCCGGCACCGCCGACATCGACCCGCGGCGCCCGCTGCGGGAGCTGGGCTTCGACTCGCTGACCGCCGTGGAACTGCGCAACCGGCTCAACGCGGCCACCGGCCTGCGCACCGCCGCGACCGTCATCTTCGACCACCCGACCGTCGACGCCCTCGCCACGCACCTCCTCGACGGACTCATGGGCTCCGAGGCCGCCGCCGCGGCCGATGCGCCCCGTGCCGCCGCGGACGACGACCCCATCGTCATCGTCGGCATGAGCTGCCGCTACCCGGGCGGCGTCGCCTCGCCCGAGGACCTGTGGCGGCTGGTCAGCGAGGGCACCGACGCCATCTCGGGCCTGCCCACCGACCGGGGCTGGGACCTGGACGCGCTCTACGACCCGGACCCGGACCGCACCGGCACCTCCTACTCCCGTTTCGGCGGATTCCTGCACACCGCCGCCGACTTCGACCCCGCCTTCTTCGGCATGAGCCCCCGCGAGGCCCTGGCCACCGACTCCCAGCAGCGGCTCCTCCTCGAAGCGTCCTGGGAGGCCGTCGAGCGGGCGGGCATCGACCCGATGTCCCTGCGCGGCAGCCAGACCGGCGTGTTCGCGGGCGTGATGTACAACGACTACGCCACGGTGCTCTCCGGCGGGCAGTTCGAGGGCCACCAGGGCAGCGGCACCGCCCCGAGCGTCGCCTCCGGGCGCATCTCCTACACCCTCGGCCTCGAAGGCCCCGCCGTCACCGTCGACACCGCGTGCTCGTCCTCGCTGGTCGCCATGCACTGGGCGATGCAGGCACTGCGCGCGGGGGAGTGCTCGCTCGCGCTGGCCGGCGGCGTCACGGTCATGTCGACGCCGGGTGCCCTCATCGAGTTCTCCCGGCAGCGCGGCCTGTCCCCGGACGGGCGCTGCAAGGCGTTCGGCGACGGCGCCGACGGCGTCGGCTGGTCCGAGGGCGTGGGCGTCCTCGTCCTGGAACGCCTCTCCGACGCCCGCCGCAACGGGCACCGGGTCCTGGCCGTCGTCCGCGGCTCCGCCGTCAACCAGGACGGCGCCTCCAACGGCCTGACCGCCCCCAACGGCCCCGCCCAGCAGCGGGTGATCCGCCAGGCGCTGTCCGCCGCCGGCCTGTCCGCCACGGACATTGACGCGGTGGAGGGCCACGGCACCGGTACCACCCTCGGCGACCCCATCGAGGCCCAGGCCCTGCTCGCCGCCTACGGCCGGGACCGCGACGCCGGAGCGCCGCTGCTGCTGGGTTCGGTGAAGTCCAACATCGGCCACACCCAGGCCGCGGCCGGCGTCGCCGGCGTCATCAAGATGGTCATGGCCATGCGCCACGGCGTGCTGCCCCGCACCCTGCACGCCGACGAGCCGTCCTCGCACGTGGAGTGGGACTCCGGGGCGGTGCGCCTGCTCACCGAGGAGACGCCCTGGCCGCAGGCCGACCGGCCGCGCCGCGCCGCCGTCTCCTCCTTCGGCTTCAGCGGTACCAACGCGCACCTGATCGTCGAGGAGCCGGCGGCCGTCGCCGAGCAGCGCGAGGAGCCGGCGCTCACCCCGGCCGTCGTGCCCTGGACGCTGTCGGGCAAGAGCCGGGCCGCGCTGCGCGACCAGGCCGCCCGCCTGCGCTCCTTCCTGGAAGAGCGCCCCGCCCTCGATCCGGCCGATGTCGCGCTCTCCCTGGCCACCACCCGCTCGGCCTTCGACCAGCGCGCCGTCGTCACCGGCGACCGCGACGAACTGCTGCGCGCCCTCGCCGACCTGGCCGCCGACCGGCCGGGCCCCGCGCTCACCGAGGGCGAGGTCGGCGGTGCGGGCAAGCTCGCCGTGGTGTTCTCCGGGCAGGGCAGCCAGCGCCCCGGCGCGGGCCGTGAACTCGCCGCCCGCTTCCCCGCGTTCGCCCAGGCCCTCGACGAGGTGACCGCCGCCCTCGACCCGCATCTGGACCGGCCCCTCAAGGACGTCCTGTTCGCCCCGGAGGGCAGCCCCGAGGCGGCGCTGCTGGACCGCACCGAGTGGACCCAGCCCGCACTGTTCGCCGTCGGGGTCGCGCTCCACCGGCTGCTCGGCACCTGGGGCATCCGCCCCGACGTGCTGCTGGGCCACTCCATCGGCGAGATCACCGCCGCGCATGTCGCGGGCGTCCTCTCGCTGCCCGACGCGGCCCGCCTGGTGAGCGCCCGCGGACGGCTGATGCAGGCGCTGCCCGCCGGCGGCGCGATGATCTCCCTCCAGGCCACCGAGGAGGAGACCGCGCCGCTGCTCGCCGGGCGCGAGCACGAGGTCTCCCTCGCCGCCGTCAACGGCCCCCACAGCGTCGTGGTCGCCGGAGACGAGGCCGCCGCCGAGGAGATCGCCGCCCACTTCGCCGCCCAGGGACGCAAGACCAAGCGCCTGACGGTCAGCCACGCCTTCCACTCGCCGCTCATGGACCCCGCGCTCGACGCACTGCGCGAGGTCGCCGCCGAACTCACCTACCACGCACCGGACGTGACCGTCGTCTCCGGCCTGACCGGACTGGCCGCCACCGAGGCGGAACTGCGCTCGGCCGACTACTGGGTCGCGCACGCCCGCGGCGCCGTCCGCTTCGCCGACACCCTGCGCGCCGCGTACGACTGCGGCGCCGGCACCTTCCTCGAACTCGGCCCCGACAGCGTGCTGTCGGCCGCCGCCCAGGACGCCCTCGGCGACGACGCGGACGCGCATATCGTCCCGCTGCTGCGCCACGGGCGCGGCGAGGAGCGCTGCGCGGCCACCGCGCTGGCCCGCCTGCACGTCCGCGGCACCGCCGTCGACTGGCCCGGGTACCTCGCCGGCACCGGAGCCCGCACCGTCGACCTGCCCACCTACGCCTTCCAGCACGAGCGCTACTGGCCCGAACAGACCCCGGCCCTCGCGCAGCGCGCCGCCGACCCCGCGGACGCCGAGCTGTGGGGCGCCGTCGAACGCGGCGACGCCACGGAACTGGCCGCCCTCCTCGGGCTGCGCGACGAACAGCACGCCTCTCTGTACGCCCTGCTGCCCGCACTGTCCTCCTGGCGCCAGCACCGGCAGGAGAAGGCGCTGCTGGACTCCACCCGCTACCGCGTGGCCTGGCGCCCCGTGCCGGCAACCGCCGCGCCCGTACTGGACGGCACCTGGCTGCTCGTCACCGCCGACGGCATCGACAGCGACGAGATCCTCGATGCGCTGCGCGGCCACGGCGCCCAGTTCGAGACCCTCGCCCTGGACGACGCCTGCCGCGACCGCGCCCACCTCGCCGACCGGCTCGCCGCCGTACGCGACCAGGACCGGCCGCTGACCGGAGTGCTGTCCCTGCTGCCGCTCGCCGACCGGCCCGGGGCCGAGACCGGCGCCCAGCCGTCCACCGGGCTCGCGCTGAGCCTCGTACTGATCCAGGCGCTCGCCGACACCGGCCTCGCCGCGCCCCTGTGGACCCTGACCCGGGGCGCCGTCACCACCGGCGCCGACGACCCGCTCACCCACCCCCTCCAGGCCGCGGTCTGGGGACTGGGCCGGGTCGCCGCCCTGGAGCACCCGCAGCTGTGGAGCGGCCTGATCGACCTGCCGGACACCCTCGACGCCCCCGCCACCCAGCACCTCGTCAGCGCGCTGGCCGCCGAGGGCGGCGAGGACCAGATCGCCGTCCGCGCCACCGGAGTGCTCGGCCGGCGCCTGGTCCGCCATCCGCAAGCCGAACTGCCCCCGGCCGACGCCTTCACCGCACGCGGCACCGTGCTGATCACCGGCGGCACCGGAGCGCTCGGCGCCGAGACCGCCCGCTGGCTCGCCCGCAGCGGCGCCGAGCACCTCCTGCTCACCAGCCGCCGCGGCCCCGACGCCCCCGGCGCCAGTGAACTGGCAGCAGAAATAGAGGAGTTGGGTGCTCGGGTCACCATCGCGGCCTGCGACACCGCCGACCGCGCCGCCCTCGCCGCGCTGCTGGACTCCGTACCCGACGAGCACCCGCTGACCGGCGTCGTGCACGCGGCCGGTGTCGGCCAGGCGGTCGCGCTGGCCGACACCCCGCTGGCCGACGCCGCCCAGGCGATGGCCGCCAAGCTGCTCGGCGCGGCCCACCTCGACAGCCTTCTGGACGGCCACGACCTCGACTTCTTCGTCCTGGTCTCCTCGATCGCCGGAGTCTGGGGCAGCGCCGGACAGAGCGCCTACAGCGCCGCCAACGCCTACCTCGACGCCCTCGCCGAGCACCGCGCGGCCCGCGGCCTGCCCGCCACCTCCGTCGCCTGGGGCCCCTGGGCCGAGGCCGGTATGGCCACCCACGAGGCCGTCACCGACGAACTGCACCGGCGCGGGCTGCGCTTCCTCGCGCCCGCGACGGCCATCGCCGAACTGCGGCGCGCCGTCGTCCACCGGGACGTCACCGTCACGGTCGCCGACATCGACTGGGAGCGCTACCACCCCGTCTTCACCTCCACCCGCCCCAGCGCCCTCTTCGACGAACTGGCCGAGGTCCAGGCCCTGGTACGCGCCGAGGGCGAAAGCGCCGCGCCCGAATTCGCCGCGCGCCTGCGGGGCCTGGACCAGGACGAGCAGGAGCGGCTGCTGGGCGACCTGGTGCGCGCCGAGGCGGCCCTCGCCCTCGGCCACGACTCCGCGGACGCCATCGCGGAGCGGCGGGCCTTCCGCGACGCCGGCTTCGACTCGCTGACCGCGGTGGAACTGCGCAAGCGGCTGGCCGCCCTCACCGGCCTGGCCCTGCCCGCCACCCTCGTCTTCGACTACCCGACCCCCGTCGCCCTCGCCCGCCACCTGCGCGAGCAACTCCTGGGCACCGCACAGGAGTCGGCCGCCCCCGTGGCCGTGGCGTCGGGGGGCTTCGACGAGCCCATCGCCATCGTCGGCATGAGCTGCCGCTTCCCCGGCGGCGTCCGCTCCCCGCGGCAGCTGTGGGACCTGGTCAGCGAAGGCGTCGACGCCATCAGCGACTTCCCCGTCAACCGCGGCTGGCACACCGACGGCCTGTTCCATCCCGACCCGGACAACCCCGGCACGACGTACTCCACCCAGGGCGGATTCCTGCACGACGCGGGCGAGTTCGACGCCTCCTTCTTCGGCATCTCGCCGCGCGAGGCGCTGTCGATGGACCCGCAGCAGCGGCTGCTGCTGGAGACCACCTGGGAGGCGTTCGAGCACGCCGGCATCGACCCCACCACCGTCCACGGCTCCGCGACCGGCACCTTCATCGGCTCCACCTACCAGGAGTACGGACTCGGCGTCGAGGACGGCTCCGCCGGCCACCTGGTGACCGGCACCAGCCCCAGCGTGCTCTCCGGGCGCCTGGCCTACCTCTTCGGCCTCGAAGGCCCGGCCGTCACCGTCGACACCGCCTGCTCCTCGTCCCTGGTCGCCCTGCACCTGGCCTGCCAGTCGCTGCGCAACGGCGAGAGCTCCCTGGCCCTGGCCGGCGGCGCGACCGTGATGACCAACCCCAACCCGTTCGTCGCCTTCAGCCGGCAGCGGGCCCTGGCCGGCGACGGCCGCTGCAAGGCGTTCTCCGAAGGCGCCGACGGCATGACCCTGGCCGAGGGCGTCGGCGTCCTCGTCCTGGAGCGCCTCTCGGACGCCCGGCGCAACGGGCACGAGATCCTCGCCGTCGTCCGCGGCTCGGCCATCAACCAGGACGGCGCCTCCAACGGCCTGTCCGCCCCCAACGGCCCCTCCCAGCAGCGCGTCATCCGCCAGGCCCTGGCCAACGCGGGGCTGACCCCGGCGGACGTCGACGTCGTCGAGGCCCACGGCACCGGCACCGCCCTCGGCGACCCCATCGAGGCCCAGGCCCTGCTCGCCACCTACGGACCGGGCCGCGACCCGGACAGTCCGCTGCTGCTGGGCTCGGTGAAGTCCAACATCGGCCACACCCAGTCCGCGGCCGGCGTGGCCGGCGTCATCAAGATGGTCCTGGCCCTGCGCAACGGACGACTGCCGCGCACCCTGCACGCCGACACCCCCTCCAGCCACATCGACTGGACCCCCGGCACCGTCTCCCTGCTCACCGAGCCCACCGACTGGCCCGAGGGCGAGCGCCCGCGCCGCTGCGCGGTCTCCTCCTTCGGCATCAGCGGCACCAACGCCCACACCCTCCTCGAAGAGGCCCCCCGCCCGCACGAGACGGCCCCCGCGCCGACGGTGCCCCCGGCCGGCGACGCCATCCCCTGGGTGCTGTCCGCCCGGACCCCGGGCGCGCTGCGCGCCCAGGCGGCCCACCTCGCCGCCCACCTCGACGGCGAGGCACCCGGTGCCCTCGACGTCGGCCACACCCTGGTGGCCACCCGCACCCTCTTCGACCAGCGCGCCGTCGTCGTCGGCACCGACGACGTGTCCCGGCGCGCGGCCCTGGACGCCCTCGCCACCGGCGGCTCCGCACCCGGCGTCGTCCAGGGCACGGCCGACACCGACGGCAGGACCGTCTTCGTCTTCCCCGGCCAGGGCTCCCAGTGGGTCGGTATGGGGGCGCGGCTCCTGGAGGAGTCCCCGGTCTTCGCCGCGCGCCTGACCGAATGCGCCACCGCCCTCTCGGAGTTCGTCGACTGGTCCCTGCTCGACGTGCTGCGTCAGGCCGACGGTGCGCCGACCCTGGACCGCGTCGACGTCGTCCAGCCCGCCTCCTTCGCCGTCATGGTCTCCCTGGCCGCGCTGTGGACCTCGCACGGCATCACCCCCGATGCCGTGGTCGGCCACTCGCAGGGCGAGATCGCCGCGGCCGCCGTCGCCGGGGCGCTCTCCCTGGAGGACGCGGCCCGCGTCGTCACGCTGCGCAGCCAGGCCATCGCCCGCGGGCTGGCCGGAACCGGCGGCATGCTGTCGGTCCCGCTGCCCGCCGCGGAGGTCGAACAGCGACTCGCCGGGGCCGCCGGGTACGACGACCTGTCGATCGCCGCCGTCAACGGCCCCCGCTCCACCGTCGTCTCCGGCGCCACCGCGCCGCTGGACGCCCTCCAGGCCGAGCTGGTCGGCGAGGACATCCGCGCCCGGCGCATCGCCGTCGACTACGCCTCGCACTCCGCCCAGGTCGAGCGGGTGCGCGACGAACTGCGCGGCGTCCTCGCGCCGGTGCGCCCGCGCCCGGCCCAGGTGCCGTTCTTCTCCACCGTCACCGGTGACTGGCTGGACACCACCGTCATGGACGCGGAGTACTGGTTCACCAACCTGCGCCAGACCGTCCACTTCCAGCCCGCCATCGGTGAACTCCTCGCCCAGGGCCACCACTTCTTCATCGAGGTCAGCTCCCACCCCGTCCTGTCCATGGGCATCCAGGCGACCGCCGAGGAAGCCGGGACCGCCGCCGCGGTGCTCGGCACGCTCCGGCGCGACACCGGCGGCACCGACCGCTTCCTGACCTCCCTGGCCGAAGCCTTCGTCCGGGGCGCGGGCGCCGACTGGTCACCCGTCTTCGCCGGCACCGGCGCCCGCCGGGTGCCGCTGCCCACGTACGCCTTCCAGCGCGAGCACCTGTGGGCGATCCCCGAGCGGTCCCAGGACCGTCCCGAAGCGGACCCCGCGGACGCCGAGTTCTGGACGGCGGTCGAGGAGGAGGACGTCGAGGCGCTCGCCTCCCGCCTGCGCCTGGACCGCAGCTCCCTGGCCCCGGTCCTCCCGGCCCTCTCGCACTGGCGCAAGCGCCGCCGCGAGCTGTCCACCGTGGACTCCTGGCGCTACCGCGCCACTTGGAAGCCGCTGACCGGCCTGCCCGCGGCGGCCCTGACGGGCACCTGGCTCGTCGTCGCCCCCGAAGGGACCGACACCGACACCCTCACCGGCGTCCTCGCCGCCCACGGCGCCGACCCGCGCACCCTCGTCCTGGACGACGCCTGCCTCGACCGCGCCACCCTGACCGCGCGCCTGACCGGCCTCGACGGCGCGGCGGACCTCACGGGCGTGGTGTCCCTGCTCGGCCAGGCCGAAGCGGCGAGCGCCAGCCACCCGGCGCTCAGCCGCGGGTTGGCCCTGACCGTCGCGCTCGTCCAGGCGCTCGGCGACGCCGGAATCGACGCACCGCTGTGGTGCCTGACCCAAGGCGCCGTCTCCACCGGCCGCGCCGACCGGCTCACCCGCCCCGACCAGGCCCAGATCCTCGGCCTCGGCTGGACGGCCGCCCTCGAACACCCGCAGCGCTGGGGCGGTCTGGTCGATCTGCCCGAGCAGTGGGACCGACGGGCCGGCGAACGCCTGGCCGCCGTGCTGACCGGCCGCAGCGGCGAGGACCAGCTCGCCGTCCGCTCCTCGGGCGTCTTCGCCCGCCGCGTCGTACGCGCCGCCCCCGCGGACCCCGCCCCGGCCCGCCCCTGGACGCCGAGGGGCACCACCCTCGTCACCGGCGGCACCGGCACGCTCGCCCCGCACCTGGCCCGCTGGCTCGCCGAGCAGGGCGCCGAGCACGTCGTCCTCACCAGCCGCCGCGGCCCGGAAGCCCCCGGCATGGACGAACTCATCCGCGAACTGGGCGAGTTGGGCTGCGAGGCCGGTGTCGTCGCCTGCGATCTGACCGACCGCGACGCGGTCGCCCGGATGCTCGACACGCTGGCGACCGAGGGCCGCACCGTACGCACCGTCGTGCACACCGCCGTCACCATCGAGCTGGCGACGCTGGACGAGACGACCCTCGACGACTTCGCGAAGGTCATGGACGCCAAGGTCACCGGCGCCCGGCACCTGGACGAGCTCCTCGGCGACGACCTCGACGCCTTCGTCCTGTACTCCTCCACCGCCGGCCTGTGGGGCAGCGGCGCGCACGCCGCCTACGTCGCCGGCAACGCCTATCTCAATGCCCTGGCCGAACACCGCCGCGCCCGCGGCGCCCACGCCACCGCCGTCTCCTGGGGCATCTGGGCCGACGACCTCAAGCTCGGCCGCGTCGACCCCGGCCAGATCCGCCGCAGCGGGCTGGTCTTCATGGATCCCCAACTGGCCCTCACCGGCCTGCGCCAGGCCCTCGACGACGGCGAGACGCACCTGGCCGTCGCCGACGTGGACTGGGAGCGCTACTACCCCGTCTTCACCGCCGCGCGGCCCACCCGGCTCTTCGAGGACCTGCCCGAGGTCCGGCAGTCGGCGCAGGAGAGCGCCGAAGTCACCGACTCCGGAGGCGAGTTCGCCACCCGACTGCTCGGGCTGGCCCCGGTCGAGCAGGACCGTCTCCTGCTGGATCTCGTCCGCACCGAGGCGGCCACCGCGCTCGGCCACGCCTCACCCGACGTCCTGTCCGAACAGCGTGCCTTCCGCGACGTCGGCTTCGACTCGCTGACCGCCGTCGACCTGCGCAACCGGATCGCCACCAGGACCGGGCTCGCCCTGCCGAGCACCATGGTCTTCGACTACCCCAACCCGCTCGCACTCGTCGCCTTCCTGCGCGAGTCCCTCGCCGGGTCCGCCACGGGCACCACCGCCACGACCACGGCCGCGAACACCGCCGCCGACGACGAGCCCATCGCCATCATCGGCATGAGCTGCCGCTACCCCGGCGGGGTCGGCTCACCGGAGGACCTGTGGCGACTGGTCGCCGAGGGCGGCGACGCCACCGGCGAGTTCCCCACCGACCGCGGCTGGGACGCCGAGGGCCTCTACGACCCCGACCCCGACCGGGCCGGCCACACCTACTCGACCCGGGGCGGCTTCCTCCACGACGCCGCCGACTTCGACGCGGGCTTCTTCGGCATCTCGCCCCGCGAGGCCCTGGCCATGGACCCCCAGCAGCGCCTGCTGCTGGAGACCTCCTGGGAGGCGATGGAGCGCGCCGGGATCGACCCCGCCACCCTGCGCGGCAGCAGCACCGGCACGTTCATCGGCGCCAGTTACCAGGACTACGGAGCCTTCGGCGCGGGGCCGGAAGGGGCCGAGGGACACCTGATCACCGGCACCATCTCCAGCGTCCTGTCCGGCCGGCTCTCCTACACCTACGGCTTCGAGGGCCCGGCCGTCTCCCTCGACACCGCCTGCTCCTCGTCCCTGGTCGCCCTACACCTGGCCTGCCAGTCCCTGCGCAACGGCGAGAGCTCCCTGGCCCTCGCGGGCGGCGTCAGCATCATGTCCACGCCCGGCGCGTTCGTCGGCTTCAGCCGCCAGCGCGCGATGGCGGCCGACGGCCGCTGCAAGGCGTACTCCGATCAGGCCGACGGCATGAGCCTGGCCGAAGGCGTCGGCCTGGTCCTCGTCGAGCGGCTCTCCGACGCCCGCCGCAACGGGCACCAGGTCCTGGCCGTCATCCGGGGCTCCGCCGTCAACCAGGACGGCGCCTCCAACGGGCTGACCGCGCCCAACGGCCCGTCCCAGCAGCGCGTCATCCGACAGGCCCTGGCCAACGCCCGGATGGACCCCGACGGCATCGACGTCATCGACGGACACGGCACCGGCACGGCGCTCGGCGACCCCATCGAGGCGCAGGCCCTGCTGGCCACGTACGGCCAGGGCCGCGACCCCGAGCACCCGCTGCTCCTGGGCTCCGTCAAATCCAACATCGGCCACACCCAGATGGCGTCCGGCGTCGCCAGCGTCATCAAGATGGTCATGGCGATGCGCCACGCCACCGTGCCGCAGAGCCTGCACATCGACCGGCCCTCCAGCCACGTCGACTGGAGCTCCGGCGCCATCCGGCTGCTCACCGAGCCGCTGCCCTGGCCGACCACCGCACACCCGCGCCGCGCGGGCGTCTCCTCCTTCGGCCTCAGCGGCACCAACGTCCACACCATCCTCGAACAGGCCCCGGAAGACCGGACCGAGGACGACACCGACACCGCACCGGCCCGCCCGGCCGACCCCGCCGCCCTTCCCCTGACCCTGTCCGGACGCACCGAAGAGGGCCTGCGCGCCCAGGCCGGACGGCTCCTGACCCACCTCGCCGACCACCCCCAACTCCCGCTCACCGACCTGGCGTTCTCCCTCGCCACCTCCCGAACCGCCCTGGAACACCGTGCGGCCGTCGTCACCGACGACCCCGACACCCTCATCCGCGCCCTGACCGCACTGCGCGACGCAACCCCCGACGGCGGACTGCTCACCGGCCGCCCGGACCGCGGCCGACTCGCCTTCCTCTTCACGGGCCAGGGCAGCCAGCGCCCCGGAATGGGACGCGAGCTCTACGACCGCCACCCGGTCTACGCCGAGGCCCTGGACGCCGTACTGGCCCGCTTCGACCTCGAACTCGACCGCCCGCTGCGGGAGATCCTCTTCGCCGACCCCGGCACCCCCGAGGCCGCGCTGCTGGACGACACCGGCTACACCCAGCCGGCCCTCTTCGCCCTCGAAGTGGCGCTGTTCCGGCTCGCCGAGTCCTGGGGCCTGCGCCCCGACTACGTCGCGGGACACTCCATCGGCGAGCTTGCCGCCGCGCACGCCGTCGGAGTCCTCTCCCTGGAGGACGCCTGCACCCTCGTCGCGGCCCGCGGCCGGCTGATGGCCGCCCTGCCCTCGGGCGGCGCCATGGCCTCCGTCGAGGCCACCGAGGACGAGGCGGCCGCCGTGCTCGCCCCGTACGAGGGACGGGCCGCGCTCGCCGCCGTCAACACCCCGGCATCCCTGGTCGTCTCGGGCGACGAGGACGCTGTGCTCGCCGTGGCGGCCCACTTCCGCGAGCTCGGCCGCCGCACCAAGCAGCTGCGCGTCAGCCATGCCTTCCACTCGGCGCACATGGACGCGATGCTGGACGACTTCACCCGCGCCGCCGAAGGCATCACCTTCCACCCGCCGCGGCTGCCGCTGGTCTCCACCCTCACCGGCGAGCCGATCCCGGCCGACGACCTGTGCTCGGCGCAGTACTGGACCCGGCAGGTCCGCGGCACCGTCCGCTTCGCCGACGCCGTACGGCACCTCACCGAGCACGGTGTGACGACCTTCTTCGAGCTCGGCCCGGACGCCGTCCTCAGCGGCGCGGTGCGCGAGAGCACCGGCGAGCAGACGCCCGCCACCGCCATCCCGGCACTGCGCCGCGAGAGGCCCGAGGCCCCCGCACTGACCACGGCGCTGGCCCGGCTCCACCTCCACGGGGTCCGGGTCGACTGGGACGCCGTGTTCGCGGGCAGCGGCGCCCGGCGGATCGATCTGCCCACCTACCCCTTCCAGCGCGAGCGCTACTGGCCCGAGGCGGCGGAGGGAGCCGCCGCATCCGCACACCCCGTCGACGCGGCGGACGCGGAGTTCTGGTCGGCCGTCGAGCGCGCGGACCTTCGGTCCCTGGGCTCCTCGCTGGACCTGGACGACGACACCCTCACCGCCGTCGTGCCCGCCCTCTCCTCCTGGCGGCGCAAGAGCCGGGAGCGCTCCACCGTCGACGGCTGGCGCTACCGGACCACCTGGAAGCCCCTCACCGGCACGGGCACCGCCGGACACCCGGCCGGGACCTGGCTGGTGCTCGCACCGGCCGACGGCGAGCGGGCCTGGACCGACGCGGTCGCCGGGGCCCTGGGCGCCGACGCCGTACGGGTCGAGGTGAGCGCTGCGCAGCGCCCGGAGCTGGCCGCGCGGCTGAGCGAACTGGTCGCGGAGCACGGCGAGTTCGCGGGTGTCCTGTCCCTGCTGGCAACGGCCGACGAAGACGCCGACGACGCCGCGACCGCGGGCCTCCTGCTGACGGCGGCCGCGATCCAGGCCCTGGGCGACGCCGGTATCGAGGCCCCCCTGTGGTGCGCGACCCGCACCGCCGTGGCCGTGGACCGCGCCGAACACCCGGCCCGCCCCGCCCAGGCCGCCGTCTGGGGTCTGGGCAGGGTCGCCGCACTGGAGCACCCGCAGCGCTGGGGCGGCCTCGTCGACCTCCCCGACGAGCTCGACGGCACCACCCTGCGTCGGCTGGCCGCCGTCCTCACCGACAGCGGCGACGAGGACCAGCTCGCCGTACGCACCACCGCGACCTTCGTCCGCCGCCTGGCGCACCACCGGGCCGCACCGGCCCCCGAAACCGGCACGTTCCGCCCCACCGGCACCGTGCTCGTCACCGGCGGCACCGGTGCGCTCGGCGGCCACGTCGCCCGCTGGCTGGCCGAGGCGGGCGCCGAGCACCTGCTGCTGGTCAGCCGGCGCGGCACCGACGCTCCCGGAGCCGAGGAACTGGCCGCCGAAATAGCGGAGTTGGGCGCTCGCGTCACCCTCGTGGCGTGCGACACCGCCGACCGGGACGCGCTCGCCGCCGTACTCGCCGCGATCCCCGACGAGCACCCGCTCACCGCGGTGTTCCACACCGCCGGCACCGTCGACGACGGCACCCTGGACACGCTCACCCCCGAGCAGTTCACCGCCGTCCTGCGCACCAAGGTCACCGCCACCCTCAACCTGCACGAGACGACCCGCGAGAAGGACCTGAGCGCCTTCGTGCTCTTCTCCTCCGTCGCCGGCACCCTCGGCGCACCCGGCCAGGGCAACTACGCGGCCGGCAACGCCTTCCTCGACGCCTTCGCCGGACACCGCCGCGCCCACGGCCTGCCCGCCACCTCGCTGGCCTGGGGCCCCTGGGCCGAGACCGGTATGGCGGCCGACGGCACCGGCATCCAGGACCGCGTCCGCCGCGGCGGCTTCACCCCCATGGCACCGCCGCTCGCCCTCACCGCACTGCGCCAGGCGATCGAGCACGACGCCACGACGCTGACCCTCGCGGACGTCGACTGGCAGCGCTACGCGGAGGTCTTCACCGCGACGCGCCCCAGCCCCTTCGTCGCCGACCTGCCCGAACTCCGGCAGGTCACGCCGCCCGCCGGGACACCGGAGCGGGAACCGGCCCTGCGCCAACGGCTCGCCGGGCTCTCCCCGGCCGCGCGCCCGCGCTTCGTCCTGGACCTGGTGCGCACCCAGGTGGCCGCGGTCCTCGGGCACGGCGGCACCTCGGCCATCGGTGCCGAACGCGCCTTCACCGACCTCGGCTTCGACTCGCTGACCACCGTCGAACTGCGCAACACCCTCACGGCCACCACCGGCCTGAAACTGCCCGCGACCCTCGTCTACGACTACCCGACCCCGACCGCCCTCGCCGACTTCCTGCTCGCCGAACTCCTGGGCACCCTGCCCGAGTCCGGCGCCCCGGCCCTCGTCGGCCGCGCGGCCGACGACGATCCCATCGTCATCGTCGGCATGAACTGCCGCTTCCCCGGCGGCGTGCGGTCCCCCGAGGACCTCTGGCAGCTGCTGACCAGCGGCGAGGACGCGATCAGCGGATTCCCCGCGGACCGCGGCTGGGACCTGGACGCGCTCGCCCGCGGCGCCTCCGCCACCCTCGAAGGCGGATTCCTGGACGGCGTCGGCCTCTTCGACGCCCCCTTCTTCGGCATCTCGCCCCGCGAGGCCCTGGCCATGGACCCGCAGCAGCGGCTGCTGCTGGAGACCTCCTGGGAGGCGTTCGAGCGCGCCGGAATCGACGCGACCACGCTGCGCGGCAGCCGTACCGGCGTGTTCGTCGGCACCAACGGCCAGGACTACGCCACGCTCCTGCGCCGGGGCACCGGCACCACCGACGTACGCGGCCATGTCGCCACCGGCAACACCGCCAGCGTCATGTCCGGCCGCCTCTCCTACGCCTTCGGGCTGGAGGGCCCGGCCGTCACCGTCGACACCGCCTGCTCCTCGGCACTGGTCGCCCTGCACATGGCCGCGGGCGCCCTGCGCAGCGGCGAATGCACCCTCGCCCTGGCCGGCGGCGTCTCGGTGATGTCCAGCCCCGACTCCTTCACCGAGTTCACGGTCCAGGGCGGGCTGGCCCCCGACGGACGCTGCAAGCCGTTCGCCGACGCGGCCGACGGCACGAGCTGGTCCGAGGGCGTGGGCGTCCTCCTGCTGGAACGCCTCTCCGACGCCCGCCGCAACGGCCACGACGTCTGGGGCATCGTGCGCGGCACCGCCGTCAACCAGGACGGCGCCTCCAACGGACTGACCGCGCCCAACGGACGGGCCCAGCAGCGCGCCATCCGCCAGGCACTCGCCGACGCCGACCTCGCCCCCGCCGACGTCGATGTCGTCGAGGCCCACGGCACCGGCACCACCCTCGGCGACCCCATCGAGGCGCACGCGCTGATCGCCGCCTACGGACCGGACCGGCCGAAGGACCGGCCGCTGCTGCTCGGCGCCGTGAAGTCGAACCTGGGCCACACCCAGGCCGCCGCCGGTGTCGCCGGCACCATCAAGGTGCTGCTGGCGATGCGCCACGGCGTGCTGCCCAAGACCCTGCACACCGACGCGCCGTCCGCGCACGTGGACTGGACGGCCGGTACGGTCTCGCTGCTGACCGAGCAGCAGGAGTGGCCCGAGACCGGGCACGCCCGGCGGGCCGGTGTCTCCGCCTTCGGCGTCAGCGGCACCAACGCCCACATCATCATCGAGCAGGCACCGGACGCCGAGGAGTCCGCGGCACCGGAGCCCACCACGGTGCCGGGCCTCGTGCCCTGGCCGGTGTCGGGCACGTCCGAGGCCGCGCTGGAGGCACAGATAGCGCGGGTCTCGGCGCTGAACGGACCGTCACCGGTCGACGTGGGTCACTCCCTCACCACCGGCAGGGCGGCGTTCGCCCACCGCGCGGTCCTCGCGGCCGACGGAGCGGGCGTACGGGAACTCGCCCGCGGCGTCGCCCAGGAGACCGACGGAAAGCTGGCGGTGCTGTTCTCGGGCCAGGGCGCACAACGCGTCGGGATGGGGCGGGAGTTGTACGGCCGGTTCCCGGTGTTCGCCGAGGCGTTGGACGAGGTGTTGGCGCACTTCGATGCCGGGCTGCGGGAGGTGATGTTCGGCGAGGCGGAGGGCCTGGACGAGACCGGGTTCACGCAGCCTGCGCTGTTCGCCGTCGAGGTGGCGCTGTTCCGGCTGGCCGAATCCCTGGGCGTACGGCCGGACTTCGTGGCCGGACACTCGATCGGCGAGATCGCGGCCGCGCATGTCGCCGGGGTGTTCTCGCTGGCGGACGCGTGTGCGCTGGTGGCGGCCCGTGCGCGGCTGATGCAGGCCCTCCCGTCGGGCGGCGCCATGGTCGCCGTCCAGGGCACCGAGGAGGAGGCCGCCGCGCGGCTGGTCGACGGGGTGTCGATCGCGGCGGTCAACGGCCCCGAGTCGGTGGTGCTCGCAGGCGACGAGACCGAAGTCCTGCGGATCGCCGAGGAGTTCACCGACCTGGGCCGTAAGACGCGGCGCCTGCCGGTCAGCCACGCCTTCCACTCGCCGCTGATGGATCCGATGCTGGAGGACTTCCGGCGGGTCGCCGAGGGGCTGTCGTACGACGCCCCGCGGATCCCGCTGGTGTCGAACCTCACCGGTGAACTCGCCACCGACGATGCCGTCTGCTCGGCCGCATACTGGGTCCGGCATGTGCGCGAGACCGTGCGCTTCGCCGACGGCGTGCGCGCCCTGGCCGCCGAAGGGGCCGCCGTCTTCCTGGAGCTGGGTCCGGACGGGGTGCTGACCGCGTTGGCCCAGCACACCCTGGACGGCTTCGCGACCGCCGTACCGGCCCTGCGCAAGGACCGGCCCGAGGAGACCGCGCTGCTCACCGCCCTCGCCCACCTGCACGTCGTGGGCGTCGGAGTGGACTGGTCGGGGATCTTCGCCGGCACCGGCGCCCGCCGCGTCGACCTGCCCACCTATCCCTTCCAGCACCAGTGGTACTGGCCGGACGGCGGGCCCGCCGCGGAGACGACGGCCGGTGCCCAGGACCCCGTGGACGCCGAGTTCTGGGACGCGGTGGAGCGCGCGGACCTCTCCTCGCTCTCGGACAGCCTGGAACTGGACGACGCCGCACTGTCGGCCCTGGTACCCGCCCTGTCCGCCTGGCGCCGCAAGCGCGTCGAGCGCTCGACCGTCGACGGCTGGCGCTACCACGTGGCCTTCAAGCCGCTGCCCGGCACCGCGCCCGGCGCCCTCGCCGGACCGTGGCTGGCGTTGGTCCCGACGGGCGCCGCCGACGACGCATGGACCGCCGCCGTCCTCGCGACCCTCGGCGAGTCCGCCGTCACCGTTGAAGTCGACCCGGCCGACCGCGCTGCGTTCGCCGGACGACTTGGCGAACTCGCCGCACGAGGAACCGAGTTCACCGGAGTGGTCTCCCTTCTCGCCACCCCGTACGCCTTCGCCCTCCCCTTCGGACCGGCCTGGCCCGACGAGGCGCTGCGGGCACTGGCCGAGGCGGGCATCGACGCCCCGCTGTGGTGCGTCACCCGCGACGCGGTGTCGGTGGACCGCTCGGACACCGAAGCCGGCCCCGCCCAGGCGGCGGTGTGGGGGCTCGGCAGGGTCGCGGCCCTGGACCACCCGGACCGCTGGGGCGGCCTGATCGACGTACCGCAGGCGCTCGACCGGCGTACGGCGGAACGGCTGCGCGCCGTACTGTCCGGCGCCGGAGACGAGGACCAGGTGGCGCTGCGGCCGTCCGGCGCGTTCGGACGACGGCTGGTGCGTGCCACGGACGACGCCCCCGCGACCTCGTGGCAGCCGACCGGCACGGTCCTGGTCGTCGGCCCCGCTTCCGGAACCGGCGGACACTGCGCCCGCTGGCTCGCCGAACAAGGCGCCCGGCACCTGGTGCTGGCCGACCCCACCGCACCGGACACGGCGCGGCTGAGCGCCGAACTCGACGCCCTGGGCGTACCGTTGACGGTGCTCGACTGCGCACCGGCCGACGGCGAGGCGCTGCTGAGCGCGCTCGCCGCGCTCCCGGAGCCGCTGACCGCCGTGGTCCACGCGGACGGGCCCTCCGGCGCCGACGCCTACGCAACCGCCATCGCCGCGGACCCCGGCGCCGCCCTGGCCGCCCTGTACGCGGACGTGGAGAGCCTGGCGGCCGTGGCCGAGGCGGCGACCGGCGATCGCCCCCTGGACGCGTTCGTCCTCTTCTCCTCGATCGCCGGGACCTGGGGTGCCGGAGGCCGGGCCACCGAGGCCGCCGCCGGAGCCCAACTCGACGCCCTGGCACGCTCGTTGCGTGCCCGCGGACTGCCTGCCACCGCGGTCTCGTGGGGCGGCTGGTCCGACGCCACCTCCGACAGCCTGGCCGCGCACCTGCGGGCCAACGGGCTGCCCCCGATGGACCCCGCGCGGGCCTTGACCGCGCTCGCCCGCTCCCTGGGCACCGACACCCCCTCGGTGACGGTCGCCGACGTACGGTGGGACGGGTTCGCGCCCGCCTTCACCCGCAACCGGCGCAGCGCCCTGTTCGCGGAACTGCCCGAGGCCCGCGAGGCGCTGGCGGAGCCGGGCGGCACCGCGCCGGGGACGGTGGACACCGCGACCGGCCTGCGGGCCGAACTCGCCGCCCGCCCGGACACGGAGCGCACCGAGGTCCTGCTGAGCCTGGTCCGCGACCGGGTGGCCGCGGTGCTCGGGTTCGCGGACGCCGACGCCGTACCCTCCGGCCAGGCGTTCACGGACCTCGGCTTCGACTCGCTGACCGCGGTCGACCTGCGCAACCAGCTCGCCACCGCCACGGGTCTGGCCCTGCCCGCGACCCTCGTCTTCGACTACCCCACGGCCGAAGCGCTCGCCGGCCATCTGCGGGCCGAACTCCTCGACGAGGGCGGGAAGGCTACGGAGGAACTCCCCGCGGCGGCGCGGGCGACGGACGCCGACACCGCCGAGGACCCGGTCGTCATCGTCGGCATGAGCTGCCGCTACCCGGGCGGGATCCGCTCGCCCGAGGACCTGTGGCAGCTGGTCATGAGCGAAGCGGACGCCATCGGAGGCTTCCCCACCGACCGCGGCTGGGATCTGGACCGGCTGCTGCACGGCGACCGGGACGGCCGCGGCCGGACCGTCACCGGCCAGGGCGGATTCCTCTACGACGTCGCCGACTTCGACCCCGGATTCTTCGGGATCGCACCGCGCGAGGCCATGGTCATGGACCCGCAGCAGCGCATCCTGCTGGAAGCCGCCTGGGAGGCCCTGGAGCGCACCGGTATCGACCCCGCCCGGCTGCGCGGCGGCGACACCGGCGTGTTCATCGGCGGCGGCTCGGGCGACTACCGGCCCGAAGCCGGCCAGCTGGGCCACGCGCAGACCGCGCAGTCGGCGAGCCTGCTCTCCGGCCGGGTGGCCTACCACCTCGGCCTCGAAGGCCCCTCCGTCAGCGTCGACACGGCCTGCTCGTCGTCCCTGGTGGCGCTCCACCTGGCCGCCCAGGCCCTGCGCAACGGCGAGTGCTCCCTCGCCCTGACCGGCGGTGTGACGGTGATGTCCAGCCCGGTGAACTTCGTCGAGTTCGGGGAGATGGGAGCCCTCGCACCGGACGGCCGCTGCCGGCCGTTCGCGTCCGCCGCGGGCGGCACCGGCTGGTCCGAGGGCGTGGGCGTCCTCGTCCTGGAACGGCTCTCGGACGCCCGCCGCAACGGCCACGAGGTGCTCGCGGTGCTGCGCGGCTCGGCCATCAACCAGGACGGCGCCAGCAACGGCATCACCGCGCCCAACGGCCCCTCGCAGCGCCGCGTCATCCAGCGGGCGCTGGCCAACGCGGGGCTGGCACCGGCCGACGTGGACGCCGTGGAGGCACACGGCACTGGCACCACCCTGGGCGACCCCATCGAGGCCCAGGCGCTGATGGCCACGTACGGGCAGGGCCGTGACCCCCGACTGCCGCTGCTGCTCGGGTCGGTGAAGTCCAATATCGGCCACACCCAGGCGGCCGCGGGCATCGCCGGTGTGATCAAGATGGTGCTGGCGATGCGCCACGGCGTGCTGCCCAGGAGCCTGCACATCGACGAGCCCTCGGCGCACGTCGACTGGAGCGCCGGAGCCGTCGAACTGCTGGCGCAGGCGGCCGACTGGCCGCGTACGGGCCGTCCGCGCCGGGCCGGAATCTCGGCCTTCGGCGCCAGCGGCACCAACTCCCACGTGATCATCGAGCAGCCCGAACCCACCGTGGCGCAGGAGCCCGAGAGCCCGCAGGAGGCGGGCGGCACGCTGCCGGTGCCCGTGTCCGGCGCCGTGCCGGAAGCGCTGCGGGCCCAGGCCCGGCAGCTGCACGCCTACGTGGCCGACCGGCCCGACCTCACCGTCGCCGAGTTCGCGCTGTCCACGGCCACCACCCGGTCGGCCTTCACCCACCGGGCCGCCGTCCTGGCCGAGGACCGCGAGGAACTGCTCGCGGGCCTGACCGCGCTCGCCGACGGACTCGACACCCCCCAGGTCCTGCGGGGCCGGGTCGCGGACCGCCGCGGCAAGCTCGCGGTGCTCTTCTCCGGCCAGGGATCGCAGCGCGTGGGCATGGGCCGGGAACTCCACGCCCGCTTCCCGGTGTTCGCCGAGGCCCTGGACGAGGTGACGGCACGCCTGGACGCGGAACTGGAACTTCCGCTGCGGGACGTCATGTTCGACAACGCGGAGCGGCTGAACGAGACGGGCTACACCCAGCCCGCGCTGTTCGCCATCGAGGTCGCGCTGTTCCGCCTCGTCGCCTCCTGGGGCATCCGCCCGGACTTCGTCGCCGGGCACTCCATCGGCGAGATAGCGGCCGCGCATGTGGCCGGGGTCTTCTCCCTGGACGACGCGTGCCGGCTGGTCGCCGCACGGGCGCGGCTGATGAACGCCCTGCCCGCGGGCGGCGCCATGGTCGCCGTCCAGGCCACCGAGGAGGAGACCCGGGCGCACCTGACCGACGGCGTGTCCATCGCCGCGGTCAACGGACCGCGCTCGGTGGTCCTCTCCGGCGACGAGGCCGCCGTACTGGGCATCGCGGACAAGTTCACCGCCGACGGGCGCAAGACTAGGCGTTTGCGGGTGAGCCATGCATTTCACTCACTGCACATGGACGCCGTTCTCGACGACTTCCGACAAGTCGCCCAAAGCGTCGGCTACGACGCCCCCGCCATCCCTCTCGTGTCCAACGTGACCGGCGAGGCGGCGACCGAGTGCCAGGTGTGCTCCCCGGACTACTGGGTGCGCCACGTCCGCGAGGCCGTCCGCTTCGGCGACGGCATCCGCACCCTCGCCGACCGCGGGGTGACCGCGTTCCTGGAACTGGGCCCCGACGGCGCGCTGTGCGCCATGGCCCAGGAGACCCTGGACACCCTGCCCTCGCAGGCGGTCACCGTACCGGCGCTGCGCCGGGACCGCGGTGAGCAGCAGGGTGTGGTCACCGCGCTCGCCCGGCTGCACGTGGACGGAGCGAGCCCGCACTGGCCCGCCGTCCTCACCGGGACCCGGACCGCGCCCCGCCGCACCGACCTGCCCACCTACCCCTTCCAGCACCAGCGGTTCTGGCCGGCCGACCGGCCCGCCACCGACGCCGCCCCGGCGACCGCCGCGGACGACGGCTTCTGGTCGGCCGTGGGGGAGGCGGACTTCGCGGAACTCGCCACGACGCTCGACGTCGAGCGCGACGCGCTCGCCACGGTGCTCCCCGCGCTCGCGGACTGGCGCCGCCGGCGCGAGGCGTCCGGCACGGTCGACGGCTGGCGGCAGCAGATCACCTTCGAGCCGCTGACCCGCACGCCCTCCCACACCCCGGCGGGCACCCACCTCGCCGTGATCCCGGCAGGGCACGAGCAGGACCCGTGGGTCGCCGACGTCGTCGCGGCCCTGGGCCCGGACACCGCGCGCCTCACCGCGCCCGGCGCCGACCGGGCCGCCCTGGCCGACCTGCTGCGCCAACAGGCCGCCGAAGGAGCCGAGTTCACCGGCGTGGTCTCCCTGCTCGCCCTCGCCACGGAGCCCGCCGGCCCGGAAGCCGCTCACCCGGGCGACGCCCCCGAGGCGCTGGCCCTCACCACCACCCTGATCCAGGCGCTCGGCGACGCGGACCTCGCCGCACCCCTGTGGTGCCTCACCCGCGACGCGGTCGCCGCCGCGCCCGGCGAGCCGGTGTCCGGATCCGCCCAGGCCGCCGTATGGGGACTGGGACGGGTGGCCGCCCTGGAGTACCCGCAGCGCTGGGGAGGTCTGATCGACCTGCCCGGCACGCTCGACGACCGCTCCGCCGCCCGTCTCGCCGACGTGCTCGCCGCCCCCGGCGGCGAGGACCAGATCGCGATCCGGCCCTCCGCCGTCCTGGGCCGCCGGCTGGTCCCCGTACCGGCCGGGCGGACCACCCGGGAGTGGAACCCCACCGGAACCGTCCTGATCACCGGCGGCACCGGAGCACTGGGCGCCCACGTGGCACGCGAACTGGCACGGGCAGGTGCACGGCAGCTGCTGCTGCTGAGCCGCCGCGGCCCGGACGCGCCCGGCGCGGACGCACTGCGGGCCGACCTCACCGCGCTCGGCGCGGACGTCACCCTCACCGCATGCGACGCCGCCGACCGCGACGCGCTCGCGAAGGTCCTGGCGGACATCCCCGAGACGGCCCCGCTGACCGGCATCGTCCACACCGCCGGCGTCATCGACGACGGCGTCCTGGACAGCCTCACCCCGGACCGCTTCGAGGACGTCTTCCGCGCCAAGGCCGCCTCGGCCCTGGCCCTGCACGACCTCACCAAGGACCTGGACCTGGCCGTGTTCGCCCTGTTCTCCTCGTCCTCCGGAGCGGTCGGCAACGCCGGCCAGGCCAACTACGCCGCCGCCAACGCCTTCCTGGACGCCCTCGCCGAACAGCGCCGGGCTCAGGGCCTGGCCGCGACCTCCCTCGCCTGGGGCGTGTGGGGCGGCGCCGGAATGGCCGCCGACCAGCGCGCGGCCGACGTGGCCCGGCGCACCGGAATCCGCCCGCTGGACCCGGACCTCGCCGTCGTGGCGCTGCGCCGGGCCGTCATGGACGGGCGGCCCACCGAGGTCGTCGCCGACATCGAACGCGACCGGTTCGTCCGCTCCTTCACCGCCGTACGGCCCAGCCCGCTGCTCGGCCGGCCGACCGTCGACGCCGAGGACCGGACGGCGGGGGACGCCGACGAGGCCACCACGGGCGACGCGCTGCGCGAGAAGCTGACGGGCCTGCCGCCCGCCAAGCGCTCCGAAGCCGTACGGGACCTGGTCCGCACCCGTGCCGCGGCCGTACTGGGACACCCCACGGCCGACGCCGTAGGCGCCGACCGGGCGTTCCGCGACCTCGGCTTCGACTCCCTCAGCGCCGTCGAACTGCGCAACCAGCTCGGCGCCGCGACCGGACTGAACCTGACCGCCACGCTCGTCTTCGACCACCCCAACCCCGCCGACCTGGCCGACCACCTCCTGAGCCGCCTGGTCCCCGACGAGGCCCCGGGGGAGGGGGCGGCCGACGGCGGCGACCCGGACTCCGCCGGCATCAAGGCCCTGCTGGCCTCCGTCTCCGTGGCCCAGCTGCGCGAGATCGGCGTGCTCGAACCCCTGCTGAAGCTCGCCGCCGAACAGACCGCGACGTCCGGCGCCGAGGCCGCCGCCGCGACGGCGGCCGACGCCTACGACGAGTCGATCGACGCGATGGACATCGCCGACCTGGTGCAGGCGGCATTCGACGGCAATACCCCCCAAGAGCGCTGAAAGAGCGGACCATGACCACATCCAGTGAAACCGTCGTCGCAGCCCTCCGCGCCTCGCTGAAGGAAGCCGAGAACCTGCGCCGCCAGAACCGCAAGCTCGTCGCCGCGGCCACGGAGCCGATCGCGATCGTGGCGATGGCCTGCCGCTACCCCGGCGGGGTGCAGTCGCCCGAGGACCTGTGGGAGCTGCTGACCGCGGGCAAGGACGCGATCGGCGCGTTCCCCACGGACCGCGGCTGGGACCTGGACGCCCTGCGGGACGCCGGGGTCGACCAGCGAGGAAACGCCGTCAGCCAGGAAGGGGGCTTCCTCGACGGCGTGGGGGACTTCGACGCCGGCTTCTTCGGCATCTCGCCCCGTGAATCGGTCACCATGGACCCGCAGCAGCGGCTGCTGCTGGAGACCTCCTGGGAGGCCATCGAGCGCGCCGGCATCGACCCGACCACCCTGCGCGGCAGCCGTACCGGCGTGTTCGTCGGCACCAACGGCCAGGACTACGCCTACCTGCTCGTACGTTCCCTGGCCGACGCCACCGGCGACATCGGCACCGGAATCGCCGCCAGCGCCACCTCCGGCAGGCTGTCCTACACGCTGGGCCTGGAGGGCCCGGCGGTGACCGTCGACACGGCGTGCTCGTCCTCGCTCGTGGCCCTGCACACGGCGAGCCATGCCCTGCGGGCCGGCGAGTGCTCGCTGGCCCTGGTCGGCGGGGTGAACGTCATGTCGTCCCCCGGTTCCCTGATGGAGTTCAGCAGGCAGGGCGGGCTCGCGGCGGACGGCCGGTGCAAGGCGTTCTCGGACGCGGCCGACGGCACCGGATGGTCCGAGGGAGTGGGCGTCCTCGTGGTGGAGCGCCTGTCCGACGCCCGCCGCAACGGGCACCCCGTGCTGGCCGTCGTACGGGGCTCGGCCGTCAACCAGGACGGCGCCTCCAACGGCTTCACCGCGCCCAACGGCCCCTCCCAGCAGCGGGTGATCCGCCAGGCCCTGGCCGCCGCCGGTCTGTCGGCGTCGGACGTGGACGTGGTCGAGGCCCATGGCACCGGCACCCCGCTCGGCGACCCGATCGAGGCCCAGGCGCTGCTGGCCACCTACGGCCAGGACCGCGACCCCGAACGCCCGCTGCTGCTGGGGTCGGTGAAGTCCAACCTCGGCCACACCCAGGCGGCGGCCGGCGCAGCAGGGCTGATCAAGATGATTCTGGCGATGCGGCACGGCGTCCTGCCCAAGACGCTGTACGCCGATGTGCCGTCCTCGCATGTGGACTGGACCTCCGGGGCGGTGGAACTGCTGACGGAGCCCCAGGAGTGGCCCAAGGCCGACCGGCCGTGGCGCGCCGGCGTGTCTTCGTTCGGCATCAGCGGCACCAACGCCCATGTGATCGTGGAGCAGCCGGAACCGGACGAAGAACCGGTGACGGAACCGGGGTTGGCGCCCACCGTGGTGCCGTGGCTGGTATCGGCCAAGTCCGAGGAGGCGCTCGCGGCACAGATCGAGCGGATCTCCTCGCGCCGGGGTACGGCGTCACCGGTGGACGTGGGCTTCTCGCTCGCCTCGGGCCGCTCGGTGTTCGAGCACCGCGCGGTGCTGCTGGCCCAGTGCCCCGACGGCGAACTGTCCGAGGCCACCCGAGGCCGCGCGGAGACGGGCCGCCCGCTGGCGGTGCTGTTCTCGGGCCAGGGCGCACAACGTGTCGGGATGGGGCGGGAGTTGTACGGCCGGTTCCCGGTGTTCGCCGAGGCGTTGGACGAGGTGCTGGGGCACTTCGATGCCGGGCTGCGGGAGGTGATGTTCGGCGAGGCGGAGGGCCTGGACGAGACCGGGTTCACGCAGCCTGCGCTGTTCGCCGTCGAGGTGGCGCTGTTCCGCCTAACCGAGTCCCTGGGCGTGCGGCCGGACTTCGTGGCCGGGCATTCGATCGGCGAGATCGTGGCGGCGCATGTGTCCGGGGTGTTCTCGCTGGCGGATGCGTGTGCGCTGGTGGCGGCCCGTGCGCGGTTGATGCAGGCCCTGCCGGTGGGCGGCGCGATGGTGGCCGTCGAGGCGGCGGAGAGCGAGGTGGCTGCGCGGCTGGTGGACGGGGTGTCGCTGGCGGCGGTCAACGGCCCGGAGTCGGTGGTGATCGCCGGGGACGAGACGGAGGTGCTCCGTATCGCGGAGGAGCTGGCCGCAGAGGGACGCAAGACGCAGCGTCTGTCGGTCAGCCACGCCTTCCACTCGCCGTTGATGGATCCGATGCTGGAGGACTTCCGACGGGTGGCCGAGGGGCTGTCGTACGAGGCTCCGCAAATCCCCATCGTCTCGAACGTGACCGGTGAGCCGGCCGCCGAGGAGCTGGTGTGCTCACCGGGCTACTGGGTGCGGCACGTGCGGGAAACGGTGCGCTACGCCGACGGTGTGCGTGCCCTGGCCGCCGAAGGGGCCGCCGTCTTCCTGGAGTTGGGCCCGGACGGGGTGCTGACGGCGATGGCCCGGCACACCCTCGACGAGACGGCGGTGGCCGTCCCCGTCTTGCGCAAGGACCGGTCCGAGGAAGCCGCGCTGCTGACCGCCCTCGCCCACCTGCACGTCGCGGGTATCGGGGTGGACTGGTCCTGGATCTTCGCCGGCACCGGCGCCCGCCGCGTCGACCTGCCCACCTATCCCTTCCAGCACGAGCGCTACTGGCCTCGGCCCGCGGCGCCGAGCGGCGATGTGGCCGGTGCGGGCCTGCTGTCCGCCGAGCACCCGCTGCTGGGCGCGACGCTCACCCTCGCAGAGTCCGGTGAAGTCGTGCTGACGGGCAGGCTGTCGCTGCACACGCATCCGTGGTTGGCCGACCACGCCATCGGCGACAGCGTCTTCTTCCCGGGAACCGGCTTTCTGGAACTGGCGATGCACGCCGCCGACCAGGCCGACTGCGACCGCGTCGAGGACCTCGTCCTGATGACCCCACTGGTGCTCCAGGAAGAGGGTGCCAGGCAGGTCCAGGTCCTGGTCGGGCCCGCCGACGAGGCAGGTACCCGCACGATCTCGGTACATTCGCGCCCGGACGGCAACCCCGGTCTGCCATGGACGCAGCACGCGGGGGGCACGCTGACCAGCGGTGAACGCATCGTGGACTTCGGATCCACCACGTGGCCCCCGCAGGACGCGGAGGCCGTCGACCTGGAGGGCTTCTACGAGGGGACGGGTTACGGCCCGGCCTTCCAGGGGCTGCGCTCGGTGTGGCAGTGCGAGGACGGTGCCTTCCTGGAGGTGGCCCTGCCGGACCATGTGGCCGAGGATGCAGGGGCCTTCGGCATCCACCCGGCGCTGCTGGACGCGGTGCTCCAGTCGCACCGCATCGCCGGTGTCGGCAGTGCGGACGACCAGTTCCTGCCCTTCGCCTGGCGCGGCGTGTCGCTGCATGCGGGCGGCGCCTCGGTCCTGCGGGTCCGGGTCGTGAAGACCGGCGACGACTCGATGTCGATCGCGGCCGTAGACGCCGAAGGCGCGCCCGTCCTGTCCGCCGAGGCGATGGTGATGCGGGCCTACCGCGGCCCCGGCACCGACGGGTCGGCAGCACGGCACGGCGCGGAGCGCGATGAGTTGTTGTCGGTGGAGTGGGTGTCGGGTCCTGAGGTGTCGCCTGCCGAGGTGCGGTGTGTGTCTCTGGGTGCGGATGTGCTGGGTGTGGGTGCGTCGGTCGCGTCTCTGGCGGATCTCTCCGGGGACGAGGATTTCGTGGTGGTTCCCGTGTCGGGTGTGGGTGACGATGTGCCCGCTGCGGCACATGAGTTGACGTCCCGCGCGTTGGGTCTGCTTCAGGAGTGGGCCGGCCGGGAGGGCTCCAGTGGCTCGCGTCTGGTGTTCGTCACCCGTAACGCGGTCTCCGCCGATGCGGGGGAGCCCGTACGGGATGTGGCGGGTGCGGCGGTGTGGGGTCTGGTGCGCTCGGCGCAGTCGGAGAACCCCGGGCGGATCGCGTTGGTGGACCTGGACGCCGGTTCCGGGGATCTCGTGGAGGTGCTTGCGGGTCTGCCGGGTCTGTTGGTCGGCGGGGATGCGCAGTTCGTGGTGCGCGACGGCGCGGTGCGCGTGGGACGGCTGGCCGAGCTGGCCGAGTCGGTCGATGGTGTGGGTGTGTCGCCGCGGGCGTGGGATGCGGACGGCACGGTGCTGATCACCGGTGGTACGGGGGGTCTGGGGCGCGAGCTGGCCCGTCATCTGGTGGCCGAGCGCGGTGTCCGGCATCTGCTGCTGGTCAGCCGGAGCGGACCCGAGGCCCCGGGCGTCTCCGGACTGAGCGACGAACTGGCCGCTCTCGGCGCGGAGGTCACCGTGCGCGCCTGTGACGTGGCCGACCGGGCGGCCGTGAACGCTCTCATCGCCGCCGTACCGGCCGAACACCCGCTGACCGCCGTGATCCACACGGCCGGTGTCCTCGATGACGGGCTGGTCACCTCGCTGACGCCGGAGCGGCTGTCGACCGTACTGCGCCCGAAGGTGGACGCCGCCTGGCATCTGCACGAAGCCACCAAGCACCTCGACCTGGCCGCCTTCGTGCTCTACTCCTCCATCTCGGGTGTGCTCGGTGCTCCCGGACAGGCCAACTACGCGGCGGGCAACGTGTTCCTGGACGCGCTCGCCGGGTACCGGACGGGACAGGGACTGCCCGCGCAGTCCCTGTCCTGGGGCGCCTGGACCCAGGACGGTGGCATGACCGCCGGCCTCTCCGACACGGATATGCAGCGGATGGCCTCCTACGGGACCGCACCGCTGAGCCGGGAACGAGGCTTGGCCCTGTTCGACGCCGCCGTTGCACGCAGCGCGGCCCACCTCGTCACGGTCGGCCGGGCCGGCGGGCCGCTGCGGGCGTCGGGACCGGTCCCGTCGATGCTGCGCGGCCTGGTCAAGGGCGCCCGCCGCACGGCCGTGAACACCACCGGAGAGACGGCCGTACCGCTCGCCGACCGGCTGCGGGCCGCGCGCCCCGAGGAGCGCACGCGCCTGATGACGGAGCTGGTCCGCACCGAGGCCGCCGCCGTCCTCGGACACGCGTCAGCCAAGAACGTCGACGCCCGCAAGGAGTTCAACGAGCTCGGCTTCGACTCCCTGACCTCCGTCGAACTGCGCAACCGGCTCTCCGCCCTCACCGGACTGCGGCTGAGCGCCACGCTCGTCTTCGACTACCCCAACCCCACCGCACTCGCCGACCACTTCGTCTCGGAACTGGTGGACGAGGCCGCCACGGGCCCGGCCCTCCTGGCGGAACTCGAACGGCTCGACACCGCACTCGCCGCCGGCGCGCCCGACGCCCGAACCAGGGCCGCCGTCACCGCCCGCCTGGCGCAGATCCTGGACGACTGGCGGGGTGCCTCGGCGGAGGACGGCGGCGCAGAGGTCGCCGAGCGGATCGAGACCGCCAGCACCGACGAGATCTTCGCCTTCATCGACAACGAGCTCGGCCGTCACAGCGATCGCTGAGTCCGGCCCCCCCTTTTACACGGAAGGTTCCACGGCATGCCGAACGACAAAAAGCTCGTTGACTACCTCAAGTGGGTCACGAACGACCTGCACCAGACCCGCCAACGGCTTCGGGAAGTCGAGTCCGCCAAACAGGAACCGATAGCCATCGTCGGGATGTCCTGCCGGCTGCCGGGCGGTGTGCGATCGCCGGAAGAATTCTGGCAGTTGTTGAAGGACGGCCGGGACGGCATTTCGCCGTTCCCCACCGATCGCGGCTGGGACCTCGACACTCTCGCCGGCGAGGGCAGCGGCAGTAGCGCCACCGCCGAAGGCGGCTTCATCGACGCCGCCTCGTTCGACGCGGGCTTCTTCGGCATCTCGCCCCGCGAGGCCGTGACGATGGACCCCCAGCAGCGCATCCTGCTGGAGTCCTCCTGGGAGGCCCTGGAGCGCGCCGGAATCGACCCCGTGTCCCTGCGCGGCACCGAGACCGGTGTCTTCGTGGGCACGAGCGGTATCGACTACGTCAACACCGTGATGAACTCCCGCGAGGACATCGAAGGCCACGGCAGCACCGGCCTCATCGCCAGCATCCTGTCCGGCCGGGTCTCGTACACCTTCGGCCTGGAGGGCCCGGCCGTCACCGTCGACACCGCATGCTCCTCCTCCCTGGTCTCACTGCACCTGGCGGCCCAGGCACTGCGTTCCGGGGAGTGCTCGCTGGCGCTGGCAGGAGGGGTGACGGCGATCTCGACGCCGATGAGCTTCGTCGGATTCAGCAGACAGGGCGGGCTGGCGCCGGACGGTCGGTGCAAGGCGTTCTCCGACACGGCCGACGGCACCGCCTGGTCCGAGGGAGTGGGCGTCCTCGTCGTGGAGCGCCTGTCCGACGCTCGCCGCAACGGGCACCCCGTGCTGGCCGTCGTACGGGGCTCGGCCGTCAACCAGGACGGCGCCTCCAACGGCCTGACGGCCCCCAGCGGTCCCTCCCAGCAGCGGGTGATCCGCCAGGCCCTGGCCGCCGCCGGTCTGTCGGCGTCGGACGTGGACGTGGTCGAGGCCCACGGTACGGGTACTGCGCTCGGCGACCCGATCGAGGCCCAGGCGCTGCTGGCCACCTACGGCCAGGACCGTGACCCCGAGCGCCCGCTGCTGCTGGGGTCGGTGAAGTCCAACCTCGGCCACACCCAGGCGGCGGCCGGTGCGGCAGGGCTGATCAAGATGATTCTGGCGATGCGGCACGGCGTCCTGCCCAAGACGCTGCATGTGGAGGCGCCGTCGTCCCATGTGGACTGGTCGTCCGGTGCGCTGGAGCTCCTGACGGAGTCTCAGGAGTGGCCCAAGGCCGACCGGCCGTGGCGGGCCGGTGTGTCCTCGTTCGCCATCAGCGGCACCAACGCCCACATCATCCTTGAGCAGCCACCGGCCATCGAGGAGACCGAGGACGAGGAAGGGCCGCGTACCTCGCCGTCGGCCGTGCCCTGGCTGGTCTCCGCGAAGTCCGAGGAGGCACTGGCCGCACAGCTGGATCGGATCTCCGCGCTGACCGACCGGTCGCCGCTCGACCTGGGCCTCTCGCTGGCGACCACCCGGGCGCATCTGGAGCACCGTGCGGTGCTGCTGTCCGAGGGCGGCGAAACCGTCGAGGTGGCGCGCGGGCACGCCGAGCACACGGCCGGAAAGCTGGCAGTGCTGTTCTCGGGTCAGGGTGCTCAGCGCGTCGGGATGGGGCGGGAGTTGTACGGCCGGTTCCCGGTGTTCGCCGAGGCGTTGGACGAGGTGCTGGGGCATTTCGAGGCCGGGCTGCGGGAGGTGATGTTCGGCGAGGCGGAGGGCCTGGACGAGACCGGGTTCACCCAGCCCGCGTTGTTCGCCGTCGAGGTGGCGCTGTTCCGGCTGGCCGAGTCCCTGGGCGTGCGGCCGGACTTCGTGGCCGGGCATTCGATCGGCGAGATCGTGGCGGCGCATGTGTCCGGGGTGTTCTCGCTGGCGGATGCGTGTGCGCTGGTGGCGGCCCGGGCGCGGTTGATGCAGGCCCTGCCGGTGGGCGGCGCGATGGTGGCCGTCCAGGCGGCGGAGAGCGAGGTGGCCGGGCGGCTGGTGGACGGGGTGTCGCTGGCGGCGGTCAACGGCCCGGAGTCGGTGGTGATCGCGGGGGTGGAGACAGAAGTCCTCCGCATTGCCGACGAGTTCGCGGCCCAAGGGCGCAGGACTCGGCGCCTGCCGGTGAGTCATGCTTTCCACTCGCCGTTGATGGATCCGATGCTGGAGGACTTCCGGCGGGTGGCCGAGGGGCTGTCGTACGAGGCTCCGCAGATCCCCATCGTCTCGAACGTGACCGGCGAGCCGGCCACCGAGGAGCAGGTGTCCTCACCGGGCTACTGGGTGCGGCATGTGCGCGAGACCGTGCGCTTCGCCGACAGTGTGCGCGCACTGGAGGCCGAAGGCATCGGCGCCTTCCTGGAGTTGGGCCCGGACGGGGTGCTGACGGCAATGGCCCAGCACGTTCTGGACGGAGCCGATGACCGGGTGGCCGTCTCGGCCCTGCGTAAGGACCGGTCCGAGGAGACCGCGCTGCTGACCGCCCTCGCTCAGCTGCACGTCGCGGGCATCGGGGTGGACTGGTCCGGGATCTTCGCCGGCACCGGCGCCCGCCGCGTCGACCTGCCCACCTACCCCTTCCAGCACGAGCGCTTCTGGCCTCGGCCCGCGGCGCCGAGCGGCGATGTGGCCGGTGCGGGCCTGCTGTCCGCGGAACACCCGCTGCTGGGCGCGACGCTCACCCTCGCGGACTCCGGCGAAGTGGTGCTGACGGGCAGGCTGTCGCTCCAGGCATACCCGTGGCTGACCGACCACACCATGCGCGGCAGCATCCTCTTCCCGGCCACCGGATTCCTGGAGCTGGCGATGCGCGCCGCCGACCAGGTCGGCTGCGACCGGGTCGACGAGTTCGTCCTGATGACGCCGCTGGTGCTCGCGGCGGAGACCGGCACGCAGGTCCAGGTGCTGGTCGGGCCCGCCGACGAGAAGGGAAGCCGCTCCGTCTCGGTGTACTCACGCCCGGACGGCAACCCCGGTCTGCCATGGACGCAGCACGCGGGTGGCACGCTGACCAGCGGTGAACGCATCGTGGACTTCGGTTCCACGGTCTGGCCGCCGCAGGACGCGGAGGCCGTCGACCTGGAGGGCTTCTACGACCCGACGGGTTACGGCCCGGCCTTCCAGGGTCTGCGCTCGGTGTGGCAGTCCGAGGACGGTGCCTATGTGGAGGTGGCCCTGCCGGACCAGGTCGCCGACGATGCCGGGGCCTTCGGGCTGCACCCGGTGCTGCTGGATGCGGTACTCCAGTCGCGCCGGATGGCCGGGATCGGCGCCGCGGGGGACACGTTCCTGCCCTTCGCCTGGCGCGGCGTGTCGTTGCATGCGGGCGGCGCCTCGGTCCTGCGGGCCCGGATGATCAAGACCGGCGACGACACGGTGTCCATCGTGGCCGTCGACGCCGAAGGCGCCCCCGTCCTGTCCGTCGAGGAACTCGTCCTGCGCGCCCAACTGCCCGACGCAGAAGCACCGTTGACAGCGCGACGTGGCGCGGGGCGCGACGCACTGCTGTCGGTGGAGTGGGTGTCGGGTCCTGAGGTGTCGCCTGCCGAGGTGCGGTGTGTGTCTCTGGGTGCGGATGTGCTGGGTGTGGGTGCGTCGGTCGCGTCTCTGGCGGATCTCTCCGGGGACGAGGATTTCGTGGTGGTTCCCGTGTCGGGTGTGGGCGACGATGTGCCCGCTGCGGCACTTGAGTTGACGTCCCGCGCGTTGGGTCTGCTTCAGGAGTGGGCCGGCCGGGAGGGCTCCGGCGGTTCGCGTCTGGTGTTCGTCACCCGTAACGCGGTCTCCGCCGATGCGGGGGAGCCCGTACGGGATGTGGCGGGTGCGGCGGTGTGGGGTCTGGTGCGCTCGGCGCAGTCGGAGAACCCCGGGCGGATCGCGTTGGTGGACCTGGACGCCGGTTCCGGGGATCTCGTGGAGGTGCTTGCGGGTCTGCCGGGTCTGTTGGTCGGCGGGGATGCGCAGTTCGTGGTGCGCGACGGCGCGGTGCGCGTGGGACGGCTGGCCGAGCTGGCGGAGTCGGTCGAGTCGGCCGAGTCGGTCGATGGTGTGGGTGTGTCGCCGCGGGCGTGGGATGCGGACGGCACGGTGCTGATCACCGGTGGTACGGGGGGTCTGGGGCGCGAGCTGGCCCGTCATCTGGTGGCCGAGCGCGGTGTCCGGCATCTGCTGCTGGTCAGCCGGAGCGGACCCGAGGCCCCGGGCGTCTCCGGGCTGAGCGACGAACTGGCCGCGTACGGCGCCGAGATAGACGTCCGTGCGTGCGATGTGGCGGACCGGGCGGCGGTGGAGACCGTCGTGCGTGCGGTGGATGCCGCGCATCCGCTGACCGCCGTGATCCACACGGCCGGTGTCCTCGATGACGGTGTGATCGCCTCGCTGACACCGGAGCGGCTGTCGACCGTACTGCGCCCGAAGGTGGACGCTGCCTGGAACCTGCACGAGGCCACCAAGAACCTCGACTTGGCCGCCTTCGTGCTCTACTCCTCCATCTCGGGTGTGCTCGGCTCTCTGGGACAGGGCAACTACGCCGCGGGCAACGTGTTCCTCGATGCGCTGGCCGGGCACCGGGTGGGCCTGGGGCTGCCCGCGCAGTCCCTGGCCTGGGGCGCCTGGACCCAGGGCGGCGGCATGACCGCCACCCTCTCCGATGCCGACATGCAGCGGATGGCCTCCTACGGGACCGCACCGCTGAGCCCCGAGCGCGGCCTGGCGCTCTTCGACGCCGCCACCGCCGGCAGCGCGACCCACCTCGTCGCGGTCGGCCGCGTCTCCGGACCGGTGCGGGCCCAGGGCCCGGTCCCGTCGATGCTGCGCGGCCTGGTCAAGGGCGCCCGCCGCACGGCCGTGAACACCACCGGAGAGACGGCCGTATCGCTCGTCGACCGGCTGCGGGCAGCGCGCCCCGACGAGCGCACGCAGCTGATGACCGACGTCGTACGGTCCGAGGCCGCCGCCGTCCTCGGACACGCCTCGGCCAAGAACGTCGACGCCCGCAGGGAGTTCTATGAGCTGGGCTTCGACTCCCTGACCTCCGTCGAACTGCGCAACCGGCTCTCCACCCTCACCGGACTACGACTGTCGGCAACCGTGGTCTTCGACAGCAAGACCCCCACCGACCTCGCGGCCCGGCTCTACGCCGACCTGGCCGCCCAGTCGGCCCTGGACGGCTCCGCGTCGCAAGCGGGCTTCCTCCCGGTCGCCGCGCCCGAGACCGACTCGCTGGAGCGGATGTTCCTCGACGCCCTGGACAGCGGCAAGGTCCCGGAGGCCCAGCGCATGCTCTCCGCCCTCGGCGCCCTCCGCCCGAGCTTCGAGAACACCGCAGAACTGGAGGATCTGCCGCTCCCGGCCACCCTCGCCGATGGCCCCGGCACGCCGCGGCTGATCTGTGTCAGCACACCCACCGCCAACGGCGGCGTACACGAATACGCCAGGCTCGCCGCGTCCTTCCGGGGCGAGCGGCACGTCAGCGCGCTGCCGCTGGTCGGCTTCGACACGGGGGAGCGGCTGCCGGCCTCCGCCGAGACCGCGGTGCGGGTCATCGCGGAGAGCGCGCTGCGCGCGAGCGACGGCAACCCCTTCGTCCTGGTCGGGCACTCGTCCGCCGGCGCCTTCGCCTACCTGGCGGCGGCCCTGCTGGAGAACACCTGGGGCATCCGGCCGGAGGCCGTGGTGCTGCTGGACACCCTCAGCCTCCGGCACGAGCAGAACGAGAGCATCGACTACGCGGGGCTGATGCGACGCCACTTCATGGTCGACGAGGTCTCGCCGGTACGGATGACGAACTCCAGGCTGTCGGCGATGGCGCGCTGGATGGGCATGCTCAACCAGCTCGAAGTGCGGCACACGACCGTCCCCGTACTGATCGTCCGTGCCACCAAGGAGACCTTCGGCATCGGGACCGACACCGGAATCTACGGCGAGGACGACGGCAGCCCGGTCGACGTCCGCAGCGTGGACGCGGACCACTTCTCCATGGTCCGCGACGACGCCCCGGAGACCGCGCGGATCGTCAAGGAATGGCTCGACTCCCTCGGCAACGCGTGACAACGGCACACGAGTCACCGGTAACCGAGTTCCCGGTGACCGAGTAACCGGTGACCGAGTAACAACGCCGCAGGGCCACACCCCGACGAGATCGGCGGTGTGGCCCTGCGGTCGGCACTTACGCCAGGTCCGGGGCCCCTACGCCAGGGCCGGGAGCGCGAGAACCAGCTCGGCGGCGGTCTCCCGCCCGCCCGCCGCGCGCATCAGGGCGGCCCGCCGCTCCGCCTCCTTGTGGAAGGACGGGGTGCCCAGGACCTTCGTGAGCTTGTCGACGACGTCGTTGACGTCGAGCTTCTGCGGCTGGTCGAGGGTCAGGCTGAGGCCGAAGTCCTGGCCGCGGACGGCCTGGTCGTAGCAGTCCACCCACAGCGGTCGCACCACGAGCGGCTTGCCGAAGTACATGCCCTCGTTGAAGCCGTTGCCGCCGCCATGGGTGAAGAACACCTTCACATTCGGATGGCCCAGCACATCCATCTGCGACGGAACCCAGCTCTCGATCCGCAGGTTGCCCGGCAGCGACTCCCTGGGCGGCAGCAGGTGCTGCTGTTCCGACGGCAGCTTCCACAGCACCTGGTGCCGGCCCTCCAGCCGACGGGCCACCTCCACCATGGAGGCGACCTGCTCCCGCGTCAGCCGGGTGATCGTCCCGAGCCCCACATAGACCACGGAGGACTGGGCGTCCAGCCACGGCGCGAGATCCTGATCGTCCGGCGCCTCGGGCAGCTGCGGCACCATGGCACCCACCAGCCGCATCTTCTCCGGGATGTCGAAGGGGTAGTCCAGCTCGGCGAGGGAATTGCACAGCACCAGCTCGGCGTGCTCGATCCGGGCCATGAAACTGGCCTTCGGCAGCCCGAGTTCCTTGCGCCGCCGGTTGTCCTCCGCGAGGACCTTGCCCAGCCGAGGGTTGAGGAACATCGCGAAGGTCCGCAGCTTGAACAGCTCGTTGCGGACGCGCTGCGCCGGCGTCATCCGCCGCGACAGCCCCGTGTGCGGGACGGGGAAGCCCGGCGGGGTGTAGCTCTTCGAGAAGTGCGTATGCGCCGTCAGCACATTGCTCGGCAGGAACGGCACGCTCAGTACGTACGGGATCTTCCGGGCGATGGCCGCGTCGACCGCGAAGCTGCTGATGCAGTCGATGACCATCAGCGCCGGCCGGACCTCGTCGATGACGGCCTGGAGACGGCGGAACTTCTCCGCCTGGAGGCCGGGCCGGTAGGTGTGCCGGACGACCGCGCGGTGCGCCTTGAAGCGCGAGGGCTGGGTCACCTCGCGGTAGATCTCGTCACTCCACGTCACGGCCGACATTTCGGAGTCGACCTCGCCCAGGGAGGCGAACTCCACAGGGGAGCCCTCCGCGATCCGTTTCACATCGTTGCGGCGCGGCTCGTCGGTGGCGAACCAGAGGTCCGCCACGCCCTGGCGAGAGAGTTCACCCGCCAGCACGAGCAGCGGATTGAGCAGGCCGCTCTCCGGAAGGCTGACGAAGAGGATCGGCCGTCGGGCGGATTCCATGGATTCCCTTTCACCGGTGGCAGGCTGGGCTCGGCGAGCACGCCTGTGTGCGGGGCGATTGGTCGCACCTACCTTTGATGTCACGCCGGGTGTCGGGAAATCCTTAGACTTGGTCGTCGGCGCCGTGGCCCAGCAGTTCGTGCAGCAGCGCAGTCGCCGGCAGTGCCGGGTGGAGGTACACGCGCTCGCGGCGTTGTTCCACGGCCGCCAGCAGCATCCGGAAGGTGGTCCTCGCCTCCTCGGTCCGCCCGACGTGATGTTGCGCCTGGCCCAACAGACCCAGGTGGAGCGGGTGGCGTAAGTACGTCCTGGACTGGCTTAGTTCGGCCAGCGAGGTGTGCATGAGGGCGAGGCCGTCGTCGCGGTCCCCCGCGTGCACCAGACCCCACCCTTTGACGACGCCCAGCATGGCCTTCCAGTAGAGAAGTCCATGGTCGCCCGCAACGCGGACGCCCTCGTCGCTCGACGCGAGAGCGGTGCGGGTGTCGCCCTCCCAGGCCGCCACGACCCCGTCCACGTACAGCGCGAAGGAGCGGTCGGACGGCCTGCTCTCGTACTCGGTCAGGCTCACCAGCTCACGTCGGCGCGCGTCGGCGGTCTGCTGGTGTCCAAGGAGCCAGTGGGTGAACGTGTTGTAGGAGCGGCAGGAGACGCGGGGGTCGTGCTGGAAGGTACGCGCCAGCGCATGACCCTCGTTGGCGAAACGATCTGCCATGTCGACGCCGTGCTCCAATTCGGCGAGCGCCTGCGGCAACATTCCGCGCACATGCAGCACGATCCCTTCGCCGTACGCCGCACCGAGCACCGCCACGGGTTCCCGGGTCTGCCGCGCGAGGTCCCGCAGCAGCCCGGACAACTGCCTTGAGGCGTCGTAGCGGCCGGCGACCAGGGATGCCGCGCACAGCGCCCAGAGCACCGACGGGTCCTCGGGGGCATGCGTGACCGTGCTGAGGGCGCGACCGCGCGTCAACGCCGTCTCGGCCTCGGGGTGCCCGTAGCCGCGAGTGGTGGCGAGTACCTGGCCGAGTTGGATGTGCAGATTCTGTTCCATTCGCACCGTGGCGGAATCGTCCGGGGGCAGGAAGCCGACCAGGTGCACCGCGCGGCGCAGCCAGATCTCCACCTGCTCGTACGCCATGGCCTGCTCGGCGTGTTCCGCGGCGAGCAGCAGCCGAGGCAGCACTTCGACGGCGGGCAGCGCACTCTTGGCGTGCCAGCTGTGATGTGCCACCCGCTCGATCTCCTCGTCCCCCACGTGCCCGCGGCTGCGCGCGTACAGTGCGTCGGCGACATTGGCGTGCAGTCGGCGGCGATCCTCACGGGGGAGCTCGTCGACGAGCGTCTCCTGGATCAGGGCGTGCGTGAAGTGAAGCTGCCCCGGGCGGTGCGGATCCTCCCCGAGCAGGCCGGCACGGATGGCCGACTCAAGACCCGCGTTGACCGGTGCGCCGCATGTGGCGGTCCGGCGCAACAGGTCGGTGTCCACCTCGACGCCGATGACGGCGCACAGTCGAAGCACCCGCAGGACCGGTTCGGGCAGCGCGGCGAACCGCTGGTGCAGCGCCTCGCGTACGCCGGTGGGAATGTGGGCCAGCAGCGTGTCCACCGCGTCCGGGCAATGGAGGCGACGCGCGTGGCCCACGAGAGAGAGCAGTTGCATCACAAAGTACGGATTGCCTTCGCTGCGCCGGTGCAGCACGTCGACGACCTTCGGGTCCACACCGGCCCCTGCATGGGCTTCGACGAGGGCGCCGACGGCCTGCCGGGGGAGCCCGCAGAGCCGCAGCGTCGCGGTCCTGGGGCCGCGGAGGACATCGGAGATTATTCGGCGCAGCGTGGCATCCGACTCGGTTTCGAACTTCCGGGCCGTGAGCACGATGCCCAGCGGATGGCCCTGGGAGCGGGTGCTCAGCAGCCTGAGCAGGTCGAGGGAGGCGGTGTCCGCCCATTGCAGGTCTTCCAGGAGCAGCACCAGCGGGTGTTGCCCGGCGAGGGTGAGCAACACCTCGCAGACCGCGTCATGCGCGAGGAAGCGGGCCTGGGACCAGTCGGAGGCCGAAGTCGGGCCTTGGGTCCGGTCCGCCGACCGCTCGGGCATCAGCGGGGCCAGCAGGGCGCCGTACGGTTCCGTCGCCTCGCGAAAGGCATCCGGCCGGCTGGTGGACAGCCGCCGCAGGATCTGGGTCCACAGCCAGTAGGCCGGGACGCCGTCGCCGGGGAAGCAGTGGCTCCAGATCACCTCCAGCCTGGAGCCCTCCTCCTGCGCGTCCATGCTCTCCAGACGTGCCGCAAGTTCCAGCAGCAGCCGGGTCTTTCCGACTCCCGGGGGGCCGAGGACGCCGGCCACATGACCGTGGCCCACGACCGCGCTCGCGGCGGCGGTCGTCAGGCGGTCGAGGTCCTGGCTGCGGCCGATGAACGGCGAAGGGGTGGCCGTCCACCCCGACTCGAACTCCGGTGATGCGCCGGCCTCCGGGGCGGCAGCCGACTCGTGTTCCGGCCCGGGAGCCGGCCGCCACTCATCCGTCCCGGCCTGCGTGCCGACGGCATCCGCCCGCGCGCCCGACGGCACATCGGTTCGCGCCTTCGGCCGCGCGTCGGTCCCCGTGATCCCCTCGCGTTCTCCGGCCGCCCCGGAGACATCCGTCGCGCTGGCGTCGTCGGTTGCCGCAGCCCGGCCGTGCCCCTGGGGCGGGACGGCCGTCCTCCCGCCCGCGGAGCCCCCGGAGCCCCCGAAACCCGCGAAGTCCGGTACTCCGCCGTCACCCGGCTCATTTCTCACCCGCGGGACATCCGCCGCTCCGCCGGACTCAACCGGTGCGGCAGACGGCTTCTTCGAGGGGGCGCTCGCTCCCGGCTCCTGGCGCAGGATCGCGGTTCGGACCCGGCGCAGTTCCGCCGCGGTGTCCACACCGAACTCCTCGACCAGATGGTTACGCGTCCGCTCGTACACCTCAAGCGCCTCGGCCTGCCGCCCGAGTTGGGACAGCGCCGTCATGAGGTGGCCGACCAGCCGCTCCCGCGTGGGATGACGACGCGCCTCCCCGTCCAGCGCGGCGGCGACCTCTTCGGCCGCGCCGAGAGCCAGCCGCGCCTCCGCACAGGACTCCACGGCGGTGAGCCGGATCTGTTCGAGTCGGGTGCACTCGTCGCTGAGCGGCGGATGGCCGTCGAACTCCGCGTAGGGCGAGCCGCGCCAGAGTTCCAGGGCCTCGGTGAGCCGGGCCTGCGCGGTGCGTGGATCGCGCTGCTCCAGCAGCCGCCGTCCGTCGGTGACCAGACGCTCGAAGCGGCAGGCATCGACCTGTTCGGGATCGAGATCGAGGACATAACCGGGCGTCCGATGACGCAGCACCGAAAGTTGGCCCATTTCCGTCACTGCATGCAGCGCCCGACGCAGATGTGAGACATGGCTTTGGAGTGTGGCGACGGCGTGGCGGGGTGCTTCGTCACCCCACAGTTCCTCCACGAGCAGTTCGGTGGGCACCACGCGGCCAAGGCGGATGAGGAGCAGGGCGAGCAGGGTGCGCCGACGTGGCGGGCCAAGCGGCAGGTCCTGCCCGTTGTATCGCGCCGACATGGGCCCGAGAACGCTCAGTAAGAGCTCATTCTGGCCGATCGTTGTAGGTGACACGCTTGCGGTCGGAGGTGCGGGCATTGCGGTCCCCGTGGTTCTCGCGGATATGACTGACGGACGGGTTTCGAGCTGGCGTTCCCACCCCGCCCCCTGTGGAGCTTGGCATAGACAAAGCGCCTTCCCGGCTCGCGACCCGCCGAATGGCAAGAAAGCGGCAGGTGTTCGGCAAGGATTCCGACAAGGGGTCCGGAACACGACGGCAGGCGACGGCAAGGAGCCGCCAGTGGCTCGACCAGGACCCCGCAAGGGCGGTGCCACACAATGTTCAACATCTGGAGATCCGCTGGTCCCAGGGTCAATGACGCCCCTGCTGACGGCCTTCAACGCCGCTCGCCAGCCTCCGAATTGACTTCGCCCTCAAGTTTTCCGACAGGGAGCCCTCTCTTGCTGAGTCCAGCACCTTCAGCTCCGGGCCTGTGCATGGCGAGCCTTGATAAAACGTTGACCATCCAGCAGGCGAACACCGAGTTCTTCCGGCAGTTCAACGGCTCGTCCGAGGACATATGCGGCCGCAATTTCCGTGACGTGGTGCACCCGAGCGTGCAGCAGCCGCTGGTACGCCAATTCTCCAATTTACTGGAAGGTAAGCACCAGCGATTCGTCACGCCCGTCATCGCCGTGGGCCCCGGCGAGGAGTCCGCCTTCACCGTTCCCCTCACCGCGGTCGCGGTGCGCGGTGGCCTGCCCGACACGACCGCGATCCTGGTCATGATGCCCTCGGCCGGGGACGCCGAGGGGACACGCGTGGTAACCCAACGCAAGAAGATCCTCTCCGCGATGGACGCCCGCATCCTCGAAGGCATCGCCGCCGGCGTCTCCACCGTCCCCCTGGCAGCCCGGCTCTACCTCAGCCGACAGGGCGTCGAGTACCACGTGACCTGCCTGCTGCGGAAGTTGAAGGTCCCCAACCGCGCCGCGCTGGTCTCCCGCGCCTACTCCATGGGCGTGCTCAAGGTGGGCATCTGGCCGCCCGAGGTCGTGGACGACTTCGTGAAGTAAGCGGACACGGAGCCCACGCCGCCCGTCACGAGCGCGCCCCCCCACTCGCGACGGTGGCCCTGGCAGCGCCCACCCGAGCCGAAGTGAGGCCGGTCGACGGGCAGTCCTGGTACGCGGACGAGACGGGGCTGTGGAACCACGGCGCGTCGGGGTCGAGGGCGACGACCCCGGCACACCCCCGGGGGAATAGGACCGGGTCACGACCTGGTCTTCACTCACCAGGTGCAAGTCAAGGGACTAGTCGAAGCGGCCGGACCCGTGGCACGCACGCCCTCGACGCGTGGCGCTGACGCCGGACGGACTCGACCGCGCGAAGCCCGACTTCATCGCCCCGGTGCAGGAGGCGGCGAGTCCGCCCGCCCAGGGGCGAGGTCCAGGACGGCTCGTGCGCCGCCGCTCGGGGGGTTCTCGTACGTCACCGTGGCGCCGAGGACATGGGCCTGGCCGGTGACGATGGTCAGGCCCAGGCCGATGCCGACGCCGCGTTCGCGGGCGCCGGTGCGGAAGCGCTGGGGTCCCTGGGCGAGGAGGTCGGCGGGGAAACCGGGGCCGTGGTCGCAGACCTGTAGTGAGGTGCCGGTGACTTCCAGGGTCAGCGGTGGGGCGCCGTGGCGTCTGGCGTTGGTGAGCAGGTTGGTGAGGATGCGTTCGACGCGGCGCGGGTCGGTGGCCACGACGGCGTCGTCGTGGACGTGTACGTCGACGTCCCCGCCGGACAGGGCGGCCGCGCGGTGCGCCAGGTCGCTCAGCCGGATCTCCTCGCGCTGAGCCTGTTCGACGCCCGGTACGTCCAGGCGGGCCACCTCCAGGACGTCCTCCACCAGGTTGCGCAGCGTGTCCACACCGCCGCTGACCAGCTCGGTGGGACGGCCGGGTGGCAGCAGGCCGACGGCGGTCACCAGGCCGGCCACCGGGGTGCGCAGCTCGTGAGCGATATCCGCGGTGACCCGGCGTTCGGCCTCCAGCCGGGCGCTGAGGGCGTCGGCCATGGTGTTGACGGCGGCGCCGAGGCGGGCGATCTCGTCCTTGCCCTTGGGCCGTACGCGGTCGGTGAGATCGCCGTCCGCGATGCGCTGGGCGGTGCGGGCGGAGGCGGTGATACGGCGTCCCACGCCCGCCGCCGCGAGGACGCCGAGTGCGCAGCCGAGTGCGGTGACGGTCGCGCCCGAGCCGAGCAGTACCCGGTCGAGGTCGGCGAGGGCGCGGGTCTGCGGGGCGTAGGAGCGACGGAGCGCGAGGATGTCGTGGCCGGTCCGGGTGGCGGCCCAGAGCACGGGGGCGGCGGAGCCGGCGGGGTGCTGGAGGAGGGTGGCCCGTACGGGGCGGCCGGTCACGGTTTTGCGGAGCGCGGGCGGCAGGTCCGGGGGGTTGATGAGGGCGCCGCTGTCGGTTCCGGAGACGTAGGCGCTCACCACGTCGACGAGTTGGGCGTCGATGCTGTGGGTGGCGCTGCGGCGCTGTTCCGCGGCGGTGCGCTGGTGTACCAGCAGGCCGATGAGGGTGGCGACGATGGCGGCCGTCCCGGCGATGACCAGGGCGGTCTTGGTGCGGAGTCCCATGGTGGTCGGCCGTCCTGGTGCGAGGTGCTGGGGTGCGATGCGAAGGGGCTCGGAGTGTTCGGGGGTGCTGAGGGCGCTCAGGGCGCGAGTTTGTAGCCGAAGCCGCGGACGGTCACGATGCGGTCGCGGCCGATCTTGGCGCGCAGCCGCTGGACATGCGCGTCGAGGATCCGGCCGTCGCCCTCCCAGGCGTAGTCCCACACCCGCTGGAGCAGGACCGTACGGGAAAGCGCCACTCCCGGCTGGTCCGCGAACTCCAGGACCAGCTTGCGTTCGGTGGGGGTGAGGTCGAGCAGCCGGTCCCCGCGCCGGACCTCCATGGAGGCGGTGTCGATGGTGAGGTCACCGAAGCGGAGGGACGGCTCCTGCTCGGGCAGGGCCTCGCGGCTGAAGTCCGCCGCCCGGCGCAGCGCGGAGCGGATCCGGGCGACGAGTACGGGGATGTCGTAGGGCTTGGTCAGGTAGTCGTCGGCGCCCGCCTCCAGGCCGAGGACGACATCCACCGGATCGGTGCGCGCCGAGATCATCAGCACCGGCAACCGGCTCTCCGCGCGGATCCGGCGCACCAGGCTCACCCCGTCGAGGCGGGGCAGCATGACGTCCAGTACGGCGACATCGGGCGCGCGGTCGTGGAACTGCGCCAGCCCGGCGAGCCCGTCGGAGGCCGTGCGCACCTGGTATCCGTAGCGCTCCAGGGAGAGCTGGGTGGCCTCGCGCAGCAGGGCGTCGTCCTCCACGAGCAGCACATCGGTCATGGCTTGCGGTTCCTAGGGCTCGGGGACGGGCAGACGGACGTTGCGAAGATCCTCTCCCGAGTCGGCGGGCGGGAGGTGGGTGGACCGTACGGTGGCGCGGGTGTAGTACGAGACGTTCTCCTGGCGTTGCAGGCGGCCGAGTTCGATGGTGGCCGGGTAGCCGGATTTCGGGCAGTCGGGGATGCACCAGGTGCCGGTGATCCGGCCCGTGGCGACGGCCTTCGGTCCTCCCCAGGAGCGCCAGCTCAGCCCGAAGACCGAGGTGAACTCGGTGAGGCCGAACCCGGTGGGGCGGCTCAGCGGGTGGCCCATGGTGTCGGAGACGTAGACCGGGCCGGTGACGTGGCTGGGGCTGGGCGCGGGGCCCTCGACACGGGGCTGTTCGGGGCCGCCGCAGCCGGTGCTTCCCACGGCCGTCAGCGCCAGTACGAGGGTGGCGGCTGCGGCCGTGGGCCTGTTCATCGCGCGTCGGGCCTTTCGCGTCAGCTGGTGGCGAGCGGGCGCTTGCCCTGGAGATCTTCCACGGAATCGTACGCTCCGGGCTTCCCGGACAGGTGCAGGGTGAAGCGGGAGAAGACCCGCTTGCCGTGCACGGTCTTGGGGTCGGAGAGCGTGACGGTCGCCTTCAGCGGCTTGTCGAGGCAGGTGTCCAGGCACCAGTTGCCGGTGATCTTTCCGGTGGCCACGGCCTTCTTCGCGCCCCACTGCTGCCAGTGGAGGCCGCCGGCCGAGGTGAACTCGGAGAGCACCAGGTTCTTGGGGCTGCGCTCGGGGTGGCCCTTGTCCGCGTTCTGCTCGCCGTAGTGGTTGACGACGTACGGGGTGGTGGCGGGCGCCGCGGCGGTGGCGGTGCTGGCGTCCGCCGCCTGGGCGGTGGCGAGCGCGCCGAGGGCGGCGGTCGCGGCCAGGCCGGCGGCGATGGCGGCCTTCTTGCGCGTGGTGGTGCGCGGGGCGGCGCTCTGGGTGCGGTGCATGGTTCGCTCCGGTTCGTGGGGGTGGAGATCGGTCGGCGGCTCGACTTCGCGGTGCCGGAAGCTTCGCCGTGGCAGAAAGCTATGGGCGACGTCTCGCGGCGACCTGTCGACTATGTAACAGCCGTCCATCGGCGGTTGTTACACGGCCGTCGTACGAGCCGAGGGCCCGAACGTCCGCCGCCCGGTTCCTCGGGCGTGGGTGCGTCCGAACGGCCGCCTTGCAGCGATGGTCCGCCGACTCAGGTATCGAGCACGGCGGCGACGGCTTCGATCTCTACGAGCTGACCCTCGTAGCCGAGCACGGTGACACCCATCAACGTGCTGGGCACGTCGTGTTCGCCGAACGCAGTCCGGACAACCCCCCACGCGGTCACCAGGTCCTCCCGCCGGTGGGAGGCGACGAGCACGCGTGTGCTGATGACATCCTCCAGTGACGCATCGGAGTCCGCCAGGGCGGTCCGCATATTCTCCACGGCCTTGGCCGCCTGCCCCGCGACGTCTCCGATAGCCGCAGTGGAGCCGTCCTCATTCAGCGGACATGCTCCGGCCAGGAAGATCAGACGCGACTCGGCCGGGGCGGTGGCCGCGTAGGCGTACTCGGCTACATCGGACAGGGACGCAGAGCGAATCAACGTGACGGCACGCGGCATGGGCTTCCTTTCGCGGTGGGTACGGGACATTCACGACCTTCTCAAAGTCCGACTCCGCGTTCGACGTAGTTTCCTGTCCGCTTCCTGTCCGCCAACTCCCGCGAGGGGCCACTGTCGTCGGCCGCCGAACCGATCTGCATGGTCAGCCCGTTGGTACGCGTCGCATGCTCATCCCCGTACCCAAACCCGACGAATCGCATGATGGACGAGGCGCGGTCCAGGGCCCATCCGGCGGTTCTTGTCCGCGGTCGGTTCTTCAAGGCCCCGGGGCCTTGAAGAACCGAAGGAGAATCAACAGCGCCAGCACGCCGACGCACACGGCCAAGTATCCGAACGCGATGGCGTACGGCGCCCGCTCCACTTCCTCGCGTCGGTCCGCCGCGACACGGTCGTGGTCCCGGTCGCCCGGACGGATGATCGCGACACTGGCGGCGAGCGCTCGGGAGAGTCCCGCGAATCTGGGGGGTAACAAGGTTCGCTCCATGGGGACTACGAACTGGAGATCTCCTGCCGGAGCTGAAGAGTGAAGCGACGCAGGAGGTCCAACGTCTCCCGGAACTCGGCCCGGCGGTCGTCCCTGCCGTCGGTGGGCCGGGTGCTCCAGACCCGACGCGCGAGAGCATCGGCGAGATCGACGGTGTCGCCGGCACAGAGCAGGTAGAGGGCCGAACGGGCTTCCTGCATCCGGTTCGCCAACTCGTTGGCTCCAGGACCGTCGCCACTCAGCCGAGTTTCTTTCAGGTGGTCCAGTAGCTGAACTACGGCCGTATTGAAGCCGATCCCGGCTTTGAGCTTCTGTTCGCGGAGCCACATGCGGTCCTGTCGGCGCGCGGTGAACCACGAACCGAACACCACCCCTATGAGGCCGATAGCGGCCCCGATGGCCACGGACAGGATGTTCTCCACGGTCAGCTCCCCCCGACGTACGGCGACGCCAGGCTACAAAAGTCCCGTCGAAGGCAGCTCATGAGCAAGGAGGGCAGATACGTCAAGGAGAGCAGGTACGTCGAAGAGAGCAGGTACTCAAAAGAGATCAGGTGCTCAAGGACGGTAAATGCAGTCCGCGAGTGCCGCGTACCGCTTCCAGCCCAGGGTTTCGTACAGCGCGCGGCCGTCGTCGGTGGCGCCGAGGACGCCGAGCGTGGCGCCTTCCGACACGGCGCGGTCGGCGAGCGTCCGCATCACAAAGCTGCCCAGGCCACGGCGGCGGTGTGCCTCTTCGGTCACGACCCGGTCGAGGACCACGGCCTCGCCGAGCAGCGCCATCTGTCCCGTGGCGGCTTGGGCGCCAGTTGCGTCATCGACGCGGACGTACACGACCCCGTAGTGGACCTGCGTCGACGCGGTGTAGCCGCCGGGCGCTGTGGGGTTGGTGACCCGCAGGTCCGTGGCCATGAGATGGCCCGACTCCTCCTCGTCCGCCACCCAGCCGCGGGGCAGCCAGGGCGCCGCCTCCGCCGGCTCCACCGGCAGCGTGATCCACGTATGCGGCACGGTCACCGAATCCGCGGTGGCGCGCACCGCCAACTCGTCGGGCTCGGGCAGCACATGGCGCGCCACCTGTCTGGGATTGCCGATATCGAGAGCCAAACCCCAGGGCGTCTCGGCCGGCGGGGGCGTGCGCCGGGATGCGGCCCAGCCCGTCACCCAGGTCCTGATCAGTTCCGGAATCATCGGATCCCCCAAGTCGTAGGCGCGTCGTAGAGGGTGACTACGTAATAGCCACTCGCCTGGATCACAGATTACGTGACGGTCATGACGCGCTGCCCGCCTGCCACTGGCTCCACGACAGATTCCAGCCATTGAGGCCGTTGTCCGGTGTGACGGTCTGCTCCTTGGAGTTCTTGACGATGACGACATCGCCGATCAGCGATGCGTCGAAGAACCACTTGGCCGGGGTGTCGCCACCGCCTCCCTGGACGTCCCGCATGCCGATGCAGCCGTGGCTGGTGCCCGAGCGGCCGAAGACCGAGGGGTCGCCCCAGTAGTTGCCGTGCAGGAAGGTGCCGGAGGTCGACAGCCGCATCGCATGCGGCACATCGGGGATCTTGTAGGTGTCCTCCTTGCTGCCGAAGCCGACGGTGGAACCGTCCATCCGGGTCTGCGCCAGCTTCTCCGAGATCACCATCTGACCGTTGTAGGTGGGGTTCTTGGGCCTGCCGCCGGAGATCGGGATGCTTTTGACGGTCTGGCCGTCCCGCTTGACCGTCATGGTCTGGGTGTTCATGTCGACGGTGGAGACCTGGGAGCGGCCGATGGTGAAGGTGACCGTCTTGGACTGGACGCCGGTGATGCCGTTGCCGCCCTTCACCCCGTCCAGGTCGATCTTCATGGTGACCTTGGAGCCGGCCTTCCAGTAGTCCTGCGGCCGGAAGTCCAGGCGCTGGGCGCCGAACCAGTGGCCGACGACCTGCTGGCCGCTGCTGGAGGTGACCTTGATGTGGGACTGGACGTCCTTCTTGTTGGCGATCGCCTTGTCGAAGGTGAAGGACACCGGCATGCCGACGCCGACGGTCTGGCCATTGTCGGGCGTGTACGAGCCGATGAAGCTGTTCTTCGCGGAGACCGTGGTGAAGGTCGCGGTCTCGGTGGCCGTCCGGCCCTTGGCGTCCCGGGCGTTGGCGACCAGCTGGTACTTGGTGCCCCGCTCCAGTGGGGCCGACGGCTTCCAGGAGGAGCCGTCGGCGGCCATCGAGCCCTTGACCTTCGCGCCGTTGTCCACCTGGACCAGCCGCACATCGGCCAGCTTGCCGTCGCTGACTGTCACGCGGGTGTCGTTGATGCCGGCGCCGGTGGCGCCGTCCCGTGCCGAGAGCTTGATCGTGAATCCGGAGGCGCCTGCGCCGTTCTTGCCGCTGCCGTGGCCCGACGAGGAGTTCCCGCCGCAGGCGGACAGCGCCACCATTCCGGCCGTGCACAGCGCCCACGCCGCCGGCAGACGGCGCCTGCGCCGGAAACGGACGGGCGCGGGGGTGTCGGGCGTTGTCACGAGCTGCTCCACACAGAGAGGGTCGACTGGGGCTTTGCGACGTCGGGAGGACAAGGGGCCGACAGGACGTAGGGAGGACCATAGGGGCGGCTTCTAAGACCGTTTCTTAGGGCTCCTGCTGCAACGCGTGTAGCGCTTCCGATGGGCCGTCGAAGACCGCTGCGCCGACGTCGGGCGCGCCCTCGCGGCCGTCGCCTGTGCCGACATCTCCGCCGACACCGCCGCGGCCACCGCCGGGCTCCTCGGTGCGGAGGGCGCCGACGCCGTCACCCTCGTGGGAGGTGGCCGAGGCCGTCACCTTCCTGCTCTCCGACCGCGCCTCCTACATCACGGGGCTGGAAGCGCCCCCCTTCGGCCAGAGCCACGGCCAGCGTCTCGACAGCGTCCCGCAGATGGTGGTTGCTCGTGCCGGGGTCGTTGTCGAACAGCTGGCGCACGGAGTCCCTGAGGCGGCCCCGGCCGACTTGGATGCTGGGGAGGTCGCGATAGGTGATGGGGAAGGGAAAGCGCGACCTCTGGGCATCCGGATACACATTTCCCGAGACCATGTCGTCGCCGTTCTCGGTGAACGTGTAGACGATCTCGTGGTTCCCGTGCCGCACGTAGAAACCCAGCAGATAGTTGTCGGTCCGGCGGAAGAGTCCTCGGATGGCGCCGCCCTCGATGTTGTCGCGCTCGGCGAGCCGTCCGACCCAGATCGACTGGAACGCCCGGGGGTCGGGGTTCCGGATCAGATAGCTGGCCCCGGGCTGATGGGCGACCTCTTCCCCCAGCATCGCGTTGCGGACGGTCGCGACCGTGTGCGTGTAGAGGTTGGCGTACTCCTCGTCGCTTGCCGCCGCCCTCGGCTGCGGCTGGGCCTGCGTCTGCGACGGGGCATGCGGCCGGGCCTCCGGGCTGTTCTGGGCGACCGCGCTTCCCGCGCCGAGCGTGCCCGCCAACACGGTCACCACGGCCGTCGCACTGATCAATCGCCGTCGCAGCGACCGGTGTTCAGTTCCTCGCGTCATCTCGTCTCGGCCTTCCATGTCGGGCCCAGAACTCGAACTCGGCTTGCAGGCGGCCCTTGGTGACCCGGCCTCCGCCGCTCCAGTAGCGGGCCTCGTACTCCTCGCCCTTGTTCAGATACAGGCCGATCATGGTCGAGCCGTACGCGCCGCAGTGGGCGTTGCCGCAGGCCCAGTCCCCTGTGATGCGGTGGCCGTTCATGTCCACGATCTCGATCCAGTCCCAACCGTCGTACGGATCCCGCCCCGAGGGCGTCGTCCATGTCACGTTGATACCGGTGAGGTGGGACTGATACCACCAGCCGCGGTATTGCGCCGGCGACACCTCGCTGATCAGGTAGTTGGTGTTGAGCGCCGGGTCTCCGGGGTCCTGGTGCGTCGGGTCCCCGCCCTGGTGCGTCGGCGGCTGCCAGCGCTCACGCGCCGAGCTGGTCGCCGGAGCCGACTGCACGGTGGCCGTCGTCGACTTGCCCGGACCCTGCGGCGCCGCGGAGGCCGTCCCCAGCGCCACCGCGGACACCGTCGCGAGCACTCCGGCCATGACAGCGGCCCGCCGCCGGGGCGTGTTCACCCCGGCGTATAAGGAAGAGACCTTTGCCTCGCCTCTCGTCGGAACAACATGCGTACTCCATTTGGCCGTTGACCGATGATCGATACGCCGGAAACGCTAAGGAGCAGCGTTCAACGTTTCGTTGACGTCTCCTCAATGCGAGCGTTCACGCCGTGGACGCCGGTACGAAGCATCGGCCGGAGGGAGCGCATGGAGTGTGCGCACTTCGTGGTGGCGCCGGCCGCGGGGGCGCCGCTGGGTCGCCCGGCGGCGGCCCCTTGTTCTCGGCTCAGCTGAGCCTGGACGCGACGTACGCCTCGATGGCGTCACGCTGGTATGCGCCCAGGCCCGGGGCGATCGCCTCGTACACGGCGCGCCACTGGTCGTTGTCCACGCAGGAGCGCCCCATCGCGCGGTACTCCTCGGCGGAGACGGACCGCAGCGAGGTCAGGGCCTGATACTGGGCGTCGATCGCGGCCTGCACAGGTGCGGCGTCGGCCGACAGGCCGGCCTCCTGGAGCTCGGCCAGCCGGATCATCTGTGCCGTACGGTCACGCTGCGCGGCGTCGACCTCCTCCGGGCTCATCGATGCGACCCGGCGGTCGACCTCCGCGGCGTGCTCGGGGAAGTCCCGCAGACTCTCCTGGACCTGGGAGGGCTGCACACCCTCGAAGAGGTTCTCCGGTCGGTTGATGGTCATGGGTTGCCCGTCCTTTCTGGACTGTTCCAGTTCGGCGATCGTGCGGGAGACGGTGCCGGCCAGCGCGTCGAGTCGGTCCCGCTCGCCGAGCAGCCGCCGGTGGTGCCCGCGCAGGGCTTCCACCATGTCGACCTGCTCGGCCAGGACCCGGCCGATCTCCGGCAGCCCGACGCCCAGTGCCCGCAGGACGAGGATCTGCTGCAACAGCAGGAGCTGGTGCTCCTCGTAGTAGCGGCGGCCGTTGGCGCCGATCCGGGCCGGCGGCAGGAGGCCGATCTTGTGGTAGTGCCGCAGCGTCCGGGCGGTCACGCCCGACATCCGGGCGACCTCCGCGATCGGCCAGTCCATCGCCGCTCCCTCACGAGTGCTTCACCAGGCCGGTCTCTCCGGCCCTGTCCAACACGGTAGAAACTGCCGCAGCGACACCTTCAACCTCACATCCGAACAACCCTCAGATCTCCAAAACCCCCGTATCCCAACAACCCCCGTATCCGAACAACCTTCGCATCCCAACAACCTTCGCATCCCAACAACCTTCGCATCCCCACTCGTCCGAACCACCGCACGGCCCGGCGCTCATTTTGGTCTGCCGAGAAGGTCGAGTAGTGCCGCGCGCCGCTGGAAGGATGGAGTCCCCCTGCTATGGTGCGCCGATGTCATCCGTCAAGCAGTTCCAAGTCACCTTCGACTGCGCAGAACCTGAGCGCCTCGCTCGTTTTTGGTGTGAGGTGTTGGGGTACGTCGTACCGCCGCCGCCGAAGGGGTTTGCCACTTGGGACGTTTTCGACAGGTCGCTGCCGCCTGAGCGGCAGGGTTCGTCGTTCGCCTGCAGTGATCCCTCGGGTGTTGGCCCGCGACTGTTTTTCCAGCGCGTCCCCGAAGGCAAGGTCGTCAAGAATCGGGTGCATCTTTGCGTGCGGGTCGGCACCGGGCTCGTGGGTGAAGAGCGCCTGGCCACGCTTGAGGCCGAGTGCGTACGACTGGTCGCGCTCGGCGCGGTACGCGTGCGACTGCTGTATGACGGCCACGATTCGTGCATCGTGATGCAGGACATCGAGGGCAACGAGTTCTGTGTCGACTGAGCGGCCGTCTACCAACGCCAGCCATACGCCCCCGAGTTCGATCCGGTCGAAGGCGCGCGTTCGCCTCGACTTCGCACCGCCGTACCCTGGCCATTGAGGATCTCTTGCCGGGTCCCGACGCCTCCCTGGTTGTTCCCGTCTGGGTAGTGGGTGACGGCGTGTTGTTCAAGAGAGCCAGTCGCTGTAGTGGGTGGGGGCGATACGGGCGTCGCCCTTGGCGATCAGAGCGTCGCCCCGAACGGCGGCGAACATGCCGGCGGTGTCGTCGGTGACGACCGTGCGGCCGTCGGGATGGGCCTGGAGGGTGATCCGGCCCAGTTCGTCGAGGGGGACGACGTCAGGCCCGGCGATGTCGAGGGCGCCGTTCAAAGGGGTGCCGACGGCGACTTCGGCGACGGCGTCGGAGACGTCCTCGGCGGCGATCAGCTGGAGCGGGGTGGTGGGCAGGCGGACGGTGTCGCCCTCGGTGGTCCAGGACAGGACCGCGTCCATGAACTCCATGAACTGGGTGGCGTGGACGATCGAGTAGGGGATCGGCCCGGCCTTGAGGATGTCTTCCTGGAGGGCCTTGGCCCGGTAGTAGTCGAGGTCGGGCACCTGATCCGCGCCGACGATCGAGAGGATGACGACATGGCCCACCCCGCCCTTCCGGGCGGCGGCCAGCAGATTGTCCATCGAGGTCTGGAAGAACGCCGGTGAGGCATCGTCGAAGGTCGGGGAATTCGTCAGGTTGACTACGACGTCGGCTCCGGCCACCGCCTCCGCCAGGCCCTGACCTGCGATCACGTCGACACCTGTGGACAGCGAGTGCGGCACGGCCTGGTGCCCGGCCGCGTTCAGCTTTTTCACGACCTGCGACCCGATCAGGCCGGTACCACCGATGACTGCGAGCTTCATGGGTCACCTTTCGTTGCGCACCGATGGGCCATGCGTCCAGATGGCGACGGTGCCACTGCGCGGCGCACGCGGACCGTGCGCTCGTGGGCCGGGTTGCGCACGATGTTCCCGTCCGGCGCCCGCCAGGTCAGACCCGGCACGTCCGCGACGGACCTGCCTGCGCCGACGCATTCGCACAGCTGGAGAAGCGCACGTTCACCTTCTCCGCGGACCACATAGGTGGCCGGAGACGTCTCCAGCACGTACCGGTCGAACATCGTCGGGTGAATTCCGCCGAGGACGACCGGTACGGTCGGCAGCATGCGCGCGATCTGGTGCAGCACGGCCCGCGCGCTCGGCCACGACAAGGATGTGGCACCCACGCCGACGAGCTCGCAGCCCTTCAGAGCACCCTCGTGCGGCGTGAGGTCCACGCTCTGCTCCGCGATGAGATCCACCAGAACGACTTCGTGCCCCGCCGCGCGAAGGGCCGCGGCCAGCATGTGGATCCCGTAGGACGGACACTCGCGCTCGGCATCCATGGAGATCGTCCGCAGAGCACCGTCGACCACATCCATCATCGGCGAGGCCAGCAAGCAAACCTTCACGACGCGTCCTCTTCATGTCCCACATGTTCCGTATGTCCTGCATGTCATGCTGGGCCAATGGCATATGGCGGTGGGAAAACCGTCCTGGTGAATCGTCGCCCCGGAGAGGGGTGAGCGCATCTCAGGTTGGGCCGAAGGGGGCCTGACCCGGATATGCCGGAACCTGCCCTGGGGTGATCTTGGAGTGTGGGCAGGGGCGCCCCCCGTCCGGGCCGTATCCGTCTTCCCGCGTCGGCCTACGAGCCGACGGCAGCCGGCATCACACGTTCCCGGTCCATCACACCGGTCTCCGGATCGAGGACGTAGACCTGGAACGGCGCCCATGCCCGTCCGGCGAGGACGGTGAGGTCTCCGTGGGACGGGACCAATAAGGGCAGTTCCTCTGCCCAGGCCCGCAGCCGGCAGGGATCGGGGCAGGCCACGCCCACCAGTGTCCACCGCTCGCCTTCGGGCCCGCTGCGCTCGTACACCGGTCTGCCATCCCCGTAGCGGGAATCGGGAGCGCCGAAGACCAGATTCCGGCTGAAGAACAACTCGGCCAGGGCCCGGAAGTACCTCCACTGCTGCTGGTCCAGGCCCGTGCGGCTCCAGAACGCGGCATAGGCCGCTTTCTTCCTGGCCTTCTCCCGCGCCTTCGCCTCTCGTTGCCGCGCCGCAGCCTTCTCCTCCGCCTGCCGCCGGCGCCTGTCCTCTTCCTCCTGCCGGACGAGTTCGGCGTCCAGCGCCACATAGGCCGGAGTCGTCCACCACAGCCGCCATGAATCGCTGTAGGACGCGGTCCAGCCCTCCGCCCACTCGCACCACTCGTTGCCGTATGTGACCTTGCGACTGCGGCAGCGAGGCGTATGCGGCAGTATCCGGCCCGTCAGCATCCACGCCACCGCATCGCTCAGCGCCGCATCAACCGGTGACCAGCCCTCCGGCGGCGACGACAAGCGGGCCAGGCCGGCGGCCACGGTCCACGTCTGGCCCTGTTCGGCCGGGGCCTGGACCAGCAGCGTCGGTACGGTGCCCACCCACGGGCGCGGCCGGATGCCGAACCAGCACACCCGCACCCCGTCCCGTTCGTACAGGCCGGTGCGCGCCGCTATCTCCTCCGCCGTGATGGGGGACAGCTGCGCCTCCAGCGCCATCAGCCGGTTGCCGTCCGGGCTGAAGACCATCACATCCGCCCGCCACTCCCCGGTGGGTGCGGCGACCTCCAGCTCGGCACGGAATCCGGCGGCGCGAGCACAGGTCACCAGCTCCAGCTTGAGCAGGTGGTGCTCCAGTGATTCGTTCGCCAGGGAGCACGAGGGGGGCCTGGTCCGGTGGTAAAGGTGCCGGGTGCCCAACTTGGAGACCCGGGGGAAGACCTGACCACGGCACTCCGGGCAGACCAGTTGCACGCCCCGCACCCGGTGGATCTCCTCCCACGACCGGCCGCAACCCAAGTCGTCGAGCGTGATGTCCACCCTGCCCCACTCGGTGTGTTCGGCGGTGAACTGCATGGGGTCCCCTCCCAGTTGATCGTCTTTCCGGCTTCGAGGCCATGAGGCGTATCGGACGCGGGGCCCGGTCAGCCCTTGATGGAGATGAAGATGGTGTCCTGGGTGTACCAGCGGGCCTGCGCGAGCTCGTGCATGACGCCGAGGTTGCGCTGCTGGTGGGATGTCAGATTCCCGCCGGCCCCGAGAAATGCCACGACGTCGGCTCTGCCCGCGGTGTTGAACGAGATGGTTCGGCTCATGATCACCATGCTGCCAGTCACCACTGACAGGTCGCTGGTCAAGCCCGCACGTCCGGTGCCGTTCCGGCCGGGTGGCAGCCGGGTGCGGTGCGGGGCCTCCGCCAGGTCGTGGTGCGACGCCTGATCGGCCGTTTCCACGGCCCTCCAGCGCCCTGTGGACCGGGGCCGGGTCCACGGGGCGCAATCGCGTACCGGTTCTTTGGGCTCGTGGACCGAGTCCGGCGGGGGAGGGCTGCGATTGGCTCGGGGCGTGGGCGGCGGCCGCCGCCCCGTGGCCCGGCCGCCGCTTCCCGGTGCCCCTGTGCACCCGGTCCGGTGGGGCCGTTCCGAACGAGATCTGTGAGGCGTGGATGGACGAGGGCGAGGACGAGATCGTCGGCGGCTGGAACCTGGTGCAGTGTTCCGTTGAACGGGCCGGAAAGGAGACCCGGCCGCTGGGGGATCGGCCCGGCGGGATGCTGTTGTACACCCCCGACGGCTGGATGAGCGCGCTGCTGACGACCGACCCGGCGATCGCCGACGCGGCCATGGCCCGGCGGGAGACGGCCACCGAGGCGGGGGCGTCCGGCGGGACCGTGGCGTATGCCGGGCGCTGGGAGCGGACGCCGGACGGGTCGGTGCGCCATCACGTCGCCGCGAGCCATTACGGGCCCTGGGTGGGGGTCACCCTGGAGCGCGCCGTCCACAGCGAGCCGGACGAACTGCTGCTGACGGCCACCACCGACGAGGGCACCCGCCAGTACCTGCGGTGGCGCAGAGCCCGGGTGTGAGCGCCGCGGGCGCCCGCGGCAGCCCGGCGTCGTGCGGTGCGGCCGCGCCCCTTTCCCCTTGTCCCTTCCCCCTTCCTTCCCATCCGGAGGTGGTGCGCCGTGCGCACAGCAAATCTCGGTAACCGTCTGGTACTTGTCCACGATGACGGAGCGGTCGATGTCGAAAAGGCCAGTGACGGCCGTTTCCCGTCCGACCCGCAGGCCGTCTTCGACCGCTGGGAGGAGTTCAGCGCCTGGGCGCGGACGCCTGCCGCGCGGGAGGCCGAGCGCATCCCGCTGGAGGACCGCCGGCTCGGCGCCCCCGTGCCGCGCCCGCGCCAGGTGTTCGCGGTCGGGCTGAACTACGCCGACCATATCGAGGAGTCCGGCCTCGACACCCCCGCGCAGCCGGCCGTGTTCACCAAGTACCCGACGTCGCTGGCCGGCCCATACGACACAGTGGAACTGCCCAGCGCGATGGTGGACTGGGAGGTCGAGCTGGTCGCGGTCATCGGCGCCCGCGCCCACCGGGTGCGCGCGAAGGATGCCTGGCGGTACGTCGCCGGTCTCACCGTGGGCCAGGATCTGTCGGAGCGGCGTATCCAACTCCAGGGGCCTGCCCCGCAGTTCACGCTCGGCAAGTCGTTCCCCGGCTTCAGCCCGACCGGGCCGGTCCTGGTCACGCCCGACGAGTTCGCCGACCCGGACGATCTGGCGCTCGGCTGCGCCGTCGACGGCGAGACGATGCAGGAATCGCGCACCGGCCGGATGGTTTTCCCGGTTGCGCAGCAGATCGCGTGGCTCTCCGCCGTCTGCCCGCTGCTCCCCGGCGACCTGGTCTTCACCGGTACCCCGGCGGGCGTCGGAGGCGCCCGTGACCCGCGCCGATTCCTTGCCCCGGGCGAGGAGCTGCACAGCTGGATCGACGGTATCGGTGCGCTGCGCAACCGGATGGTCGTGGGCCCCGATTACCCGGACGGCCTTCGCGCCTGACCCGAACGCCCCCTTCTGCTCTCACGTTTCAAGGAGCCCTCATGCCGTTGCATCGTCTCGCCCGGATCACCATGGGCGTGCCCGACGTCGATGCCACCCACGCCTACTACGCGGATTTCGGGCTCACCGCTCTGGGCCGCGGGCGCTTCGCCTCGGCCGACGGCGGTGAGCAGCTGAAGATCGTGCACGCCGCCCGTCGCCGGCTGGACGAACTGGTCGTCGCGGTCGATGACGCCGACGACCTCGGCCGGATCGGCGCCGCTCTGGATCGTCTGGAGATGCCCTCTGTCCGCGACGGGCACCGCCTGCGGGCGGTCGATCCGGGGACGGAGGTGACGGTCACCGTCGAGATCCAGCCCCGCCTCGTGCAGTCGGCCTCCACGCCGGTGCCGTACAACGGGCCCGGACGCGCCGAGCGGCCCGACGGCCGGGCACCGGCGGTGCTGCGCGAGGACACCGTCCGGCCGCGCCGCCTGGGCCATGTGGTGCTCGGGTCGACCGACCAGCCGGCCTCGCAGCGGTTCTTCACCGAGGGCCTGGGTTTCAAGGTCAGCGATCTGGTGCCGGGCGCGGCCTTCCTGCGGTGTTCCACCGATCACCACAGCGTTCTGGTGCAGCAGGCCCCCGTCGCCTTCCTGCACCACTCCTCCTGGCAGGTCGACGACGTCGACGAGGTCGGGCGCGGGGCGACGCGCATGTTGGAGGGCCACCCGGAACGGCATGTCTGGGGACTGGGCCGCCATCATGTCGGCTCGAACTTCTTCTGGTACCTCAAGGACCCGGCGGGCAACTTCTCCGAGTACTTCGCCGATATGGACTGCATCGTCGACGACCAGCTGTGGACCCCCCGGGTGTGGGAGGACGCCCGCTCGCTCTACAACTGGGGCCCGCCGGTCCCGCCCTCCTTCCTCCAACCCGAGGATCTCGCCGCGCTGATGACCGGCGCCCACGACGCGGGCTGAGCACCCCTACGGAAGGAGGACATCATGAACGGCAACCGCACGGACGCCGGAGCCACCGACGAGGGCGTATACGACGTACTCGTCGTCGGCGCCGGGCCGGTCGGGCTGACCACCGCGATCCAGCTCGGCGCACGGGGCCGGCGGGTCGGCCTCGTCGAACGCTGGCCGCAGCCCTACCCGTTGCCGCGGGCGGTGGTCTTCGACCACGAGGTCGCCCGCATCCTGGCCTCGCTGGGCCTCGCGGACGCCCTGCCCGCCTTCAGCGAGCCGGCCACGGACTACGAATGGCGCAACGGCACGGGCGAGACCCTGCTGCGGCTGGCCTTCGAGGACACCGGCCACTCCGGCTGGCCGGCCATGAACATCTTCACCCAGCCGCAGCTGGAAGCCGCCCTGGAGGCACAGGTCCGCCGCACCACCGGGGTCGACGTGCTGCGCGGCTGGGAGGCCGTGGACCTCGCCGAGGATGCGTCCGGGGTCTCCCTGACCGTCGCGGAGAGCGCCGGGGACGAGCCGGTGTTCCGCGACGGCGCACGCCGGCATCGCACGCTGCGCGCGCGGTACGTCGTCGGCTGCGACGGTGCCAACAGCTTCGTCCGCTCCCGGATGACGACGGCGATGACGGACCGCGGCTTCCAGCACGACTGGCTGGTCCTGGACGTCATCCCGCACGACCGGAACCGCGAGTTCGCACCGCGCAATCTCCAGGTCTGCGACCCCTTCCGGCCCACCACCGCCGTCTCCGGCGGGCCCGGCCGCCGGCGCTGGGAGTTCATGCTGCTGCCCGGCGACTCGGCCGCGGAGTTCGGCAGCGCGGAGAACGCCTGGCGGCTCCTGGCCCACTGGGACCTGCACCCGGGCAACGCCACCCTGGAGCGGCACACCGTCTATACCTTCCGGGCCCGCTGGGCCGAGAACTGGCGCGAGGGCCGCCTGCTCCTGGCCGGGGACGCCGCCCACCAGATGCCGCCCTTCGCCGGGCAGGGCATGTGCTCGGGCATCCGCGACGCCGCCAACCTCACCTGGAAACTGGACCTCGTGCTCTCCGGCCGTGCCGACGCAACGCTGTTGGACACCTACACCACCGAACGCTCCCAGCACCTGCGGCACGCCATCGAACTCTCCGTCTTCCTGGGCGGCATCATCTGCGAACCGGACCCCGCGGCGGCAGCTGTGCGCGATGCGCAGATGCTCGCCGACCGGCGGGCCGGCCGCGACCCGCTGGCGGACATGCCCCCGCAGGCCCTCACCGGAGGACTGCTGCGGCAGGCGGCGGACGGCGCGCCGCAGGCCCCGGCCGGACAGCTCGGCTGCCAGGGCCGGGTGCGCTTCCGCGGCCGCACCGGGCTGTTCGACCAGGTCGTCGGCACCGGTTTCGCGCTGCTCGGCACCGAGGATCCGCGCACCGTGCTCGACGACGAGACGCTCGGCTGGTGCGAGCGGCTCGGCATCCGCCTCCTGCGGCTCACCGACGACCCGGCGGCGGACGGCGCCGCCGACGTCATCGACCTCGACGGCACCTACCGCGCGCACTTGGCGCGCAGCGGCCAGGAAGCCCTGTTGCTGCGCCCGGACCACTACGTCTTCGGCGGCACGTCCCGCACGGAGCAGGTGCCCGGCCTGGTGGCGGCACTACGGCGGGGGCTCGGCACGTCGTCCACCGCTGCGGTGCCCGCCCGGTGAGGTGACGCCCTCCCTCCCGTCCGCACCGGGAGGGAGGGCCGGTCCCCCCGGACAGGAGGTACCGGTGATAGGGGTGGGGCAGGCGGGCGAGACCCGGTGCGGTCACCGGGCTCCCGCCCCACGCACCCGAAGGGCGACACCCATGACACGCCAGTGGCTCCGGCAGCTCCGCCCGGACCCGAACCTCCCGTACCAGGATCCGGCGATTCCACCGGCCGCCGTGACCGCCACGGCCGCCGTCCTGGGTCCCGAGCCGGTCCGGTGGGCGCTCCAGACCGCCGATGCCATGGCCGCGGAGATCCTGGAGCAGGTCCCCGAACACGGCGGCGGCCCGGCGCCGCTGGCCACCCTGCGGCGCTCGACCGAATCGACGGTCCTGGCGGCCCTGCGCCTGCTGCTCACCGAAGGCTCCGGCGAGGCTTTCGGAGAAGGCGTCACACTGCCCGAGGAGGCCCTGGAGAGCTGCCGCGAGTTCGCGCGCCGGGGCCTCCGGCTCGACCAGGTCCTGCGCGGGGTGCGGCTCGGCCACGCCAGGTTCAGCCAGGAACTGACCTCGGCCGTCGAGCGGTACGTCCCGGCCGGCGAACGCCTCACCGAGCTGCGCCGGATCACCGAGGAGCTCTTCGCCCACGCCGACGCCCACGCCAGCCTGCTGGCCGAGTCCTACATCGCCGAACGGGACCGCTGGCGCGGCAGCGACGAAGCGGCCCGCCGCGCGACGATCGACGATCTGCTGGCCGCTCGCCCGGTGGAACCGGAAGCCGCGACCCGACGGCTGCGCTACGACGTCACCCGTACGCATCTGGCCGCCGTGCTGTGGTGCGACCGCACCGAAGACCCGTTGCCCGCCGCCGAACGGCTCCAGCACACGGCGACCGCACTCGCCCACACGCTCGGCACCGGCAACCCGCTGACCGTCCCCGCCACGGCGGACACCGCCTGGCTGTGGCTGCACGCGCCCGACGACCTCACCGGTCTGACCGACCGCGTGCGGACCGGCACCGACCGCGCCCCGGGTGTCCGCCTCGCCCTCGGCCCGCCCGCACACGGCACGGCCGGGATGCGCCGCAGCCACCACGGCGCACGCGCGGCGGAACGCGTCGCCCGGCTCGCGCCCGGCGACTGGCTGACCGACCACCGCGAGGTACGCCTCGTCGCCCTGGCCACCGCCGACCCCGAGCACGCCCGCTGGTTCGTGCACGACCTCCTCGGCCCGCTGGCCTCCGACGGCGCCCGGGTACGGGAGCTGCGCGAGACCCTGCGGGTGTACCTCGCTGAGGAACGCAGCCTGAGGGCCGCCGCCGGCGCTCTGCATGTGGCCCGCAACACCGTCACCTACCGGGTCAAACGCGCCGAGGAACTCCTGCCCTCGTCCACCACCGCAGCAGGCACGCTGGAGCTGCGCGTCGCCCTGGAGCTGGCCCCGTTCCTGCTCGGCTGACGCCTTACTGCGGGCGCACCGGCACGCAATCACGGTGTGCAATCGGCGAGGCTACGCCGCCAGCGCTGACATCGACTACACCATCAAGGAGGATGCTTCGAGCGACACACAGACCCCGGGCCATTACGCCAACGATTCGTTCCCCGTCGATCAGTGCCGGACGGCGACACTTCCGGCGGGGAAGATCTCGGCAACGGTAACCCTTCGCCGTTACACGGACTACTACTTGGGTGATGACGCGTTCTCCGATTCCGCCGATCACTCATTTGCCGGCTCCGGTGCGAACGACAGAATCACGGCGGTATGGACCCTCGGCGGGCCGCACGTGAACGCCACGTACAACATGTACGGCACGACGTGTGATTCCTCTTCGGGTTTTGAGCAGAAGAGCGACAGCCAGGCGTTCTCGACGCAGGCGGAGGGTCAGCAAGGCTGCACGTCCGGCTTCTCTGCCTCCGAGGCGCGGCGGGCGCGGCTCTTCCGGGCCCGCCGGCGCGGGTTTACGGCTGGTTCACCACTATGTGTATCGCATGAGGTTAGGTTTGGCCCATGGTTGAGCATCGCATGATCGACGTGAACGGCATCCGGCTGCACATCGCGGAGGAGGGCGAGGGCCCCCTCGTCGTGCTGCTGCACGGCTTCCCCGAGTCCTGGCACTCCTGGCGTCATCAGTTCGCCCCGCTGGCCGCCGCCGGGTTCCATGTGGTCGCCCCCGATCAGCGCGGATACGGCCGCAGTGACCACCCGGAGGACGTGGACGCGTACAGCATCCTCCACCTCGTCGGGGACGTGATCGGGCTGATCCAAGCCCTGGGCGAGAAGCAGGCGTTCGTCGTCGGGCACGACTGGGGTGCACCGGTTGCCTGGCACACCGCATTGCTGCGGCCCGACGTGGTGCGCGGGGTGGCCGGGCTGAGCGTGCCGCCGCCGTTCCGCGGGGAGCACCCGCCGCTCAAGGCCATGCAGGAGCGGTTCGGCGGACGGTTCTACTGGAACTACTTCAACCAACCCGGCGTCGCCGACGCCGAGTTCGCCAAGGACACCCGTACCGCTCTGCGCAAGCTGTTCTACTCCGCCTCCGGTGACGCCCCTGGCGCCGGCCACCCGGACCAGGCCCTGGTGTCCGACCCGGCGCGGGGCTGGCTCGCGGACGCGATCGACCCCGAGGTGCTGCCGGACTGGCTCACCGAACAGGATCTGGACGAGCTCACCGAGAACTACGCCAAGGGCTTCACCGGCGCCCTGAACTGGTACCGCAACCTGGACCGCAACTGGGAGCTGACCGCCGCCTGGCAGGGCGCGGTCGTCAGCTCGCCCGCGCTGTACATGTACGGCGACCGCGACCTCGTCCCGGCGTTCCCCGGTGCGCGCGAACTCATCGCCAAACTCCCGGAGTTGATGCCCAATCTGCGCCGGGAGCCGATCGAGCTGCCGGGCTGCGGCCACTGGACCCAGCAGGAGCGGCCCGAGGAGGTGAACGCCGCGCTGGTCGAGTTCCTGACGGAACTGCGGGGCTGAATCCTGGTGCCGGGGCAGGTCTCCTGGACAACGGTTGACGTGCCGAGCCTCCTCACGCCCGGGAGGAGGCTCGGCACATCAGTTGGTCGTCCGGCCCGACGACCGTGACCCCGTACCTATCCGAGGTGCCTGTCCGAGGTACCTATCCGAGCGAGCTCTTGACCACCTGGGACGTCTGTCCCGCGGGATGTGACCCGTGGATGTACTGGTCGGCCCAGGCGCTGATGATGTGGGCTGCTCGCTGCGCTTGTCCTCGTGCGGTCAGGAGATGGTCTGCTCCTTCGAGCGAGACGAAGCTTCGCGGGTGCCGTGCCTCGTTGAAGATCTCCCCGGCGTTGGAGATGTCGACGGTGTTGTCGGTAGGCGAGTGCAGGACGAGCAGGGGCAGGTCCAACTCG